>DATJET010000165.1:0-6956 GCA_035496295.1 Gemmatimonadaceae bacterium
GTCGTGTCCGTTTGTGTCCGGCCTCGTCCGCATTCACAGTCGTGAGACTATCCTCGTCGTCGGAGGCGGATTCGCGAGCGCTCGGTCGTGCTCGCGTGTCCGCCTCCGCTGTCTGGCAAGCATCCACGACTCGATAACGGAACACCCGGACACCGACGGACACCGCGCCCGCCTCACCACCGCCACTCCATTCACGAAATTGCCTGAAGAGCCATAAAAACAGCAGAATAGGCGACTA
Organism: Gemmatimonadaceae bacterium; assembly: GCA_035496295.1. Taxonomy (GTDB): domain Bacteria; phylum Gemmatimonadota; class Gemmatimonadetes; order Gemmatimonadales; family Gemmatimonadaceae; genus JADGGM01. The sequence continues at coordinate 239 of DATJET010000165.1, forward strand.
CCATTGAGAGGACGCGATGGCCACCAACACCGTCGTCAAGGATCTTGGCACGTACAGCCTGAAGAGCTCGCCGGAATTTCCGGTCGGTGCCAGGGAGGAAGAGAAGCTTACACGTTCGCTAGAGCTGGCGTGCCGGGTGCTCCGGACTGTGATCGCGCGGCTGCAGGCGATTGCGATGCTGGAGCGTCCGGCGCCCTCGACGATCGGCGACGTGCCGTACAAGACACTGCGGTATCACCTCAAACTCGACGGACTTGGTCTCGAGCGCGGAGAGGACGTCCGCTTTGCCGGCGCCGGCTGGACCGCGTGGCGCGTCGATCTCGAGCGTGCCCGGGAGTTGGCAGGCCGCATTCTGCAGGGTCTGTCCACCCATCCGACGATCGCAGACTCGCACGCCTCCACGGTCAAGAAGGAGACCATGAGCAACGCGCGCGAGCTGCTCGCGCTCGCGGCCACGAAGTACAACACCGCAGCGAACAACCTGACGCCGCAGATGCGAATGGGCGTGTTCATACTCGCCGAGCAGCAGGCTGTGGAATCTTCGAAGACCACGGCTGGGTTCGTCCAGCCCCGGAAAGCGGTCGTGGCCGCGATGTCGCCTGACGAGTTCGCCCGCCGCCAGAAGAACGAGCCGACGGCCGGGTTGCAGCCGCAGGACAAAGGAAGCATACACATCAACTTCACGACGCTGCTCGGCGAGGCGAAGTACAAGCACCTGCACGTAGCGCGAACCATCATTCACGAGGCGTCGCACAAGTTCTGCGACACGCACGATTTCGCGTACTCGTACGAACCGGCCTACGTCACCCTGACGAAGCCGCAGGCCATGACCAACGCCGACAGCCATGCCTACGCCGCGGTGTGTCTCTACAAGGGGCAGTTCTTCGGTGACAGTCAGGCCATGCTGGCGGCCAGCGCGGGAATGGACCTCGATACGTAACGGTGCGCTCGGTGCGAGTTGGCGCGGTGCGCACGTCCATTCGTCGCGTGAGGAGTGAACGGTTCATTCACAGCACAATGGCCTAGTAAAGCGCGTCTGAGCTTAGGATAGCACAATTGGCGGCAACGCCGAGACTCGTCCGTTACTCGTGGGTTGCGGGGAGGGACAGTGACTTCGACAAGGCTTGAAGGGATAACGAAAGTGAAACAAGGGATAACGAAAATGATCGTTCTGCGCGGAGGCGTCCCAGCGGCCGTGTCGTGCTGCCGCCGTCGATCAGCGGAACACGCGGCGCGATAACGCGCTCGTTAGCCGGCGCCCGGTTCCTGCTTCTCTTCGCGCGAGGTCCAGAGTGCGCGCAGATAGTCGCCGTTCATGCGCGCGATCACGTCGAGGCTGATGGCTTTCGGACAGGCTTCGTGACATTCGCCGTGCCATGTGCAGCCGCCAAAGCCTTCCTCGTCCATCCGCGCGATCATCTGCAACACGCGCTGGCGACGCTCGGCTTGGCCTTGGGGAAGCACCCCCAGGTGCGAGATCTTCGCGCCGGTGAAGAGCGACGCTGATCCGTTAGGACAAGCTGCCACGCACGCGCCGCAGCCGATGCACGCGGCGGCATCCATTGCATCGTCGGCGTCGGACTTGGCGACCGGGATGTTGTTCGCGTCGCGCGCGCCGCCCGTGGGGGCGGTGATGAAACCGCCGGCCGCGATCACGCGGTCGAAGGCGCTGCGATCCACGACCAGGTCCTTGATCACCGGGAACGCACGCGCACGCCACGGCTCGACGTAGATGATGTCGCCGTCCTCGAAGTGGCGCATGAACAGCTGGCACGTCGCGGTGGCGCGCATGGGACCGTGCGCAATGCCGTTGATCATCATGCCGCACATGCCGCAAATGCCTTCTCGGCAGTCGTGGTCGAACGCTATGGGCTGCTCGCCGCGCTCGATGAGCGACTCGTTCATCGCGTCCATCATCTCGAGGAACGACATGTCGCCGCTGATGTCCGCCGCCTCGTACGTCGAGAACCCGCCGACCGCCGTCGGACCCGCCTGTCGCCATACGTGCAAGGTGAACTTCACGTTCGCACTCCCATGAGACGTCGAGTCACGCGCGCCACTACTTGTAGCTCCGCTGCGAGAGGTGGACGTTCTCGTATTCGAGCGGCTCCTGCAACCGCTCCGGCGTCTGGTTCTCGCCGCGGTACTGCCAGACCGCCACGTGCGCGAAATGCACGTCGTCGCGCAGCGCCTCACCATCCGGCGTCTGGTATTCCTCGCGGAAGTGCGCGCCGCACGACTCGCGGCGCTCGAGCGCGTCGCGACAGATCAATTCGCCTAACTCGAGGAAGTCCGCCACGCGTCCGGCCTTCTCGAGCGCCTGGTTGAGCTCTGCCGCGCTGCCCGGCACGTCCACGTTTCGCCAGAACTCGGCGCGAATCTCAGGGATTTTCTCGAGCGCGTACGCGAGGCCCTTCTCGTTGCGCGCCATCCCGCAGTAGTCCCACATCACCTTGCCTAACTCGCGGTGGAAGGAGTCCACCGTGCGCGTGCCGTCGATCGCGAGCAGCGTGGCCGTGCGCTCCGATACGCCGCGCTCCGCGTCGCGGAACGCCGGGTGCGACTCATCCACACGCTCGAGCTTGGTCGACCCGATGTAGTCGCCCACGGTGTACGGGATCACGAAGTAGCCGTCGGCCAGCCCCTGCATGAGCGCGCTCGCGCCCAACCGGTTGGCGCCGTGGTCCGAGAAGTTCGCCTCGCCCGCCACGTGCAGCCCCGGAATCGTGCTCATCAAATTGTAGTCGACCCAGAGGCCGCCCATCGTGTAGTGCACCGCGGGATAGATGCGCATCGGCACCCGGTACGGATTCTCGGCGGTGATGCGCTCGTACATCTCGAACAGATTGCCGTACCGCTCGCGGATGGTCTCGGCGCCTAACCGCTTGATCGCGTCCGCGAAGTCGAGGTACACGCCCCGGCCGCCGGGTCCCACGCCGCGGCCCTCGTCGCACACTTCCTTGGCCGCGCGCGACGCGATGTCGCGCGGCGACAGATTGCCGAAGCTCGGGTACTTGCGCTCCAAATAGTAGTCGCGCTCCGCCTCGGGAATTTGGTTAGGCGGACGCGCGTCGCCCTGCTGCTTCGGCACCCAGACCCGGCCGTCGTTGCGCAGCGACTCGCTCATGAGCGTGAGCTTCGACTGGTGCTCGCCGCTCTGCGGAATGCACGTCGGATGGATTTGCGTGAAGCACGGATTGGCGAACCCGGCGCCGCGCTTGTAGGCGCGCCAGATGGCGGTGCAATTGGATCCTTTGGCGTTGGTCGACAGATAGAACACGTTTCCGTAGCCGCCTGTCGCCAGCACGACGACATCCGCCGCGTGCGACGTCACGGCACCCGTCACCAGATCGCGCACCACGATGCCGCGCGCGCGTCCGTCCACCAGCACGAGGTCCAACATCTCCGTGCGCGGATACATACGCAGGCGGCCGAGTCCCACCTGGCGCTCGAGCGCCTGGTAGGCGCCTAACAGAAGCTGCTGGCCCGTCTGGCCGCGCGCGTAGAACGTCCGCGACACCTGCGCGCCGCCGAACGACCGGTTGGCCAAGAGGCCGCCGTACTCGCGCGCGAACGGCACGCCCTGCGCCACGCACTGGTCGATGATGTTGAGGCTCGTCTGCGCCAGGCGGTACACGTTCGCTTCGCGCGACCGGAAATCGCCGCCCTTCACCGTGTCGTAGAAGAGGCGGTAAATCGAGTCGCCGTCATTCTGATAATTCTTGGCCGCGTTGATGCCGCCCTGCGCGGCGATGCTGTGCGCGCGGCGCGGCGAGTCCTGGAAGCAAAAGCACTTCACCTGGTAGCCGAGCTCGGCAAGCGAGGCCGCGGCCGAGCCGCCGGCGAGGCCGGATCCGACCACGAGCACCGTGTGCTTTCGCTTGTTCGCCGGGTTGACCAGCTTCATCTCGAACTTGTGGCGGTCCCACTTCTCGGCGATCGATCCGTCGGGGATCCGCGCATCGAGGCGGGCGTTCATCGCACCCACCCGAAGAACACCGCCAGCGGCACGATCGAGAAGCCGGCCCACAGTACGACGGCGAGGAGCGTCGCCACCGGGCGCCGCATCGGCTGCGCCCTGGGCCGGCTCAGGCCCAACGTCCGGATGGAGCTCCAGGCTCCGTGGAACATGTGCAAGCCTAACGCAATCATCGCGAGCACGTAGATCAGCGTCACCCACCACAGTTGGAATCCTCCCACGACGTTGGCGTACACGTCGCCCGGCGCGTATGGAACCGGTTGGATGGTGCCCGTGGTGAGGTGGAGTAGATGGAAGACGACAAAGAGCGCGATCGCGACGCCGCCCCACCGCATGGTGCGCGACGCGACGGTCGCCGCTTGGCGGTCCTGCTTCCGGTAGCCCGCCGGCCGCGCCGCGCGATCGATGCGCGTGAGCTGGACCGCCGCGACGATGTGCAGCACGACGGACACGAGCAGCACGATCCGCAGGAGCCACAAGAGCTCGTTGATCGTGTGGTGGAGGAAGTGCGAGTACGCGTTGAGCCGCGCCGCGCTCTCGAAGATCTGCAGGTTACCGATCATGTGCAGCAGCACGAAGCCCACCATGATGAGCCCCGTGACCGACATGACGATCTTCTTGCCCACCGTGGACTGCCAGAACAGGCGGACCCGGTTGCCCGGCCTCGCGCCTAACGACGCCTGCGTCTGCGGGGGGGCCATCTAGAGCCCGACGACTTTCATCGGCTCCCGCACGGCGTCCGCGCTCTTGGCGAGCGCCGCCCGCTCGTCGCCGGTGAGCTCCACCTGCAGAATCTGTTCGATGCCGCCCCGGCCTAACTTGCACGGGACGCCGAGGAAAAGACCGGACATGCCGTACTCACCATCCAGCCAGGCCGCGCAGGGCAGCACGCGCTTCTGGTCGAGCACGATTGCCTCGCACATCTGCACCGCGGCCGATGATGGCGCGTAGTACGCGGAGCCCGTCTTGAGATACTTCACGATCTCGGCGCCGCCGGTGCGGGTGCGATCGACGATGGCGTCGAGCTTCGCGCGATCGAGCAGCTGCGTCACCGGAATCCCGCTCACCGAGGTGTACGAGATGAGCGGCACCATCGTGTCGCCGTGGCCGCCCAACACCATGGCCTGAATGTCGCGCACCGAGACGTCGAGCGCGTCGGCGAGGAAGGCGCGGTAGCGCGCCGTGTCGAGCACGCCCGCCATGCCGATCACGCGCTGGCGCGGGAAGCCCGTCACCTTGAGCGCGACGTACGCCATCACGTCGAGCGGGTTGGACACCATGATGATGATTGCGTTAGGCGAGCTGGCTTTGATCTGCTCCGACACCTGCTTCACGATGCCGGCGTTGGTGTTGAGCAGATCGTCGCGCGACATGCCCGGCTTGCGCGCGATGCCGGCCGTGACGACCACGATGTCGGAGCGCGCGCTCGCCGCGTAGTCGTTGGTGCCGATCACCCGCGCATCGAAACCCTCGATCGGCGCGGACTCCCATTGATCCAGGCCTTTGCCCTGTGGGACGCCGTCGACGACGTCGACCATGACCACCTGCCGCGCGAGCTCTTTCTCCGCCAATCGTTGGGCCGTGGTCGCGCCCACGTTCCCCGCCCCGACAACCGTAATCTTCTCGACCATGTCGCTGTTCTGAGTACGTTGATGTGAGAAACGAAACCGCCGCCGAATACTATTCGGCGGCGACGCTCGACGGTAGTTTCCACGTGCGCGTGGTGGTGGCAGTTCGAGCCAGAGACCGGACGGAGGGCTCGTCGACGAACGACTGGAGGGTCTCTTCGAAAAAAGGCTTGGAAGGATAACTAAAGGGAAACAAGGATAACGAAAGTGATCGTTCTGCGCGGGGGGAAGTGCGCTGCCTAACGAAAGAAGATGATCTTTTTGTTTTTGAAAGAGAACATTCTGGCTTTCCATTGCGCTACCGCACTTCCCCCCGCGCAGAACGATCACTTTCGTTATCCCTTGTTTCCCTTTAGTTATCCTTCCAAGCCTTTATCGAAGAGACCCGGCCCCCTGCGGCCCTTGTGCCCGCGATGATGCCGGCTACCCACCAACCTGCGACAACGCGCGCAATCCGCCGACTTGCATCTGCAGCAAGTGATGCTCGCGCGGCTTCTCCGCGAGCGCTTGCACGTAGAGCGGCTCGAGAGGTTCTCCCGCGCGCAGGGGATCGCGAAGATTCACTTCGTGGTCTCCGTAGAGGCACGTGCGCAGCCGGCCATCCGCGGTGAGCCGCACGCGATTGCACGAGCCGCAGTACGTGTGCGTCATCGGCGTGATCACACCCACAGCGCCCGGCGCGCCCGAAAAACGATAGTACGACGCCGGCCCGTTACCGCGCTCGGGTCCACGGTCTGCCGTCAGCGAGCCCAACGCTGACAGCCTCGACAGAATCTCATCGCTCGGCACCACGTGATCCCAGGTGAGCGCGCGCATGTCGCCCACCGGCATGAGCTCAATGAACCGGACGTGCCACGCGTGCTCGAGCGTGAGACGCGCGAACTCCTCGACTTCATCGTCGTTGATGCCGCGCATCACGACCATGTTGATCTTGACTGGCGTCAGACCAGCCTGCTCCGCTGCCAGCGCGGCGCGTCGCGGATCGAAGCCCAGATTCCGGCGCGCAATGGCTGCGATGCGATCAGCGCGCAAACTGTCCGCGCTCATGTTCACGCGATCGAGTCCTGCATCCGCGAGTGCGGGCGCCATCTCGGGCAGCCGCACGCCGTTA
>DATJET010000166.1:0-17291 GCA_035496295.1 Gemmatimonadaceae bacterium
GCAGCCGGCCAGAAGCTCTCGCAGCCCCTCACGGTGCTCAAGGATCCGCACTCGGGCGGGACGGATGCGGACGCGCAGGCGCAGAGCGCGCTCGCTTACAGCGTGTACCAGGAAATCGATTCGACCGCCGACGCCATCAACGCCATCGAGAAGGTGCGCAAGCAGCTCGAGGACCTGCGGGAGCTGTACGGACACGACTCCTCGTTCAAATCGGTGTTCGCCGACGCCAAGACGCTCGAGGGAAAGCTCGACGGCGTCGAGAACGAGTTGCTGCAACCAGTGCTCCAGGAGAACGATCAGAAAACGTATCGGGCTCCCATGCGATTGTACCTGCGGCTGCTGTACCTCGCGGGCTCCGTGGGCTCGGGTGCCGGCGACGTAGCGGGGGATCCGGATTTCGCGCCCACCGCGGCTGATGTCGCCGTGCACGACGAGCTCTCGGCGCGCTTGCGCACGGTGCTCGACCGGATGCACGGCGTGATGACACAGGACGTCCCGGCGTTCAACACCGCCGTGGCGGGAAAGACGGCACTCCTGTCGAAATAGTAGGGCGGACAAATCTGGACCATGCCGGACAGAGCCGGATAAACAATTCGATTGGCCGGCTAACTTCGGACGGACTATCATCCGCCGCAGAACGATCCGGTCCTGTCCGGCAATGTCCGCGGTTTGTCCGTCTTACACCTTCATCCGGAAGCGTGCATGGCCCAACAATCCTCGTTCGACGTGACCACCGGGGTCGACCTGCAGGAGGTCGACAACGCCGTCAATCAGGCGCAGAAAGAGATTGCCCAACGGTACGATTTCAAGGGCTCCAAGGCGTCGATCGATTTCCGGCGCGGCGAGAACTTGCTGGTGCTGGTGGCCGATGACGACTTCAAGATGCGCGCGCTGTTCGACGTGCTGCAGGGGAAGCTCATCAAGCGTGGCGTACCGGTGAAGAACCTCGACATCGGTGCGGTGACACCCGCCGGTGGCGACACCGTGCGGCGCGAGGTGAAACTCAAGATGGCGCTCGACAGCGACACCGCGAAGAAAATCGTGGCGCTCCTCAAGGAAGCGAAGCTCAAGAAAGTGCAAGCCGCCATCCAGGGCGATCAGGTGCGCGTGTCCTCGCCGTCCAAGGACGACCTGCAAGGGGCCATCGCGCTGCTGCGCGGGCAGGATTTCGGCGTCGAGCTCAAGTTCGGCAACTACCGGTAAGGCGGACACTAGACGGACAAAGCCGGACCGCTAAGAAAACCCTGGGGACCGGCTACTGACTTGACGCCTAAGGAGAACGGTCCGGCTCTGTCCGGGCCTTGTCCGACTTCAGCCTTTGTCCGGGCAGCGTCCGTCCTTAGGTTTCGTCCATGCCAGGTCCCGCCACGGCCGTCACCCCGTGAACATCGGCTTCATCACGCTCGGCTGCGACAAGAATACAGTCGACAGCGAGCGCTACCTCGCCCAGTTGGTCGATCACGGCGCGCGGCACACGACGCAGCTCGAGCGTGCCGACGTCATCGTCATCAACACGTGCGGGTTCATCGACGCGGCCAAGCAGGAATCGATCGACGCGATCGTGCAGGCGGCGCGACTCAAGCAGTTGGGCACCTGCCGAACGCTCGTGGCTGTGGGCTGCATGGTGGAACGACACAAGGCCGAGCTCGCCGCGGAGCTGCCCGAAGTGGACATATTCCTCGGCGCCTCGGAAATGGATCGCCTCGTCCCGGCGCTCAAGGAGTGCGGCGCGATCGACGAGCCGTCGTGGCGCGAGCAGGACCATCCCGGCGTGCGGATGTACACCGGCGACTTGCCGCACGTGCGCTACCTCAAGATCAGCGAGGGCTGCGATCATGGCTGCGCCTTCTGCGCGATTCCCCTCATGCGCGGCAAGCATCGGTCGTTCGCGCTCGACGAGGTGGTGCGTGAGGCGCAGCTGCTCGAGCTCCAGGGTGCACGCGAGATCAATCTCGTGGCGCAGGACCTGGCGCACTTCGGGCGCGACCGGCGCGACGGCAACGGGCTGCCCGAGCTGCTCGAGGCGTTGGTCGACGCGACGTCGATTCCGTGGATCCGGTTGCTCTACGTGTACTCGGCGGGTATCACGCCTCGATTGCTCGAGCTCATGGCGCGCGAGCGGCGCATCGTGCCGTACCTCGACATTCCGATTCAGCACGGATCGGACGCGGTACTCGCGCGCATGCGCCGGCCCGAGCGAGCGGCAACGATTCGCGCGTGCGTGGCGCGGCTGCGCGATGCGGTGCCCGACGTCGCCGTGCGCACCACGTGCATCGTCGGTTTCCCCGGCGAGACAGACGACGATTTCGAGCGCCTGTGCGATCTGCTCGAGGACGTGCGCTTCGATCGCGTTGGGGCGTTCACGTACTCGGCGCAAGAGGGCACGCGCGCGGCGGCGCTCGCCGACGACGTACCGGCGTCGCTCAAGCTGGACCGCCTCGACCGCCTAACGGACGTCCAGCGCGCCATCGGCGCCGAGCGCGCCGAGCGTTACGTGGGGCGGACGGTGCCCGCGATCGTCGATCGCGCCGCCGCCGACGGTGCACGCGCCGAAGCGCGGTTGTGGTGGCAGGCCGACGACATTGACGGTGTCACCTATCTCGAGGGCGATGCGGCGCCGGGCGCGATCGTCGACTGCGTCGTCGAATCGGTGGAGACCGACGACGATTTTTCCGCGCGCGTGGCGCGAGTGACCATGCCGGCCGCCCCGGTTGCCGGGGCGCGAGTGCGCGCGCTGCCCGTGCTGTCCGGCATCGCGCAGGGAAGCTACGGCCGGTGACGACGCGCTCGGCGGCGATCATGCGGCGGGCGCGCGCGGTGACGCCGGGCGGCGTGAGCTCGCCGGTGCGCGCGTTCGGCGGCGTGGGCGGCGATCCGTTTGTCGTCGAGCGCGGCGAGGGCGCGCGCATCTGGGACGTGGACGGCAACGAGTACATCGACTACGTGCTGTCGTGGGGCCCGCTTGCGTTAGGCCACGCCGCGCCGGTGGTGCTCGATGCCGTGTCGGAGGCGATGGCGCGCGGGACCAGCTTCGGCATCCCGTGCGAGGCGGAGACCGATCTCGCCGAGGCGATCGCGCGCCGCATGCCGCACGTGGAGATGCTGCGGTTCGTGTCGAGCGGCACCGAGGCCACGATGAGCGCCATCCGCCTGGCGCGCGCCGCGACGGGCCGTGATGCGATCCTCAAGTTCGACGGATGTTATCACGGCCACGCCGACTCGTTTCTCGTGCGCGCGGGATCCGGCGTCGCGACACTCGGCTTGCCTAACTCGCCGGGCGTGCCGCAGGAGGTGGCCGCGCTCACGCTGGTCGCGCCGTTCAACGACATTGATGCGGTGTGTCGCGTGGCACGCTCGGCGGCGGGCCGGTTGGCGGCGATCATCGTCGAGCCGGTGGTGGGCAACGCCGGATTCATCGGGCCCGACCCGGCGTTCCTTCCGGCGCTGCGACGCATCGCCGATGAGAGCGGCGCACTGCTCATCTTCGACGAAGTAATGACGGGCTTCCGCATCGCCCCTGGCGGCGCGCGCGAACGATTCGGCGTGACGCCGGATCTCACGACGTTAGGCAAGGTGATCGGCGGCGGCCTGCCGGCGGCGGCGTACGGCGGACGGCGCGATCTCATGGAGATGATGGCACCGGCGGGCGCCGTCTATCAGGCGGGCACGCTCTCGGGAAACCCGCTGGCCATGGCCGCGGGGCTGGCCACACTGCGCGCGCTCACGCCCGAGCTGCACACGCGCATCGCGGCGCGCACCGCGCGGCTCGTGACCGGCCTGCGCGCCGCCGCGGCGCGGCGCGGCGTACCGTTCACTGCCGACAGCGCCGGCAGCATGTGGGGATTCTTCTTTCGCGCCGAGCCGGTGCGAAACTTCACCGACGCGAGGGCGGCCGATGTGGCGCGCTTTCGCCGATTCTTCCACGAGGCGCTCGCGCGCGGCGTCTATCTGGCGCCGTCACCGTTCGAGTCCGCCTTCACGTCGGCGGCACACGGCGACGCCGAGATCGACGCGACCCTCGAGCGGTTGGACGATGCGTTGGGCGCGGTCGTCTCGTAAGGCGGCGTTCGGCGCGGGGTGCGCCGCGGTCGCCGGTCTCGCGGCGTGTTCGTCGCACGCGTCGCGGCCGCCGGTTGCGCAGCTGCCGCCCGTCGTGCTCGACACCACGGCGCTCCCGCCGCCGCCGTCCGCCGACACCACCACGCCAGAGCAGTTGCCCGACATCACCGCGCCCACCGACCAACCGTTAGGCGCACAGGGCCGCGTGGTGCGCATCGCGCTCGCGACGTCGGCCACCAAGGTGACGATCTCGTCGACGGGCGCGTGGCGGTTGTTCGACAGCGGCGGCGCGAGCACACTCGTGCGCGCCGGCGGCGGCGAGCTGTGGACGGTGCAGAACCGCGACGGGATGCTCCGCGCCGTGAACGACGACGGCACGGTGACGCCCAACCGCCCGGCACCGTTCGTGGCGCGCGCGGCGTCTCGCGGCGCGGTGCTCACGGTGAACGGTGCGCACTACCGCGGCGAAGTCTGGGTGCTGCCGGCCGCGAACGGTGACGAACTACTGGTGGTGAACCGGTTGTATCTCGAGGATTATCTGCGCGGCGTCGTACCGATGGAGATCGGCCACCGTACGGCGGAGGAGCGCGAGGCGGTGGCGGCGCAGGCGATCGCGGCGCGGAGCTACGCGTACACGCACATCATGTCGGATTCGCATCCGTACGACATGCGCAGCACGGTCGTCGACCAGGTCTACGGCGGCGCCGATGCCGAGACTCCGTTAGGCGACACCGCGGTCGCCGAGACGCGGGGCCTGGTGCTCACGTACCGCGGCGTGGTGGTGAACGCGCCGTACCATTCGGCGTGCGGGGGCCACACGGCCGGGGCGAGCGAAGTCTGGCGCAGTCCCGACGAGCCGTACCTCGTTTCGGTGAGCGATCGCATTCCAGGCACCGATCGATACTATTGCGACATCGCGCCGCGATTCCGGTGGGAGCGTACGTTCACGCGCGCGGCGTTGCGCGCGTTGCTCGACCGGTATCTCAAGGACTACACGACGGTGTCGTCGCGCGGGCCCGGCGCTCCACGCGCGGTGGACGTGGAGAGCCGGACGCCGTCGGGTCGCGTGCGCGCGCTCGAGATCGTGACGGACCGCGGGCACTACACGGTGCGCATGGACAACATTCGCTTCGTGCTGCGCGCACCCGATGGCGAGATCTTGAACAGCACCGCGTTCACGGTCGAGAACGAGAAGGATGCGGACGGGGAGTTGTCCCGCGTGATCGTGCGCGGGAGTGGATACGGCCACGGCGTCGGCATGTGTCAATGGGGCGCGATCGGACGTGCGCGCGCCGGACAGGATTATCGGACGATTCTTCGTGCATACTATCCCGGAACGACGGTGGCGGTGGTCGGCTCCGCCTGAGCCTAACGAGGAGCGCGCGCTATGATGGCGCCGGTGCGGGTCGGAGTGGTGGGGGCGGGCGCGATCGCCCAGGTGGCGCACTTGCCGGCGTTGGCGCGCTCGCGCGACGCGCAGCTCGTCGCGTTGTGCGACAACGACGGCCCCAAGGCGAGCGCGTTAGGCGAGCGCTTCGGCGTGCAGGACGTGTACACCGACATCGAGGACCTGCTCGACGGCGCCGAGCTCGACGCGGTGGTGCTCACCACGCCCAACCACCTGCACGAGCCACACGCGCTGAGCGCGCTGGCCGCCGGCGTGCACGTGCTGTGCGAGCGGCCACTCGCGCTCACGAGCCGCGGTGTGGAGCGCATCCTGGCCGCGTCGTCGCGCGCCGGCCGCATGGTCGCGGTGGCCAACAACCACCGGTTCCGCTCCGACGTCCAGGCATTGAGCAGCTTTCTGCGCGGCGGAGAGTTAGGCAAGCTCAACGGCATCCGTGCGCTGCACCACGAGCTGCGCCAGAAGCGCGAAGGCTGGCGCTACCGGCGGGCGGAGGCCGGCGGCGGCGCCTTCACCGATCTCGGCTTGCCCCAGCTCGACCTCGCGCTCTGGCTCGGCGACTACCCCGAGCCGGTGCGTGTGAGCGCGCACATGGAGCGTGCCCGCGGCGCGGGGACGGTGGATGAATCGATGCTCGCGTTCATCGAGTGCGCATCGGGGATGACGGTCACCGTAGACGTGTCGTGGTCGTACGTCGGCCTCGAATCGCGCTGGTGCTTCGACGCGCTGGCAACGCGCGGCAGCGCGCGGCTCGCACCGCTCCACGTGGTGAAGGAATTGAACGGCGTGCCGACCGATGTGACGCCGCGCGGCGCGTCGACGCGGGACAGCACGTTCATCCAGTCCTACCGCGCCGAGCTTGCGCATTTCGCCGCGATGCTGCGCGGCGAAACGCCGTACGAGGCCCCCACCGACCAGCTCGTGCTGCACCGGTTGGCCGAGGCGGTGTATCGATCGGCAGAGGATCAAAAGGAAGTGCGACTGTGACCGATCGACGCTGGGTCCCCACGCGACGAGAGACGGGAGCGGCACTGGCGAGCGCGCTGTTGTTCGCGCTCTCGTTCCCGCCGGTGCCGCTCGTGGTGCCGGCGTTCCTGTGCCTGGTCCCGGTGGCGATCATCGTCGCCGAGGCCGCGGACAAACGGAGCGGCTGGGGCGTCGCGATGCGCACGGGCACGCTGTTCGGTCTCGTCGGCTACGGCATCAACCTCTACTGGATCGCGATCGCGCTGCGCCTCTACACCAACCTCGCGTTTCTCGCCTTCATCGGCGCGCTGTTGGGGTTGGGCCCGATCGTCGGGTTCACGATGGCCGCGCTCTACGCCGCCCGCCGCCTAACGCGGTGGCCGATGGCGGTGCTCCTGCCGGTGGTGTGGGCGACGAGTGAAGTGTTCCTGCTGTATCTGCCGCAGATCGGGTTTCCGTGGCTGCCGCTGGGTCTCGCGGTGGCCAAGCACCCGGTGTTCGCGCAGGTGGCCGATCTGAGCGGCGTACGCGGACTCTCGTTCTGGATCGCCGCGACGAACGGGTTGTTGGTCGACGCATGGTTGGCGCGGGCCGAGCAGCGCCGACTGCTGGCGCGGGTGGCCGGCGCGATCGTGCTGGCGTTAGGCGTGGCCGCCTACGGGTGGTGGCGGATCGCCACGACCCCGCTGCGTCCCGAGGCGTCGGTGGCGGCGGTGCAGCCCAACATCCCGCAGAACGAGAAGTGGCAGGAGCAGTACCAGGGCCGCATCGTGGGGATTCTGTCGACGCTGGCGCGCCAGGGCCTCGCGCAGGACGACCCGCAGCTCATGCTGTGGCCGGAGGCGGCGCTACCCGACAACTTCCTCGCGCACCGCGATTGGGCGGACACGATGCACGTGCTCGCCGCCGCCACGCACACGCCCATCCTGTTCGGCACGATCGACGTCGTCTGGCGCACGCCGACCACCTACGACTATTACAACTCGGCCATGGTGGCCGATTCGTTGGGCCGTGTGGACGTGCGGTCGGCGTACCACAAGACGTACCTGGTGCCGATCGTCGAGCGCGTGCCGTTTGTGAATCCGGATTGGTTCGGGAGCCTCAAGTTCTTCGGCGGCATGGGGCGGGGCGGCAGACCGTATCCGTTCTCGTTCCGGTTCGGCAAAGTGGGCGTGCTGATCTGCTACGAGTCGATCTTCTTGCAGCGCGCGCGGCTCTACCGGCGCGAGGGCGCCACGATGCTCGTGAACATCACGAACGACGCGTGGTTCGGCCGCAGCATCGCGGTGTACCAGCACGAGGCGCACCTGGCGCTCCGGGCGATCGAAAACCGCGTCGGCATCGTGCGCGACGCCAACACCGGGATCTCCGAGTACGTCGATCCGTTAGGCAGATCGCACGGCCAGACAGCCCTGTTCGTGCCGGCGGTGCGGACGTATCAGGCGCAGACCACGGACGTCATCACCCTCTACGACCACCTCGGCGACTGGGTGGGGATGCTGAGCGTGCTGGCGACAGTGGCGCTCGTCGGCGTCGCCATCGTCAAGACGCGCGCGTGATGCGGGGCGCGTCGGTCGGCATCGACGTCGGCGGTACGTTCACCGACCTCGTGGCGATCGGCGACGACGGGACGGTGACGGCGCGCAAGGTGCCGAGCACGCCGGCGGACCAGAGCCGCGGCGTCCTCGACGCGCTCGATGCGTTAGGCGAACAACCGTCGGCTGTGGCGCGCCTGGTGCACGGCACGACCGTAGCCACCAACACGCTCCTCGAGCGCACCGGCGCGCGCGTGACGCTGTGCGCGACGCTCGGTGCAACGGACCTCCTCACGCTGCGGCGCCAGGAGCGTGCGTCGCTCTACGACCTGGCGCGCCAGCATCCCGAGCCGCTGGTGCCGCCCGAGCGGTGCGTCGCGGTGGCGGAGCGCATCGAGCCGCAGGGCGTGGTGCGTGCGTTGGATGAAGCGGGAGCGCAGGCGGCGGCGCGCGCGGCTTTCGAGACGTCGCCGGCCATCGTGGCGGTGTCGCTGCTCCATTCGTACGGCAATCCCGCGCACGAGCGCGCGATGGCGGCCGCATTGTCGCACCTCGCGCCCGGGCTGGACGTAGTCTGCTCCGCCGACGTGCTGCCCGAGATCCGCGAGTACGAGCGTACCGCGACCACGGTGGCGGAGGCGTACTTGCGGCCCGCCGTCGCCGGCTACGTGCGGCGCCTCGCCGATGCGTTAGGCACGCGCGGCTACCCGGCGCTCGCGGTGATGACCTCGGCTGGGGGCATGCGGCCGGCGTCGGAGACGTCGCGCGGCGCGGCGTCGCTGGCGCTCTCGGGACCGGCGGGCGGGGTAGTGGGTGCGGCGTTCGTTGCCCGCCTCGCCGGCGTGGGCGACGCGCTCACCATCGACATCGGCGGCACCAGCGCCGACGCGGGCATGATCCTCGATGGCCAGGCCATGGTGGATGCCGGCGGTGACGTGGCCGGCGTGCCCATCGCGTTGCCGCGCGTGCTCGTTGACACCGTGTCGGCCGGCGGCGGGAGCATCGGATGGGTGGACGATGGCGGCGCGCTCCGCGTGGGGCCGCGCAGTGCGGGCGTTCAACCGGGACCCGCCGCGTTCGGACGCGGCGGCACCGAGGCCACGATCACCGACGCGCACATGGTGTTAGGCAACGTGCGCGAGACGTCCTTGAGCGGCGGTGTCGCATTGCGCGCGGACCTGGCCCGCGCCGCCATCGCGCGACTCGCCGCGCGCGCGGGCGCGCCGCCCGAGCGCGTGGCCGCCGCCATGATCCGAGCGGCCGACGCGGCGATGGCGCGCGCGCTGCGCCGCGTGAGCGTGGAGCGGGGCATCGATCCGCGCCGCTGCACGCTCATCGCCTTCGGCGGCGGCGGACCGCTCCACGCCTGTGCGCTGGCCGACCACCTCGCGATCCGCCGCGTGCTCGTGCCGCCGTTGGCGGGGGTGCTGTCTGCGTTAGGCTTGGGCGTCGCCGCCGAGCGGCGCGACGTGCTGGCGAGTGTGATGCGGCACGCCCATCATCTGTCGGAAGCCGACACACGTGCGCTCGCCGACCGGCTCGCGCACGGTGCCGCGAGTGCCGCCGGCGTGTCGGCGCGCCAGTGGTGGGCTCGCGCGCGCTACGAGGGGCAGGGGCACGAGCTCGAGGTGCCGTTCTCGCCCGGCGATCCCGGCTCGGCGCTCGCATCGCGGTTTGCGACGGCGCACGACGCGCGGTACGGCTTCGTGCTCGACCGCGCCGTGGAAGTCGTGGCGGCGCGGCACACCGTGTTAGGCGACGCGCGCGACGCCCGCCTGGCCGGCGCAGAGGAGCCGTCGCACGGCGCGATGCGCGGGCCGGCCGTGCTCGCGCTCCCGCACGCCACGCTGCTCGTGGGCGACGGCTGGCGCGCCGCTCCGTTAGACATCGGCGGCTGGATGCTGGAGCGCGACGCGTGACGGCGTTCGATCCCCTCGAGCTCGAGGTGATGGCGCACGCCTTCGCCGCCGTCGCCGAGGAGATGGGCGCCGTGCTGGTGCGCGGCGCGCTCTCGCCCAACATCCGCGAGCGGCGCGATTCGTCGGCGGCGCTCTTCGACCCGCAGGGCCGCATGATCGCGCAGGCGGCGCATATCCCCGTACACCTGGGCGCCATGCCCGAAAGCGTGCGCGCGGTGCGTGAACGCGGTCCGGCAGCCGGCGACGTGTTTCTGCTCAACGACCCGTACCGCGGCGGCTCGCACCTGCCCGATCTCACGCTCGTCGAGGCGATCGGACACGAAGATGGCACGATCGCGGGCTACGCCGCGGTACGCGCCCACCACGCCGACGTGGGCGGCATGAGCCCCGGCAGCATGCCGCAAGGCGCGACGGAGCTCGTGCAGGAGGGGATCGTGCTCCCGCCGGTGCGGCTCGTGCGCGCCGGGCGGTTGGACGACGAGCTGCTCGAGCTGGTGCTGGCCAACGTGCGGACGCCCGAGGAGCGGCGCGGCGATCTCCGCGCGCAGCGCGCGGCGTGTGCGGCCGGCGCGCACGGGTGGCGTGCGCTGGTGACCCGGCACGGCGCGGCGCGACTGGGCGCCGCAGCGGATGCGCTCCTCGACTACACGGCCGCGCGGGCCCGCGCCGCCGCGCTTTCGTTAGGCACGCGTCGCGGCCACGGGCGCGACGCGCTCGAGGGCGACGGCGTGACCGCCGACGACGTGGTGGTCGCGGTGGCCGTGGACGTGCACGACGGGCGCCTGCGCTTCGATTTCACGGGCACATCGCCGCAGGTGCGCGGGAACGTGAACTGTCCGCTCGCGGTCACGCGCGCGGCCGCCGTGTTCGTGCTGCGGACGCTGCTCGACGATGACGTACCCACCAACGATGGCATCGCCCGCGCGATCGAGATCGTGGCGGCTCCGGGCAGCGCCGTCAACGCGCGGTGGCCGGCGGCGGTGGCCGCCGGCAACGTCGAGATGTCGCAGCGCATCGTGGACACGATGTTCGCCGCGTTAGGCGACGCGGGCGTGGACGTGCCGGCCTGCGGCCAGGGTACCATGAACAACATCACGTTCGGCGGCGCGGGCTGGACCTTCTACGAGACGCTGGGCGGCGGGCAGGGCGCGTCGAGCCACGGCCCCGGGCCCGACGCGGTGCACGTCGGCATGAGCAACACGCGCAACACGCCCATCGAATCCCTCGAGTGGGCATACCCGATGCGCATCGATGCGTATCGGGTGCGGCGGGGGAGCGGCGGCACAGGCGCGCACCGCGGCGGGGATGGTGTGGTGCGGCGCTACCGGGTGCTCGAGCGGTGCACGCTCACGCTGCTCACGGAACGCCGCCGGCTTGGGCCCCCGGGCGCCCGCGGCGGAGCCGCGGGCGCCGCGGGCCGCAACACGCTCAACGGGCGCGAGCTCCCCGCGAAATGTCGCGTGGAGCTCGCGCCCGGAGATGTCGTCGAGATCGAGACGCCCGGCGGGGGCGCCTGGGGATCGGCCTAACGCAACCCGTGGCTCACTGGCCGCCGTTCAGCTTCGACAGCTCGCGCTGCGCCGGCGCGTAATCCGGGAACGACTTGAGCGACCGCTGCAGGAGCTCCACCGCCTGGTTCGTGTTGCCCGCGTCCTTGGCCGCCAACGCCCGCGAGTAGAGCATCGCCGTCTCGAACGGCACGCGCTTCGCCTCGGCCGCGCTCGCCTCGCGCAGCGTCTTCGGCAGATCGGGCAGGTGCATCCCGTTGCTCATCTTCATCGCGAGCTGGTCGATCAACGACATGAGGTCGTCTTCCTTGCCCTGCACGGTCTCCACGTGCTCGATCGCCGACGTCTCCACGTTCACGGCGCGCGCGTCCAAGCGCATTTTGCCGCGCCCGTCGGTCACGAATCCGCCGAAGATCATGTGGTGCACGCCTAACAGCTTGCCGACCTTGACCGCCGTTTCCTGATCGACGCGCCCGCTGGTGCTCAGGTTCTGCTCGTCCATCAACTTCTTGAGATTGTCGCGCTCGACGACACGGATCTTCTCGTTCACCGACAGATCGGTGATGAGCATGTCGGAGATGCCGCCCGACAGCGGCGCGAGCGTCTCGTGCTCCTTGCCGATCGCACCGTCGGTGAAATACATCACGGCCACCGTTGGGCGCATGTCGGTCGAGTCCTGCGCGTGAAGCGAGCCCGCCATCGTGAGCGCGGCCAGCGTCGCCGCCAGGGCGTTGAGCTGCGTCATCGTCCCTCCCGGGAGCCTAAGTCGTCAGGGTGAGTCCTTCTGCGGCCGCCAGCACCTCGAGCGTGGCGTGCCGTTGGGCAACGAGTGCGCGGCATTCGGCGACCCGCTCGTCGATTTCGGCGTCGGACCGCTCGGGGTTGTGATGGTACAGCACCAGCCGGCCGACGCCTGCATCGAGCGCCAACTGGACGACGTCGTGGTAGTGCGAGTGTCCCCACCCGCGGTGCTGCTCGTATTCCTCGCGCGTGTACATGGCGTCGTGCACCAGAATCGCCGCGCCGCGCGCGAAGGCCACGAGCCGCGAACGCCAATCGGCCGGCGAATCGTACGCGGCCGCGTCGCCCAGCTCGTTGTCCGAGATGTAGACGAGTCCGGCCTGCCGCGAGTTTCCCGTGCGCATGCGATAGGCGAGTGCACCACCGGGGTGGCGTACCGAATAGACGTCGAGCGAATAGTCCGCGTCCGCATGTCCGGCGGCGAGCGCGCGAAACTCGACGGTCGCCTGCAGTTTGTCGAACGTGACCGGGAAGACGGTGGGCGACATCTGCTCGCGCACGGCGCGCGCGACGTGCTCGGCCTCCGAGGCGGCGCTCCAGATCCGGAAGTGGTTGCCCGGCAGGAAAATCGGCGTGAAGAAGGGCAGGCCCTGGATATGATCCCAGTGGGCGTGGCTCAGGAAGATGTCGCCCGTGATGCGCGCACCGCGCGCCTGCTCGACGAGGCAGTTGCCTAACTGGCGGATGCCGGTGCCGGCGTCGAGGATCACGAGCGCGCCCGATGCGGTGCGCACCTCGACGCACGGCGTGTTCCCGCCGTAGCGCACCGTCGCGCCGCCGGGCGTCGGAATGGATCCGCGCGTGCCCCAGAACCGGAGTGTGAGACTCATTGTGTTGCGTTAGACGATGCGACAATGTCGCGCGCCACGGAGGCGCGGGCGGAGGGGCGCGGTCACCCGCGATGCGTGATGCGCGTCACACCCGGAGTTGCGCCAGCCGTTCGAGGCCGGCTCGGTTGGCGATGCTGATTTGTCGGCGCTGGACCGAAATGAGCCCGTTGTCCTGGAACTCCCGCATGGCGCGCGACACGGTCTCGCGGCTGGCCCCGATCATTTGCGCAATGGTCTGGTGCGTGAGGCGCTTCTCGATCGTCGCACTGCCGCTCTCGGCGGCAGCGTCGAGGAGAAGGCGCGCGATGCGCCCGTCCACGTCCAGCAGCACCAGACTCCCGATCTGCTCGTCGGCTCGGCGAAGGCGCCGCGAGATCTCGACGAGCAGCGCCCACGCCACCCGCGGCGATTCTTCGACGCGGCGGCGAAAATCTTCGCGGCGCAGCACGATGAGTTGGGCATCATCCATGGCGATCACGTGCGCCGAGCGCGGGTGCCCGTCGATGAGCGACAGCTCGCCGAAGTGGTCGCCCACGGTGAGAATGCCGAGGATGACCTCACGGCCGTCCTCGCCAATGAGCACGACTTTCACGCGTCCATTCTTGACGAGAAAGAGCGAATCGCCGGGATCGTCTTCGAACAGGATGACGCTGCCCTTGGGATACGAGCGCTCGCGCGTCATGTCGGCGAAGCGCGCGAGCTCGGCGCGGTCGAGGCCGCTCAGCAGCGGAATGGAAGCGAGAAAGCCGGATATGTCCACGGGCAGGAGTTGGTGGCTCAGCGCGCGCTGATGGTGAACGAAGCCTCGAGTTTGTTGACGGAAATCATACTTGGCCCGGTGTCGAGGCGGCCCAGCTCGCCGCCGATCGCGGGGTGCAGCTCGAGCGGTCCGGTCTGCCAGGTGAATCCGACGTCGGCGCCTCCGCTCACGATGCCGGCGGTGGGGAGCGACGTGTCCACCGAGAGGCCGGTGTGCCAGCGGCCGCGCAGGCCGGCCACGAACGCCGTGTGTGCGCCTAACGGAATGCTGCCGGTGGCGCCGAGGTCGAGCTCATTGCCGTCGGTGCCGTCCACGCGCGCGCCGCCGCGCGAGTATTTGGTGCGATAGCGGTCGAAGGCGAACACCGTCAGCTCGCGGAACGCGCCGGCCGCCGCGCGCAGCTGCCACTCGCCGGTCACCATCGGGCCTAACGTGATCGGTTCGGGCGGCGTGCCGCCGGCGGTGAGGGCGACGCGATCCTGCGTGTAGAACGTCGATGCGAGGCTCGCGCTCATCGCGCTCTGGCCGACGAGGCCATCGGTGCCCACGGACAGGCGAATGGCCTGGCCCGGCCGCAGGTCGAAGTCGCCGGACCCCAGGCCTAACGCCTGGGCCTGGGCGGGCGAATACTGGCCGCGGTACTCGTACGATGCGCCGAATCCCCACGACCACGTGCCCGCGCGCATCGTGTACACGAGGCCCGTGGTCCCGCCCCACCCGGTACCCAACACCGGCGTTTGGTAGCGCAGCGCCGGGGTGCCGAGCACTTCCAGCACGCCTAACTGTTCGGTGTTGAGCGTCGTGCGGCCGGTGGGCACGTTCACGCCCACGGTGGCGAGGAGCGCGTCGCCGGCCAGGCGGATGGCGCCGCGCAGGTACGTGTCGGTGAAGCCGTCGAGCGTCTGGGTGGGCGCGCCGGCGCCGCGCAGCGTTACGGTGCCGTGCATGTACGCCGTGTAGACATCCAGCGCCACGGGCCCGACGGGCACGTAGGCCGTGATGGGCACGGTCCACTCGCTCGCGCTCTTGATGCTCGTGGCGGTGTTGGTCGCGTCGGTGCAGCACGCGAAGTGCCACTGCTCGAACGTCGCGCCTGTCTGCGCGCCCCAGATGCCGCCTAACGGAGCCTGCGCGCGGGCGGCGGGCGTAGCGACGGTGAGTGCGAGGACTGCCGCCGTCACGCAAGCACGGCGCAGGACCGCGCTCATGGAATCGCCACCGGGATCGTGACCGAGCCCGGCACCTTGGCCTCCGTGGTGGCGCGCAGCGTCGCGTCGCCCCGGTCGCGGAACGAGCCGAGCGAGCCGGCCGGACTCGGATTGAGGGCGTCGATCACCGAACCGGGCGTCACCGGTCCAGCGGCCGCGGCCGTCGTGGTCGCGTTAGGCTGGTGCGCGCTCGACACCGACACCGACTGCATCCGCGACGCGGCGGCCGAGAAGCCCGGATCGATCATCACGGCGCGGGCGTAGTACGCGTGCGCCGTGCGATAGTCTCCGTACGCTTCCGCGCGCGCGCCCTGGCTGTACGCGAGGAACGCCGACAGGTACCGCGTGGGGCGCTGCTCCACGGCCGCGCGCTCCGCCGGCGTGAGGGTCACGCCCAACTGCGTGAAGAGCGAGAAGGCGAGCGCCTTCTCGGAGTCGAGGATGTCATCGAGCGACGTGCGCTCGGTGACGGGCTGGCCGACGAGCGTGCCGCGCGCGGCGTCCGCGACCCGCGTGCTCACCGTTAGGCGGCCGCCCGGCGTGGCATCCACGATGCCGTTCACGATGCGGCGTGCGCCGATGAGCCGGCCGACCCGCGGCGCCGTGGCGCTGTCGACGCGCCCCGAGCCGGCGAGCGTGAGCTCGCGCAGCAGCGCGTCGGTGCGCGTGCGATCCACCACCTGCAGTTGGGCGCTGCGCGAGAGGTCGGTGATGAGCAGGTCGGCGAGGCCGTAGCCTAACGACGAGATGGTCGTGTCGCCGCCCGTGACCTGGAGTGGGGCCACGCCCACCGTGTGCTCGGGCAGACTCGCCGCGTCGAGCGACCGCTCGGAGGCGATCGCGGCGCGGGCGGCTGCGTCGGCCTGCCGGCGGTCCACGTCGCCCAGGCGTGCGCGGACGGCGCCATCGCCGTGGTGCGCGAGCCAGCGCGTGTAGCCCTGCTGCGCGGTGGCGAGATCGCCCAACTGATCGGCGGCCGCGGCGTCGTAGAGAGTGGCGCGATCGCCGATATCGCCGGAGGTGCCGGTGAGGGAGCGGAACGTCGCGCGCGCGGCCGTGTCCTGGCCGGCGCGATACTGCGCTTCGCCCAACGCGAGCTGCGCCTCCGGCGACGGCTGCGCCGCGTAGGCCTGGCGCGCCTGGTCGACATCGCGATTGGCGTCGGCCGGTGTGAGTCGCGACAGGGGCGGACCCCCGGCGCAGCCACACAGGATGGCGCAAAGAACGGCAGAACGGGGAAAGCGCATGGCGTGATTCGAGACGAGCGGTGACGGCGCTGCGAATGCCGCCAAGTTATTGACGGCCGCGAGGCATGTCAAAGAATCGCGCGCCGCGCGGCGCGCACATTAGCGCCGCATCATCAAGCGCTCGCGCATCTCGCTGTCGAGTGCGAGGTCGATGGCCGTCCACGCCATGGCGAGCGAGCCATCGATGACGGCTTTGTCGGCGATGTCGGTCACGCAGTGCGCGGCGAACTCCGGCTGGTGATTCACCGCGGGCAGCGAATCG
Organism: Gemmatimonadaceae bacterium; assembly: GCA_035496295.1. Taxonomy (GTDB): domain Bacteria; phylum Gemmatimonadota; class Gemmatimonadetes; order Gemmatimonadales; family Gemmatimonadaceae; genus JADGGM01. Next base: position 16,501 of record DATJET010000166.1, read on the forward strand.
ATGCCGATCATCGGGTGGATGGTCGGCAGCGCGTACGACACGTTACCCATGTCGGTGGACGCGGCCATGCGCTGCCCGAGCACGCCCAGATCGGGGAACGCTCGGCCAACGGCTTCGGCGTTGCGTTTGTAGATGGCGCTGATGCCGTGATCGGGTTGGAGGTCCGCGTAGGGCTTGGTGCCGCCCTTGATCTCGAGCGTCGCACCGGTGGCGATCGCGCCCGCCTCGAAGCAGCGGAGCACTTTGGCCCGCACGTCGCGCAGCTCGTCGAGGTTCTCGGCGCGCACGATGTAGCGGGCCGACGTGTGCGCGGGGATGACGTTAGGCGCGTCGCCGCCGTGGGTCGTGATGCCGTGGACGCGGTCGGTCTGCTTGAGGTGCTGGCGGAGCAGGCCGATCGACGTTTGGGCGACGGTGAGGGCGTCGGCGGCATTGATGCCCAACTCCGGGAACGCGGACGCGTGCGCGGGCTTGCCCGTGTAGTGCACGTCGAACATCGATGCGGCGATGATGTGCATCTCGAGCATCTCGACCGGCGCGGGGTGCACCATCATCGCGGCGTGGAGGCCGTCGAACGCACCGCGCTCGAGCATGACGATCTTGCCGCTCGAGTCGCCGACTTCTTCGGCCGGCGTGCCTAACACAGTGATGGTGAGGCCTGCGTCGTCGGCCACGGCCGCGGCGGCGATCGCCGCGCCGGCGGCCATGGCGGCGATCATGTTGTGGCCGCACGCGTGGCCGATACCGGGGAGCGCGTCGTACTCGGCGCAGATGCCGACGTGGAGCGGGCC
>DATJET010000167.1:0-28895 GCA_035496295.1 Gemmatimonadaceae bacterium
TGCGCGCTCGCTCAAGCGGTCTGCCGACCGCAGCCGTCGCCGGAAGAGCGATCCCTACCGGTCGGCGATGTCGATGCTGACGTTCTACATCAACCGCGCGGGGAAAGGTCTCGGGTCACGCCAGCGCGGTGTGCTCGAGCGGGCGAAGTCGGAGTTGCGGCGGTTGTACAAACGCGGCTAACCGCCGCCCGTCTGCCCCTCGATGCGGATGCCCTTGATGGTCTGCGACGGCAGAGTAAACGTGCCGCCGTTGAAGTTCCCGGTGGCCGTCGCGGTCGTCGTTTCCAGCTGGCACGTGATGCCCGGTGGAACGGTGACGTCCGGCGGCAGGTGATCCAGCAACGACGTGCACGTTCCGTTAGGCGCCTGCGCGGTCGCGGTGCCGGTGGCGCCGCTCGAGCCGAGGACCACCGAACCGGCCGAGAAGACGAGGCCGCTCGCCTGATGGAAGACCTCGAGCGTCACCAGCGTGTCGGCGGCGTCGCCCGTCCACGCGACGATCGTGAATGCGGAATCGGCGGGGGTTCCCTCGATGTCATCGGTCACCTCGAACGCCGCGACGCTCGAGTAGGTCACGGTGCTGCTGTTGGTGGTGATCTGCACGTCGTGCACGGGCGCACCGAGGGCGAGCAGCGTGATCGCGCCGGCGAGCTGCGTGCGCCGCTCCGACTCGCTGTCCGGGCTGGACGCGACGCGCAACGAATCGAGGTGCGCCATGAGCGCGATCGTCTGATTCGTGCGTGGCCCGGTGGAGTCGCTCGAGCACGCGGCGAGCAGCGTTCCTACCACGACCGTCGCGGAAAGCAGTACGAACCGACGCGCGAGAGACAGGCGAACAAATGAAATCGGCATAGGCGGACCTCGCGTAGCGTGACCAGATGCTCGAGCAGCGCTCGAGCGTGAACCGAACATCAGGCGGGAACGCCGCCCTCCAGAATCGTCACGAGCTTCGACAGATCGATGCTCCCGCCCGACACCACACACACGACGTGTTCGCCCACGACGCCGTCCGACATCGCCGCCGCCACCGACGCCGCTCCCGCGCCCTCCGCAATCACGTGCGCCCGCTCGGCCAGAAACCGAACGGCGCGCGCGATGTCCTCGATCGAGCTCACGCAGCTTCCGCCTAACAGCGTGCTGGCGAGCGGCCACATCTCCTCGAGCAGGCTTCCGATCCCGATGCCATCGACGAAGCTCGGCGTCCGATCGACCGTGGACGGCTTGCCGGCGCGCAGCGATGCCGCGAGCGGTGCGGCGGTCGCCACCTCGCAGGCGAACACGCGCGCTGCGGATCCACGCGCGCGCAGCCCTAACGCAATACCGCACGAGAGTCCGCCGCCGCCGAACGGGACGAGCACCGTGTCGGTGTCCGGCGCGTCGTCCAGAATTTCGGCGGCGATCGTGGCGTTGCCGGCGATCACGTCCGGATCGGACACGGGGTGCACGAACAGTCCGTCCATGCCCGGATAGCTGCGCTCGACCATCACCTGCCACCAGCGCGCGAGCGGCACGCGCACCACCTTCGCGCCTAACCGCTCGACCGCCGAGATCTTGGCGGCCGGCGCGTGCTCGGGGACGATGACCGTACACGGTACGCCGACGGCACGCGCGCACCACGCGACCCCCTGCGCCATGTTGCCCGCGCTCGCCGTGTACACGCCGTGCGCCAGCCGCTCGCGCGACGCGGCGGTGATCGCCGAACCGGCGCCGCGAATCTTGAACGAGCCGACCGGCTGCAGCGTTTCGAGCTTGAGGTGGATCGGCCGCGCGCGCCCGGGGATCTCCAGCGGCACGAGCGGCGTGCGCACGGCGATCCCGCGCAGACGTCCGCGCGCGGACTCGATCGCCTCGGCCGATGCGGCGAGCTCCATCAATGCGATGCTCCCGGCATGATCTGGCCAAGGCCGATCACTTCCCCGCTCGCCAGTACGTGTCCCTTCATGGCGCCGGTGAGCGATTCGTAGTTGCTCGTGGCGCTTGCCGGGATCGTGGTGTCTAACGCAAAGACCTGCAGATGATAGCGGTGCTTGGGCCCAGCCGGTGTGTGCGGACCCATGTACGGTTGATTGGGACCGCGGATGTTCGGCCCGTACTGCGCGCCGGCGGGCGGCTCGGTCATCTTCGGATCGAGCTTGGTGATCGACGCCGGGATGTTGACCATGCTCCAGTGGAAGATCGGCGCGCCGTTTCGCATTGCATCACCGTCCTGCATGATGATCACGTAGGACTTGGTGCCCGACGGGCCGGCGCTCCACGAGAGTCCGGGAAACACGTTGCCCTTGTACTGCGTGTTCTCGAACGGGATGTCCCCGCCGGCCGCAAACGCCGGCGTGCTCACCGACAGCTTGGCGCCGTCCTTTGCCGGCAGATTGGCGAGCGCGAGCTGGGACGCGCCGGGTTCGGTAGCGGTGGGTGCGCCCTGCGCACCGAGCGGCGCGGCGACCCCCACGGCGAGCAACGATGCCAACACGGCTGCGGACACGCGTGCGATCATGAGTACCTGTCCTGGTTCGGGTCTCGAGAGATGCCTAACGATCTATTTCGGAACGAACCCGTAGCGGCCGATGTCGCCGGCGGTCATGCTGATCACGTCGATGTGCAGCGGGATGGGCGTGAGCGGTTTGTTCGTCGAATCCGTCGGCTGTGACACGATGGCCTCGACCACGTCCATGCCCTTGAAGACCTGGCCGTAGACGGTGTAGTGGTTGTCCAGTCTGGCCAGGCCGTTCTTGTTGGCCACGATGTAGAACTGGCATCCCGCCGAAAGCTGCTGCGGGTTGTCGTCGCGTCCGGCGCCGACCGCGCCGTACACGTGACGCAAGCTGTCGCGAAACTCCGGCGCCAACAGGTATGGCGAGTGCGAGAATCCCTCGGGCGTATCGGGGCACCCGCCCTGCGCGACGAAGTTCTTGATGACGCGGTTGAAGGTGAGCGTGTCCCAGTAATGCTCGCCGGCCAGCTTGATGAAGCTCGCCTTGTGGTGCGGCGTCTGATCATCGAGCACGAACAGGATCTCGCCGAGTCGCGTCTCGATGCGGCCCACCTGATACGTCTTCTCGGTCCTGGGCGCGCCGGAGAGCAAGGGCGCAGCCAGGAGGAACGTGTAGAAGATTCGCCGCATGCCCAAACTTGGCACGGGTGGGGCCGCGGCACCATGGGCCCGCCCGTTCAGTCAGGGGCATTGCCAGACGCGAAGGTGGTCGCGGCGATGCTTAGCTTCCTCGCTCTGGGGAACACGGATCGAGGGATGCAACCGATGTTACCGATCGCTCGGCCCTGCATGATGAGACACATGGCGCCGAGGAAACAACGACCATGATTTTCTGAACAGCCGGATAGCGTTGCCCATGACAGCGAAACGGTGCGTTAGGCACGTCGTCATCGGCAATCCGGTTTCGATCACATAAATGATCACTCGCGGGGCAGTCGTGAAAACGTCACCGGCACCGGATCGCTGGTCGTAAACAGGCTCCCATCGAGCTCGTTTGGCGACGCTAGCCTCGCGTTCAAGTGATACGTGGTCCCGTTGTCTTGCGCGAGCTGGAGTTGGATCTCGGATCCGTTGATGACGCCAGTCAGCGCGAGATTTCCCGCGGTGCCGCCCTCCACGCTATAGGTCCCGGCGCCCGTGACCGTCGTGTCGCTCACGACGGCGCTGAAGATGAGAAACGCCCCAGGAACACTGGTATTCTCCGACCAGGTCCCGACCAACTCCTGGCCGAGCTTCTGCGGACCAGTGGCGCTCGCGGCACCGCAGGCGCTGAGCGCGATACCGGTGACCGCGGTGATCAGACAACGTATCCTCGTCATCGGCACTCCTCGCTTATAGGTAATGTCGTATGAATCCCGGGACAGGCGCTCGCATTCCCCGGCGCGCCCGGTACTGACGCGCCCGCCATCGCCGGCCCGATGATAATACCCCCACATGCGTCACGTTAGGCATCGCCGGCTTTTGACGGCGGCCGGATCGTGCGCCAATTTGTTCCAGGTCGGCCGCGCATCCCTTTCAACGGACATTCGCCATGCGCTTTGGCACCCTCTGCCCCGCTCTCGTGCTCACCGTCCTCGCTGCATCGCTCCCGGCTCAGCAACCGTCCACCACCGGGCCGTATCACGTGCTCAAGCGGGCTCGAGTGGGCGGCGAGGGCGGATACGATTACGTCTACGCCGACGTGGCGGGCCGCCGTCTCTACATTCCGCGCGGCGGATCGCGGCCCGTAGCGGCCACCGACAGCACGCCCGCGAAGCCAGGGACTCCCGGGCGCATCACCGTCTTCGACCTCGAGACCCTCGCTCCGTTAGGCGAGATCCCGAATAGCGGCGGCCAGGGCGTGGTCGTCGACCCGGCGTCCGGACACGGCTTCTCGAGCAGTCCCGCCGTGACCATGTTCGACACCAAATCGCTCACGGTCATCAGGCAGATCGAAGTCGCGCCGGCGCGTCCCGATGGTATTCTGTTCGATCCGTTCAACCGCCGCGTGTACGTGTTCAGCCACCCGACGCGAAACGCCACCGTCATCGATGCCAAAGACGGCACTGTTCTCGGCACCATCGATCTGGGCGGCACGCCCGAGGAAGCGGTGACCGATGGCCACGGCACGATTTACGACGTGATGCAGGACTCGTTGGGCAGCGTGACGGTGGTGGACGCCAAGACGATGCGCGCCACCGCGCACTATTCGTTAGGCGATCACGGGCGCTGCAACGGACTCGCGCTCGACGATACGCACCACATCCTGTTCGCCGCCTGCGCGCAGTCGGGCAATCCGCCGGCGAATCCGCCGCAAGCGACGATGGTGATTCTCAACGCCACCACCGGCACGATGCTCGACACGCTGCCGCTGGCCGGACGCTCGGACGGCGCCGCGTTCAATCCGGCGACGAATGAAGCCTTCAGTACCGGCGCCAACGGCACGCTCACCGTCATCAAGGAACGAAGCCCGACGACCTTCGTGGTCGAAGAAGATCTCCAGACCATGAACGGCGCCCGCACCATCACACTCGACACCAAAACAAATCGCATCTTCACCATCAGCCTCGAGCGCGGGCCGGCACCGGCCGGCGCTGTGCCCGGCAGCCGGGAGTCGTTCGGGCCGCCGGTGCCGGGGTCGTTCACCATCCTCATGATCGGCCGTTAGGCAGCAGCCGTGACCAACACCGCATCGCATCCGCCGCGCTCGCGCTACGGCGCCCTCGCGGCGTCGGCGTTCGCGTTCGTCGTGGTGATGGGCATCGTCAACCTGTTCGCCGACATCACCTACGAAGGCGGCGGCAGCATCAACGGACCGTTCATGGGTTCGTTAGGCGCGGGGGCGGCAGCGATCAGCATCATCGCGGGGCTCGGTGAATTCCTCGGCTACAGCCTGCGCGCCGTGTCGGGATGGGCCGCCGACAAGAGCGGCCGGTACTGGGCGCTCACGTTCGCCGGCTACGTCATCAATCTGTTCGCCGTCCCGGCCATGGCGTTTGCCGGAAACTGGCAGGTGGCCGGCGCGCTGATTCTCACTGAGCGCATCGGCCGGGCGATTCGGAAGCCGACAGTGGGCGCCATGCTGTCCTATTCGACGGGTGCGCTCGGTCGCGGATGGGTGTACGGCCTCAACTCGGCACTCGATGAGACCGGTGCGACGATCGGGCCGGTCATTCTCGCGATCGCGCTCTCGCGCGGGTTAGGCTACCGCACGGGCTACTCCCTGCTCTTCGTGTCGGCGGCGCTCGCGATCGTCGCATTAGCCGTCGCGCGCGTCATTTTCCCGGTGCCGTCGCGCTTGGAAAAAGAAAGCGACCGACGCGCCGCGCCGGCCGGATTCACGGCGGGCTTCTGGCTGTTCATGCTCGCGGCCGGATGCTTCGGCGCCGGCCTGATGAGCTTCGAGTTCATCTCCTTTCATCTGGCCAGCCGGCACATCGTCTCGCTGGGATGGATTCCGCTGTTCCTGGCCATCTCGACCGGCGTCGGCGTGTTCGTCAACCTTGCGTTAGGCAAGCTGTACGATCGCGCGGGCCTGCGGGTGGTACTCGTGGCCGTCTTCGTCAGCTCGCTCTTCTCGCCGCTCGTGTTCCTCGGCGGCTTCGGCACCGTGCTGGCCGGACTGATTCTGTGGGGCGTGGGCTATGCCACGCAGGACACGCTGCTCAAGGCCGTGCTCGCCGGCATGCTGCCCGAGGGCAAGCGCAACCTCGCGTTCGGTCTGTTCTACACCGGATACGGCGCCGGGTGGTTGATCGGCAGCACGGTCACCGGGCTGCTCTATCGCACTTCGATCCCCGCGGTGATCGTGGTCGCCATGGCCGTGCAGCTCGCGTCGATCCCGATTTTCATCATCGCCCAAAAAGTCGGACACCGCGCGGACAAGGCCGGACACGAGCGTGCATAAGGTCCGACAGTGACCGGCAGCGTCTGCGCGTTGTCCGCCTTACCCGCCGCGCAAGACGTCCATCGGCTCGAACGCAGCCGCGCGCCGCGCTGGAACGTAGCTGGCCACCAGCGCCACACCGCACAGCACCACGAGCACCGACGCGAACGCGATCGGATCGGTGGTGCTCACCTGATAGAGCAGGCGCTTGAGCACGCGCGTCGCCGCCAGCGCCGCCACACCGCCGACGACGGCGCCGACGAGCGACAGCATCACTCCTTGTTTGAGCACGAGGCCCACGATCTCCGACGCCGAGGCGCCTAACGCAACGCGAATGCTGATCTCGCGGCCGCGCTGCGCGACGAGATACGAGATCACGCTGTAAACGCCGAGTGTCGCCAGGAGCAACGCGACGGCGCCGAACACGCCGACGAGCAGCAACATGAAGCGCTGGCTGTCCACCGATCGCCCAATGATATCCTCCACGGTCAGGAACCGCGTCGGGATGTCGGCGCGCACCTGTGGGAATGCGGTTCGCGCCGCCTTAATGGTGGACGCTTCGTTCGCCGCCGCCATGATGACGAACATCTGATCGCTGTTGCCGGGCCGCTGATCGAAATCGACGTACACCCCAGGGAGGGGGGCCGTCGCAAGGTCTTCTTCGCGCGTGTCGCCCACGATGCCGACGATCGTGATCGGCGTCAGGTCGCCGTCGATGTTGCCGAATTCAATGACCTTGCCAATGGCGTCTCCGTTAGGCCACTGTTTGTGCGCCAGCGCCGCGTTGATGACGCCGACTTGCGGCCCGCCCGTCCGGTCGGTCGCCTCGAACACCCGACCCGACACCAGCGGAATGCCCATCGCCTTGAAATAGCCGGCGCTTGCCGTGCGGTACGTCGCGTACCCGGTGCGCGTCTTGTCCTTGAACAACGCCTCGAGCTCGCTCGGAACGAGTTTGAAGCCCGCATTGTCCAGCACCAGGAAGGTGCCGTTGCTGCTTCCATTCGAGAACGGCGGCGCATCGGAGATGCCGACGCTTTGTACGCCCGGAATCGCACGCGCGCGCTCGGCGAGCTGATGATAGAACACCGAGCGCCGGCCCACGTAGTCGGAATCGCGCGGTTCGTCAAAGAGCGTCGCGGCCACCACCATGCCGTGGGTGCGGAAGCCCGGATCGATGCTCATGAGTCCAATGAAGCTGCGCGCGAGCAGCCCCGCGCCGATGAGCAGCACGACCGTCATGGCCAGCTGCACGACGACGAGCGAGCCTCGCACGCGGTAGCTCGCGCCGCCTCCGCCTTGCGTCCGTTGCGACTGCGAGAGCGCAGCGCGCAGGTCGCCGGCCGTCCCGCGCCACGCCGCAACGAGTGCTAACGCAACCGCGGTTGCAGCCGACACCACGATGGCGAACACCAGGACGCGCCAATCGAGCGACAGCTCACCGACGCGCGGAATGAGCGCTGGACGCAGCGTCAGTAGCGCCCGCATGCCCGCCGCGGCGATCACCACGCCGCCCACGCAACCGACAGCCGCGAGCAACGAGGTTTCGATGAGCAGCTGCTGCGCGATGCGTCCGCGTCCCGCGCCGATGGCAACGCGCACGGCGATCTCGCTCTCGCGCACGGCCATCCGTGCGATGAGCAGGTTCGCTACGTTCGCACACGCAATGAGGAGGAGCACCGCCGAGGCGCCCAAGATGAGGAGCAGCAGGGCCTTCACGCTGCCGATGATCTGATCGCGCAGCGGAATTGCTGTCCCGTCGAAGGTCCACGTCGCCTCACCCACCACCGCATGCAGGCGCCGCAGCAGCATGGAGACGTCGCGCGTCGCCGCCTCGGTCGTTAGGCCATCCTTCACGCGCGCGATCACGTTCCAGTTGTGCGCCGTATAGCTCGTATTTTCGCCGAATGGCTCCCGCGGATACCACGCGTCGGTACCAGCCGGGTACTCCTTGCCAGGCGGCAGCACGCCGATGATCGTGACCGGACTCGGTCCGCTCTTGACGGTGCTGCCGACGACGCTCGGCGACCCGCCGAACAGACGCATCCAGAGTCCGTGGCTGATCACCATCACCATCGACGCGCCTTTCTGCTGGTCTTCGGGCGCGAAGGCGCGTCCGAGCTCCGGCCTAACGTCGAGCACACGGAAGAATTCCTTCGAGACGCCGGAGGCCGTCACCCGGCTCGCCGAGCCGTTCATGGCCAGCGACATGTCTCCGGTGTTGTACTCGGCCGCCGCGCTCAGCGTGTGGTTTTCGGCGATCAGGTGGTCGAAGGTGGGGTCGGCAAAGTGCAGATGGTGTCCGTTCGCATCGATGCCCCAGAGCTGGACGAGCTGCTCCGGCCGGTTGAACGGCAACGGCTTGAGGATCACGCCGTTCACGACGCTGAAGATCGCCGTCGTGGCGCCGACGCCCAACGCTAGCGTTAGGCTCGCGATGACCGCAAAGCTCGGCGACCGCCGGAACTGGCGCAGCGCAAACCGCAGGTCCTGCCCCATGCTGGACATTCGCTCGCGAAGATGGGCCCGTTGCATGTGTGGCACCTCGATGGCGACGCAGTAGTCGCGCAGATCCTGGACGTCGCCGAATTTGCGTTGGGCTTCGGCGATGGCGTCATCGTGCGTGAGGCCGGCGCGCTCCAATGCCTTCACGCGCATGGCGACGTGGAACTCGACTTCGTCCTCCAGGTCGCGCGCGATCTGCCCGCTCGATGCAGGCAACCGGAATGCGCGACGGACGCCGGAGGGAACCTGCATGGATCAGGTCGATTCGATGATCCGGCCGACCGCGAGCGCGTAGCGCTTCCACGTCTCCGACTCGGAGCGCAGTCGCGCGCGACCGCGGGTGGTAAGCGAGTAGTACTTGGCGCGGCGATTGTGGTCGGAGAGTCCCCACTGCGATATGATCGCGCCGCTTTCCTCGAGGCGGTGGAGCGCTTTATAGAGTGCAGCGTCGACGATCACGAGCTCGCCTTCGCCGCGGCGTTCGATCCATTCGGCAATGGCGTAGCCATGCATGGCGCCCCATGAGAGGGTCTTGAGGACGAGCACGTCGAGCGTGCCGTGGAGCAGATCGCTGGCGTCGCGGGGCATCGTCGGTCCACTAACGAGGTTGGGGCAACAATAGTTTCGCCGGGCTCGTTCCGCAATCCGAGACGCCGCAAGCATTGCGTTTCTCTAACCGCAGCGCGCGAGCAGACTCATCCGTTGAGCGCGCACGCGGTCCGTGCCGCGATATGTTGCGTGACGGCCCGCCCATTGCCGTGTGCGTGGGCATCGGCGCTTCGCGTCGGCGGGCGCCGCCGCCACGGATTCCCTCACCCGCAGACACGAATGCTCGGCACCCGAACGTTAGGCACCCAGGGTCTCACCGTCTCCGCCATGGGCTTGGGGCTCATGGGCATGAGCTACGCGTACGGCACAACCGCCGACCGCGACGAACGCGAATCCATCGCGACGATTCACCGCGCGATCGAGCTGGGCGTGACGTTCCTCGACACGGCCGAGGCGTACGGCCCGTACGAGAACGAGAAGCTGCTCGCGCGCGCGCTCAAGGCGTTAGGCGGCGGCGCGCGCGATCGCGTCGTCATCGCGACCAAGTTCGGCTTCACGTTTGCCGACGGCACGCTCTCCGGTGTGGACAGCCGGCCCGAGCACATCCGCGACGTGGTGGAGGCGTCGCTCCAGCGCCTCGAGACGGACCGGATCGACCTGCTCTACCAGCATCGCGTGGATCCCACCGTGCCGATCGAGGACGTCGTCGGCACGATGGCCGATCTCGTTGGCGCGGGCAAAGTGCGCTACCTCGGCTTGTCCGAGGCCGGCGAGTCGACCATTCGCCGCGCCCACGCCGTGCATCCGATCTCGGCGCTGCAGAGCGAGTATTCGCTCTGGGAACGGAACCTGGAGCCGCGGCTGATCCCGCTGCTCCGCCAGTTAGGCATCGGCCTCGTCGCGTTCGCGCCGCTCGGGCGCGGCTTCCTGACGGGTCACGTGCAGCGCGCCGAAGAGTATCCGCAGGGCGACTACCGCCGGGGAGATCCGCGCTACCAGGGCGGCAACTTCGACGCGAACATGCGCGCCGCGTCGGTGGTGCGCGACATGGCAGCGCAGAAAGGTGCGACCCCGGCACAGATCGCGCTCGCGTGGCTGCTGTCGCGCGGGCCGGACATCGTGCCGATTCCCGGTACCAAACGCCGCTCGTACCTCGAGGAGAACGTCGCAGCCGCCGACGTCCGCCTAACGCAGGACGATCGCGCGCAGCTCGACCGCGCGCTCGCGCCGGGGCAGGTCTCCGGCCCCCGCTACGCGCCGTCCCAGATGGCGCAGATCGATCGGTGAGCGGCGAGACCTTCGTCCCCGGCTCGCGGCGCCCGCGCGTCATCTGCCACATGATGGCGTCCGTCGACGGGCGCATCGCCACCAAGGGTTGGCCCATCAGCGACGAGCAGCAGGCGCTCTACGAAGAGATCCACGATCAGTTCGACGCGAATGCCTGGATGTGCGGCCGCGTGACCATGGCGATGCACTTCGCGCAGGGCGTGCGATCCGAAGACGACGTGGCCAACGAGCACACGGGCGGTCCGCGCGCCGATTTCGCTGCGCCCGGCGAGCACGAGTCGTACGCCTTCGCGCTCGACGCGCACGGCCGTCTCGTCTGGGAATCCGGTGTCGTCGACGGCGATCACGTGGTCGCGATTCTGTCGGAGCGCGTGCACGACGAGTACCTCGCGCAGCTGCGGGCGGCGGGCGTGTCGTACCTGATCGCCGGCCGGCGCGAGATCGACCTGGCGCTCGCTCTGCAGAAGATCGCCGCGCGATTCGACGTGACGACGCTCATGCTCGAGGGCGGCGGCCACATCAACGGCTCGATGCTGCGCGCGGGGCTGATCGATGAAGTGAGTGTGCTGCTCGCGCCCGTCGTCGACGGACGCACGGGCACACCGGCGCTGTTCGACGAGCACGAGGGCCTGCCGCGCGGCCTAACGCTCGCCGAGGCCACGCCGCTCCGGCACGACGTGCTCTGGCTCCGCTACCGCGTCGCGCAGCCGTAGCGACAATCTCCGAACGGGAGCTAGTCGGCGCGCATGGCGGTCACGGGGTCGCACCGCGCGGCGCGCAGCGCCGGCACGAGGGTCGCCGCGACACCAGTTGCCAGCATGAGCAGCGACGCGATGATCCAGGCTGGCGCGTCGAATGGGCTCACGCCGTACAACAGGAATGTGAGTAGACGCGTCGCGGCCCACCCGCCAGCCAGTCCAAGCACCACGCCGCAACAGATCATCCGCAATCCGTCCCGGGCAACGAGCGCCACGAGCGTGCCGGCCGATCCGCCGAGCGCGGCTCGAATCCCCAACTCTTTTGTGTGCTGCGCGACCACGTAGCCCAACACCCCATAGAGCCCGGCGAGCGCGAGGACCAACGCCACGCCGGCAAAGACGCCTAACAGACCCAGATAGAAGCGCGGGCGTCCGAGATCGTCGGCGATCACGTCGCGCATCGACTGCACGTGAGCGACGGCGGCGTTCGGGTCGATGCGGTGCACCGCCGCTTGTATCGCGCCCACCACCGCGGTCGGATCGCTGCCTCTCACTCGGATCATGAGCGGGAACTCGTACCCCGGCCACGTCTGATCATACGACCAATACATCTCTGGAACCGTCGGGTAGATCGGACCGGCGTTCCGAACGTTGCTCACAACGCCGACGATGGTCGCGAAGCTCGTGTCGGAGAAGTAGAACCGGGCGCCCACCGCATTGCGCCCGCGGAAGTCACGTTGGGCGAGCGCCTGATTCACCACCACCACCGGTGAAGATGTCGCGCCATCGGAAGTGCGCAGTAGCCGGCCCGCGATGACGTGCTGCCCCGTTACCGCGAAAAACCCCGGCGTCACCTTGCCGAACTCGACAAGCGGCAATTGCGACGGGTCGAGCTTCGGCTGGCCTTCATAGCGGATGTTGTCGTTGTTGCCCCAGCTGACATACGGCGGGGAGTTGATCGCGCCCGCGCTCTCGACGCCCGGTATCGCCGCGATCGCATCGAGTACCGGGTGCAGGAATCGCGGCGCGCTCGAGGCGTCTGGATATGACGTTGGCGGCACCGCGACTTGAAGGGTCAGCACGTGCGCCGTCGCGAACCCAGGGTCGTTCGACAGAAGATGCGCGAATCCTCGCAATGCCAGCCCCGCCGAGATGAGCAGCACCCCAGACAGCGCGACTTCGAACACGACGAGCGACCGCAGCGACCGATGCTGCGTCTTCGTGGTGCCGCGCGATGCACGGAGCGCGTCTTGCGGGTCGACCGATGCGCCGCGCCACGCGGGGACGGCACCACAGACTAACGCAACGACCATCGCGAGTGCGAGCCCGAACGCGATGACCGGGACGTTCACGCCGAGACCCTGGAGCTGCGGCAGTTGCGCCGCTGCCAGCGCCCCGATGGTATGCACACCGGCTTCCGCCAGGCCAAGCCCCACGGCGGCGCCCGCCAGCGTGATGAGCAGACTCTCGGCGAGGGCGACACGCATGGCATCCCACCGCGTGGCGCCTAACGACGTACGCACGGCCAGCTCGTGGCGCCGGCCTACGCTGCGCGCGAGGAGCAGCGCCGCGACGTTGCTCGCGGCGATCATCAGCACCAACATCACCGCGCCGAACAAGAACAGCAGCGGCCCGCGTACGGTCCGGACGCTCGCCGGCTGCAGAGCCGCCAGTCGAATGTTCTCGCCGCCGAGCTCCGGGAACGACGACACCAGACCTGCGAACAGCGTGCGGAGCTCGCCCTCCGCCGACACCGCCAGTACGCCGTCGCGGAGACGCCCGATCACTCTGAGGAAATGGTGGCGACGCGCGGCCATCTGCATGGACGTGAACCGAATGGGCATCCAGATGTCGCCGTCGAACACGAGCGAGCCCACCGGCACCTTGAATCCGCGCGGCGCGACGCCGACGATGGTGGTCGGCGTGCCATCGACGACGATCGTCTGACCCACGATCGACAGGTCGCCGCCTAACGTGGTCCGCCAGAAGGCGTCGCTCACGACGGCCACGGCCGGCTGGTCGAGGCGGTCGTCGCCGGGCGTGATCAGGCGTCCGCGCTCCATGCTGACGCCGAGCATCGAGAACATGTTGCCGGTCACCAACTCTTCCTGTGCCTGCGTGCCGCGGCCGCCGATCGTGACGAGTCCAGTGTTGTCCGTTATCGCCGCCAGCGCGGTTAGGCGGCGCGTCTCGCGGGCGAGATCCAGGTAGTTGGGCACCGACTGCGGCAACGTCCCATCCGGTCCCGATTGCGGGCTCGTGCCGAAGACGGCGACGAGACGGTCAGGCGTGCGGAACGGCAGCGGCGCGAGCAGTGCGCGCTGAATGGCGCTGGCGATCGCCGCCGTCGCGCCGAGTCCCAGTCCGAGGCACGCCACCGCTGACAACGCAACAGCCGGGGTCCGGATGAGTCCGCGCGCAGCGGCTCGAAACTCCGCCCGAGTGAACATCGCCATGGTCAGATCTCCGTCTCGAGATGACGGTCTGACATCGCAGACGCACGAAAGGTTTTGATCGCGCGTTAGTCCGTGCGCAGCGCGGTCGCGGGATCGATGCGCAGCGCGCGCCACGCGGGGATCATGCTGGCGAGCGCGGTGACGAACAGCAAACCCGACGCGGACGCCATCAATGTGACGGGATCGGTGGCCGATACACCATACACCTGCCCCGCGAGCACGCGGGCTGCTGCCCACGAACCGATCAGTCCGAGCACCGCGCCGCTCACACCGAGCGCACAGCCGTTGCCGACGACCATGCGGATGACGGTCCATGGTCCGGCGCCCAACGCCGTCCGGATGCCGATCTCCCCCGACCGCTGCGCCACCATGTACGACACGACGCCGTACGCCCCGATCGCGGCAAGCACCAGACCCAGCACCGCGAAGGCACCGACCAGGAGCGCGGCGTACGTGGTTCCACCGGCGGCTGCCGCCACCACGTCTTGCATCGTCGCCACCTCGCCGAGGGCAAGGTCGGGATCCATCGTTCGCACGATCCGTTGGAGAGGCGTGCCTAACGCCGATGGGTCGCCCCGCGTGCGCACCATGAGGATCTTGAAATTCGAGCTGAACTCGGGGAGCTGCCGATACAGTCCCACGATTTGCGGACGCGGCGGCTCGTTCAATCCGTCGTTCTTCACGTCCTGAAACACGCCGACAATCGTGATCGGCGTGGGCGACGCGACCGGATCGATTGGGTTGCTCAGCGCAATGCGCGCGCCCAGTGGATCATGGTTCGCCATGTCCTTGCGCACAAACGACTCGCTGACGATCGCGACGGGAGTTCCGCCGGCCACGTCCGTGCTGCGAAAGTCGCGTCCACGCACCAGGCGCGTGCGGTACGTCCGAAGGTAGGCGTCGTCGGCAACGGTGAAGAAGGCGAGTGGCCGATCCTGGAGCCGGTCGGGCGCCTGACCCTCGATCGAAACCGACTGCAGCCACCGCGCTGCCGCGGGTGGATAACCCATGGTCACGGTTGCCGCCTCGACGCCGGGCAACTCGCGAATCCGGTTGCCCAGCTCGTCGGAGAATCGCGCCACGGCCTCCCGGCCGCGATATCGCACGGGCGGAATGTAGAGCTTCGCCTTGAACAGATGGTCGGGGTCGAAGCCGAGCTCTTGCCGCGTGAGGTGTCTGACACTCTGCGTGAGGATCGCGGTCGAGGCCGCGAGCATGAGCGCGAGCGCGATCTGGACCACGACGAGCGCCGAACGCACGCGGCGCTGCTCGCGCGACACCGTTCCCGTGCGCCCGCCGGCGCGCAATCGCTCGGCGATGTCGATGCGCGACGTCGACCACGCGGGCCAGACACCGAAGATCGCGGCCGCCACGAGTGACACGCCCAGGGCGAAGCCGAGGACGGTGGCGTTCACCGACAGGCCGGCCAGCTGCGGGAACTTCGATGGATGCCAGCGCGACACCGCGGCGCACCCGGCGACCGCGAGCAAGAAGCCGAACGCTCCGCCGGCTCCGCCCAGCACCATCGTCTCGATGAGCAGCTGCCGCACGACGCGGCCGCGGCTCGCGCCGAGCGCCGTGCGCACGAGCATTTCGCGCTGGCGCGCCGCGTGCCGGGCGTGGAGCAAGCTCGCGAGGTTGGTGCATGCAATGAGCAGGACCAGCGCCACCGCTCCGGCGAGGATGCCTAACACAGGGCCGAGCGCGCCCACGTGGGTGTCGGCGAGCGGCGTCACCGTGAGGCCGTAGGAGGCGTCTGACGGGTACGATCTGCCGAGCCGCGCCGCGAACTGCGCGACTTCGGCGCGGGCCTGGTCGAGCGAGACTCCGGGGCGGAGGCGTGCGATGGCATCGTGGCCGGTGGGGCCGCGCCAGGCGCCGGCAGGTGCGACGGCCGGCAGCGCCCACGGCGTCCAGATCCGCGCCGCCACTCCACGCGGGCTCAGCCACGCCACGTCGAGATCGGGCACGACACCGATGATGGTGTACGGCTCATCGTTGATCAGCATCGTCATGCCCAACACAGTTGGGCGGCCGCCGAAGCGCTGCCGCCACAAGCCGCGGCTGATCACCGCGACGTAGTTGCGGCCGGCCTGCTCTTCGCCGGGCGTGAACAGCCGGCCGATCATCGGTCTCACGCCCAACGTCGTGAAGTAGTCGGACGACACGAGTTCGACCGGCATGTCCTCGGGCAGCGAGGCCGTGCCGCCCAGGCGAACCGTTTTGGGCCACTCGTCGTAGGGGACGAGGTGCTGAAAGGAGCGCGCCGTCTGGGCGATTTCCTGCACGTCCCACTCCGATGGGCTGCCCACGACGACGCCGTGTTGCGTCGAGAAGAGGCGGACCAGTCGGTCCGGCTGCGGAAACGGCAACGGCGTGAGCACGACCGCGTCGACAACGCCGAAGATCGTGGCGTTGGCGCCCACGCCTAACGCAAGCGTGAGCGTCGCGACGACCGCGAACGTCGGTGTCTTGCGCAGCGTGCGCACCGCGTAGCGCACGTCCTGGGCTGCCTGGTCGAGCGCCGTTCTGAGCCTGGACATGCGGCGCAGCTCTTCGCGCAAATACGTGACGTTCACCATCGCGCCCGCCGCGCGACCGCGATCCGGTGCCGCACCGCGGCCTCGATCTCGTCGATCGAGGTCCGCATAGTGCTGGAGCTCCTCTTCGATCTCTCGATCGAGGGCGCCGCGACGGAACGCCGCGTGCCACCGATATCGTATCGCATCGATGAAGGACATCGGCCGCTCCTACGTGGCGCGCAGCACGCGGCGCATCGCGTCGACGAATCGCTCGAACTCGTTCGTCTCGCGGCCGAGCTGCGTGAGGCCGGAGCGCGTGATCGCGTAGTAGCGCGCGCGCCGGCCGGTGGGCGACTGCTGCCATTTGGCGGTAATCCACCCGTTGCGCTTCAGGCGCTCGAGCGCGGGATAGAGCGAACCGGGGTCCGCGCTCAGCACGCCGTCGGTGAGCCGGGCGACGTGCTGCGTGATGGCGTACCCGTGCATGGGCTGTACGCTGAGCGTGCGGAGCACGATGAGATCGAGCGAGCCGTGCAGCAGATCGGTCTTGTCGCGGGGCGCCATGATCCAGCTCTGATGTGTCGGTAATCGAGTGGTCACCTATCGATTATCGATATATGCGCGGGCCAGCGGGCGCGCAACCCCGCGTCAGCCATGGCGCGTTGGACCAACGGCCGCGCCCGCCAGGCTTGACGGCGCGCACCCGCGGCGCTACCATCAGGCTACCAACCCATAGGGCGTCTATATATGGCCACCACCGGCGAGCTCGTCCCCGGCACGCTCGAGATGCTCATCCTCAAGACCGTGAGCCTCGGCCCACTCCATGGCTACGGCATCGCGCAACACATCCACCGGCTGTCGGACGAGGTGCTCACCGTCGAAGAAGGCTCGCTCTATCCCGCGCTCCAGCGCATCCTCGCCAAGGGATGGGTCGCCGCCGAATGGAAGCAGACACCCACGAAGCGCCGCGCCCGGTACTATCGCCTCACCGCGGCCGGCCGCAAGCAGCTCGGCCTCGAGTCATCCGCCTTCGAACGCACCATGCTGGCGATCACGCGCGTCATGCGCGCCAGGGAAACCTGATCCATGGGTGCCCTCCTGCACCGCATCCGTGCGCTGGTCCATCGCGCCGTGACCCTCGGCCGCCGCGGCGCCCTCGCGCGCGAGCTGGACGAAGAGCTCGCCTTTCACCGGGCAATGCTCGCGCGCGACCTCGAGCACACCGGCTTCTCCGCCGATGACGCGCGCCTAACCGCCCGGCGACGCACGGGTAACGCGCTCGCCATCAGGGAGCGCAGCGCGGATGCGTGGGGCTTCCCCGCCCTTGAAGACTTTGTTCGCGACGCACGATTCGGCATCCGGACGCTCGGCCGCAGTCCGGGGTTCGTCGCCATCGCCGTGGTCGCGGTCGGCATCGGCATCGGTGTCAACGCCGGGTTCTTCACGCTCGTCGATGCCCTCGTGTGGCAGCCGATTCCGGTCGCGCGCCCCGAACGCCTGGTGAAGCTGACCACGCTGCGCGCCCGCGGCGACAACGGCATCCAGTTCTCGTACTCCGACGTCCAGGCGATCGCGACACACGCGCGCCGGATCCAGGACCTCGTCGCGTATGTCGGCGAACCGGTGGGCCTCCAGCTCGGGCCCGGCGCACCGGCGCGCGCGGCCAGCGCCGGCGTCATCTCCGGCCGCTACTTCCTCGCGTTGGGCGGCGCGGCTCAGTTAGGCAGGGTGCTAACGGACGACGACGCGCGCCGCGGGGCGCCGCCGGCCATCGTGTTGTCCGATGCATTCTGGGGCAGCGCGTTCGGACGCAGCCGTTCCATCGTGGGCACCGACGTGATCCTGAATGGCATTCACGTCGCCATCGCCGGCGTCGCGCGAGCGGATTTTATCGGTATCAACCCGCTCGTCCCCGATTTCTGGATCGCGCTGCCCGCGGCCGCCGCGTTGGGCATCACGCCGGGGAAACTCGACGACCCGGCCAACCGATTCATCTGGTTGCACGCACGACTCCGCCTTGGCACAAGCATGGCCGAAGCGCAGTCGGAGCTGTCGGCCATCGTGGCCGACCCGCGGCGCGCAGCGGATGCCCTGACGGACCCCGCGCGCATCGTCGGCGTCGGCCTCATGCCTAACGAGTCGTTTCTCCCGCCCACTGCGCAGGCCGCGGTGGCGATCGCACCCGCCCTCCTGCTCGGCGCGCTCGTGCTCGTCATCGCGTGCTCGAATTTGGCCATCCTGCTGCTGGCGCGCTCGCTCGCCCGTCGCCGCGAGATGGCGATCCGCCTCGCGATCGGCGCGTCGCGCGGACGGGTCGTCCGACAACTGCTAACGGAAAGCCTCCTCGTCGCCGTAACCGGCTCCGCGCTCGGCCTGCTGATGGCTGACGTCGCGGTGCGCGTGCTCGTCCGCGTGTTCTTTGCCGCCATTCCGGAAACGCTCGGCACCGTGGCATTGAGGATCGCGCCAAGCTGGCGCGTCGTGGCTTACGCGATCGCGTTGGCCGTGGTGAGCGTCTTCGCGTTCGGTCTGGTACCTGCCCTCCGCACGACTGCCGTTCAACTTCAAGCCGAGCTCAAAGGTGAAGACACGTTGTTCGGCATGCGCGTCCGCCGATCGCTGTTCCGCGACATGCTTGTCGCAGCGCAGGTTGCGGGGTGCGTCGCGCTCCTTTCGGCCGCCGCGACCGCCGTGTTGGGCATCCGGCAATTCGGTGCGACCGACACGGGCCTCGCACCCGCCCGCGTGGTCACCGCGTCACTTGGCCTAACGGCGGACGGCAATGTGCCGCCCGCCACCGCCGCCGCGCGGGCGCGATTCGCCGAGCGCGTGCGGGCCACGCCGGGCGTGGAGGCGAGCACGCGCGCGCAGCAGCCGCCCTTCACCGGGTGGCCGATCCTTCATGTGGCCGGCGCGCCGGGCGAGGTGCGCGGCGTGTTCTACAACGTCGTCGCCCCCGGTTACTTCGACGTCGTCGGCCAGCGCATCATCAGTGGCCGCGACTTCACGGTGTCGGACACCATCGGCAGCGCGCGGGTTGCCATCGTAAGCGAGAGCGCCGCGCGGTTGTTATGGCCAGGCGCGCCTCCGGTTGGGCAGACGCTGCGCATCGTGTCTCGCGGCGACTCGGCTGACGCGTTCGTGCGCGTCATCGGCGTCGCCTCGGCCGCGCACAACGCGATGATCTGGGACAACGACTCGAACGGCTACGTCTACCTGCCGGCCACGGTGCGCGATTTCACACAGACGGCGATGCCGGTCCTCGCGCGCGGCGACGCCGGCGCTCCCGATGTCTCCCGCGCGCTGCGCGACGTGGCGACACAAGTCGCCCCGAATCTGCCGTTCGAGGTCACGCCGCTGCTGGCCGAGCGCCGGCTTCAGATCTTCCCATTCAGATATGGCGCAGCGATCACTGCTGCAGTCGGCGCGCTCGGCCTCGCGATGGCGCTGGTCGGATTGTACGGCATCGTCGGGCTGGCCGTTCGGCAGCGGCGGCGCGACATCGCGGTGCACATTGCGTTGGGCGCCGGCACGCGCGACGTGCTCCGGATGGTGCTCGCTCGCGAGATGCGCCTCGTGGCAATCGGCCTCGCCGCCGGCGTCCTGCTTGCGTTAGGCGAAGCCCGGCTGGTCGCGAACCTCGTGTTGCCGCTGCCGGCGCTCGACGTAGCTGAGTTCGGCGCACTCGCGGCCATGCTGCTGGTCGTGGCGGGGATTGCGGCGTTCATCCCGGCCAGAACCGCCCTCCGCATTGCGCCGATGCAGGTGCTGCGTCAGGAATAACGACGCCCGGCACTACTCCGTGCGCATCGCCCGGAGCGGATCTACGGCGACCGCCCGCCGCGCCGGCACGTACAGCGCCGCAAACGCAATCGCCGCAATCACACCGGCGGCGAGCGCGTAGCTCGCGAGATCTGTCGGAGCAGTGTCGTAGAGCAGCGAACCGAGCGTCCTCGCGAGCAGTGCGCCCAACGCAAGACCGATCGCGAGGCCCGCCACCACCAGCCGTCCGCCCTGTCCGTAGACCAGCGCGAGCACATCGGAGCGCTGCGCGCCTAGAGCGACGCGCAACCCAATTTCGCGCGTGCGCTGCAACACGCTGTACGACACGAGTCCGTACAGCCCGACGGCGGCGAGCAGCAGCGCGAGCACCGCGAAGACGCCCAGTACCCTGCTCTGCACACGCTGCCGCCAGAGCGACTCGTTGACCGCGTCATCCATGGTCTTCACTTCGTACAAGGCCAGCTTGGGATCCACGTCGTGCAGCGCGGCGCGCACCGCCGGAACGAGCGCGTACGGGTCCGTTAGGCTCGTGCGGATGACGAGCGTCTGCGTTCGACCCGGCGACATTCCATACGGCATGTAGAGCGCCGGCCCCATCGGCTCCGGCAGGCGGTAATGACGGAAGTCCCGCACGACGCCGACGATCGTGATCCACGGCTGCGGATCGTTAGGCGGGGCAAACTTGACGCGCTTGCCGATGGGATCCTCGTTCGGGTAGGCCCGGCGCACGAACGTCTCGTTCACCACGGCGACCGGCGCGAGCGTGTCGCGGTCGGTCGGCAGCAGCGGACGGCCGCGGACCAACGGAATGCCCATCGCCGAGAAAAAGTCGGGGAATACGACCTGGAAATGCGAGTCGAAACCCTCGTTGGGCGGAGGGGCCGGCCGTCCGGCGAACGACGCGGTCATTTGCACGTCCCAGCCGCTGAACGGAATGCCCTGCGCCGAGCCGACGACTTTCACGCCCGCGATGGCGCGCACGCGTGCCTCGAGATCCGAGAACAGCGCGATGCGCTGCGCGGTCTGGTTGTATCCCTCGTCCGGTAGGGTAACGCGCGCCGTGAGAATGCCGTCGCGGTCGAATCCCAGGTCGGTGTGCGTGTAGGCGCGGTAGCTGCGCACGAGCAACGCGCCGCCGATCACCAACACCGTCGAGATCGCGAGCTCGGCGATCACCAACACCGATCTCCCGCTCATCCGCCCATCGCCGCTGCCGCCAGTCCCGGCCCGCTCGTCGCGCAGCGCGCGGTTCACGTCCAGCTTGGTGACGCGCAGCGCCGGTATCACACCGCACAGCACCGCCGTGATGACAATGATCAGCGCCGACGCGGCCAGCGCGCGCAGGTCGACGCCGAAATCGAAATAGAACGGGACGCCGCCCGGGAAGGCGAGGCGCGCGAAGCGCACGCCCCAGATGCCGGCCACCGCGCCGGCCACGCCGCCTAACCCGGCAATCAGCAGGCTCTCGGTGAACAGCTGCCTCACGAGATCGCCGCGCGCGGCGCCGAGGGCCGAGCGCACGGCGATCTCGCGCCGGCGCGACAGGCCGCGGACCAGGGTCAGGTTCGCGACGTTGGCGCACGCGATGAGTAGCACGAACGCCACTGCTCCGAGGAAGATGAGCATCGGCCGGCGCAGATCCCCGCTGAGATCGTCGCGCAGGGTCACGATCTCCGCCGACCAGCCGGTGTTGTCGTTGGGAAAGTCGTGCTGCAGTTGCGTCGACACGCGCGCGAGGTCGGCTTTGGCGTGGTCGAGCGTGACGCCAGGGC
Organism: Gemmatimonadaceae bacterium; assembly: GCA_035496295.1. Lineage (GTDB taxonomy): Bacteria > Gemmatimonadota > Gemmatimonadetes > Gemmatimonadales > Gemmatimonadaceae > JADGGM01. The sequence goes on from DATJET010000167.1 coordinate 21,929, forward strand.
GGAGACGTCCGATCGCGCCCGCATAGCCGCGATTGCCGCGCGGTTCCTGCGACGGTCCGTCGGTCGCGAACGGCATCCAGAACTCGCCGCGATCCGGGAAATTGAATCCGGGCGGCATCACGCCGGCGACGAGGTGCGGCCGGCCGTCCATTGAAATCGTGTGTCCAACGATTGCGCTGTCGCCGCCATAGCGGCGCCGCCACAGCCCGTAGCTCAGGAGCACGACGTCGGACGCCGCGAGCCGTTCGTCCTCAGGCCGGAACCAGCGGCCCAACAGTGGCCTAACGCCGAGCAGCGGGAACAGGTTCGCCGACACCGCCGCGCCGGCCACGCGCTCGCTCTCGCCATCGGTGATCGTGGTGCTCGACCACGTCCACACGCCGAGCGCCGACAACGTGCGATTGTCGTCGCGCCAGGAGACGTAATCCTTGTACGAGATGTTGACGCGGTGCCAGCCGCGCGGGGCGTCCTGCGCGTAGACAGACACCAGCCGGTTTGCGTTAGGATACGGCAGCGGCTTGAGGAGGATCGCGTCGACTGCCGAGAGGATCATCGTCGTGACGCCGACGCCGAGTGCGATGCAGATGATGGCGGTGAGGGCGAAGCCGGGGCTCTTGCGAATCGCGCGCATGGCGACGTGCGCGTCGCGTGCCGCCGCGCCGAGGAACTCGCCGACTCGTTGCCGGCGAGCGAATGCGCGCTCCACCTGCACCGCTTCCGCGCGCACGCCGGATACGTGGCCGAAGCGGCGCATCGCGCGCTCGCGCGCCTGGGCGGGATCCATCCCCTGCGCGACATACTCGGCGATGCGCCGCTCGAGGTGATACTGGATCTCGTCGTCGATGTCGCGCTCGGGTCCGCGCGACATCAGGCGAGCGCGCAACCCGCGTCGGGGCGAACGATCATCGCGCGGCATGCTCGTGTCCTCACGCCGGTTTGGCGGGCGCCGCGAGCGCGGCGAATACCGCGGTCGCGTACCGCGTCCAGTTTGCTTTTTCGACACGCAACTGCGCTCGACCGGCCGCGGTGAGCTCGTAATAGCACGCGCGGCGGCCCGTGTCCGAGACGCCCCACGACGAGCGCACCCATCCTCTACTTCTGAGGCGGTGCAGCGCCGGGTAGAGTGTGCCTTCGCCGACGCTCAGCACATCGCCGGTGGCCTGCTCGATCCATCGGGCGACGTCGTAGCCGTGGCTCGGTCCCCAGGAGAGCGCCTTGAGGACGAGGACGTCGAGCGTGCCGCGGAGGATGTCGATCGAAGCGGTCAGACGGCGCTCCCATTTGGTTTCGATGGGTACGATGCGGCGCCTGCCATCGAAACGCAAGGGCGGACAAGGCGCGGAGGGTCAGGCCTAGTCGCGCGCCCAGCGGAAACGGGAGGAAAACGCAACGGCTCAAAAGGATAACGAAAGTGAAACCACGGATAACGAAAGTGATCGGTCGACGCGGAGGGGAGTACGGGCGCCAATGGTTGGTCAGGTCTTGTGTTTGTTAACCACAAAACACCTCCCCCATCCGTTCGGCACGCACTTCCCTCCGCGTCGAACGATCACTTTCGTTATCCCTGTTTCACTTTCGTTATCCCTTCAAGCCTTTGTCGAAATCACTGTCCCTCCCCTGCAACGCACGAGCACCGGACGAGTCTCGGCGTTGCCGCCAATTGTGCTATCCTAAACTTTGACGCGCTTCGCTAGTGGGCCTTCAGCTCGACGAGACCGATCCGTCCGGTACCGCTGAGCGCGAGCCACAGCCGGCCGCGCGTCGTATCCACCGCCATGTTGCGCACGATCGCGCCCTTGGTCGGGATGTCGACCACTTCGTCGACCTTGGCGGTCTGTGGATCGAACACGATCACGCGACTCGTGGCGGCTTCGTCGTACCAGACGCGGCCATCGGGTGCGAGCGCGATGCCATAGGGGCCCGATTCAGTGCCGCCCGGCGACGCGAACTCGCGGACCTGGCCCGTTGCCGGATCGAGCTCGCCTAACTTGCCCTGGGCGTAATTGGTGAACCACACGTGCCCGGCCCCGTCGACGATCAGCCTGCGTGGGCGCGCCTTGTCGTCGGGGACGCGGAATTCGCGCAGCGTGCCGGTCGATGGATCGATGCGCACCACAGCATTGGTGCCGAAGAGCGCCATCCACAGACCGCCGTCGTGTCCCGCGACGAGACCGTACGGCAGCGCGCGTGAAATTTTGAGCGGAAAGATGCGCACTTTTCCGGTGGCCGGGTCGAGCTCGCCGTACAAGTTCGAGCCTTGCGCCGTGAACCACACCTTGCCGTCGTGAACGAGTGGCGTGTGCGGATCGCGCGCGTCGGCCGGCAGTTGGTACTCACGAATCTGCCCGGTCTTGGGATCCAGCCTGCCTAACCGGCCGGCCGCGTTCGCCGTGTACCACACACCGCCGTCGGGGGCGACGACGATCCCATGCGGTCCCGAGTGCGGCGTCGGCGTCGGATAGTCCGTGATCTTCCCCGTCGACGGATCGAGCCGGCCGATGAAGCTGTTGGACATGTCCGTGTACCACACCATCCCGTCGGCGCCCACCGCGGGGTCGTGCGGGAATGCGTTAGGCCGAGGGATGGCGTACTCGACGATGTGGTGCGGGGGGGGAACGGGGCGCGCGGCGGTGAGCGCCGACGCCGCGGCGATTTGCCAAGCGATCCGAAGTGTGCAGCGCATCGGAGGGGCCTCCTCTGATCGGCGTGAATGAGTGTTCACCCAAGACCGGGCAGACGTCGCCAACTCTTTCAATTGTTCTTCCTGTTTCTTTTCTTCTGGAGCGGTATCCCGGCCAGCCACGCTTGGAACTCGGTGTTACGCTCGAGATAGGGCGGCAGCCAGACCTCGCGGCCGTCCTCCAGGATAAGCACATGGCGTGATGACCGCCGCCAGCGCGCAGGAATGATGCGCCGCCTGATGACGTCCGAGAGCGCCACGCTGAGCATCGGTGACAGCCCGTTCGAGACCTCGACGCGGTCAGGGTAGAGCGCCACGCGGTTGCGGAAAAGCGTCAATACCACTAACCCGCCGCCGACGACGAAGATTGCCGCGATCATCAGCAGCTCCTGTGGCGGGTTCGGATTATGGATCACACCCGCTCGTGACAGCGCTGTTGCAGCAACAGCGACGCCGACGACGAAGCACATGGCTTGTGTCATTGCCTTGCGCGTGCGCGCATCCATCCTGACCACGATGCCTTGTTCCGCAGCCATGTTGAACGATGCCCCGCATGGGCTTGGCGTTGGCAAACGAAGCGAATGCTTACATCTGCTAATCTTCGCGCCGCGAGCGCAAGCACACACGTCCGCGGATGTTTTGTGTAACGCTCGTGCACGCCACGTCAAAGTTTGCACAGCACCGCTTGCCTTTCCGGCCCGAGCCTGTGAGGATGAGAATTCACGATCATTCGCAGGAGGGACACATGGCCAAGACGAAGAACCCGATCCCCGCGGGCTATCACACCGTCACGCCCCACCTCACCATGATGAACGCCGGCAAAGCGATCGATTGGTACAAGCAGGCCCTCGGCGCCGTAGAGGTGTCGCGTTTTCTGGGACCGGACGGAAAGGTGATGCACGCGCAGATCACCATCGGTGATTCACCGATCATGCTCAACGACGACATGATGGGCGGCAACACGACCAAGGACCACAAAGGCTCGCCTGTGTCGATCTGGCTGTACGTCACTGATTGCGACGCGCTGTACAATCGTGCGCTCAAGGCGGGGGCCAAAGTGGCACCGGGCGGCATGGGGGAAATGGCGGATCAATTCTGGGGAGATCGGTGCGGCGTCATCGTCGATCCCGAGGGTTATTGGTGGACGATCGCGACGCACAAGGAAGATCTGTCGCCCGAAGAGATGAAGACGCGGTCCGAGGAGTTCATGCGCCAATTCGCCGGCGCGCACTAGCGCGGATTCGTACGCGGCGTGAGAATCGCCGCGTGACGACGAGAGGCCACTGTCGAGCCTGACGGTGGCCTTTTCGTTTTTGCGCTCGAATTGTCGGCATAAAGAGCTCATAAAGCCGAACACGTCGGTTGCTCGCCCTCGATCGACGAACTCGGCACGATCAACGCAGGCAACGCCCGCCCGCGAGACGGCGGCGCGATCGGCCGGCGTCGCGCAACAAGCTGATGCGGCGCCTAACGCCGCAGAGATGCGTCCGTGTGCCGTATGGGGTGTGGGCGATGGCGAAGCTGAAGCGGGATTATCGCGCGATTCTCGAGCGCAATCTGGGATTCAATGGCAACACGCGCTGGATGCGATACGCGAGGCAACATGGATTCAAGGAAGTAAAAGCGCGGAGAATACGACGCTGCCCCGACTGTGGCGGTCGTCCGCGGCCGCAGGCGTGGGGGCAGTTCGTCTACTACAGTACGCTCATTCGACTGCGCGAGTGCAGTGACTGTGGTCTGGTGTGGGGGGACGCGCACCTCGACCCGGGCGTCGTCCGCAAGCACTTCGACGTGGTGTACAAGGACGACACGTACTTTCGCGTGTCGAGACGTCGCATCTTCCGGCATCTGGCGCGCATCATCGACGACGTAGCACCGCCGGGTGCGCGCGTGCTCGACATCGGCGGCGCGCGAGGCGACCTCATGGCGCACGTCGTCGAACGGCGACCCGATGTGTACGTCGTGGTCAACGACATCGCCGAGATCAGTACGACATCGGCCGGCGAGCGCTTCGGTTTTGCGACGCTCACCGGTGATGCGCGCGACCTCGCCGAGCACGACGGGCGATACGACGTGATCGTGATGAGCGACGTGTTGTACTACGAGCCCGACATCCGGCTGCTCTGGTCTGCGTTAGACCGGCTGCTCGCGCCCGGCGGCAGCGTCGTCATTCGCTTGCAGAATAAATGGCTGCTCATTCGGCTCTGGCAGCGTTGGTATCGCGCAACGCGGTCGCGTGCGCGGCAGCGGTTGCAAGATCGGATTCCGCCGTTCAATCCGGAGCACGTCTACATCATCAGAAGTCAGTATCTCAAGCGGCGCCTCGAGGGGATGGGACTGCGGCACGTGCGTGTGCGTCCGTCGCCGCCGCTGGCGAACCCGGGAACGAGGCTGCTCACGTCGGTGTTCTACGCCTTCGCCAGCGCCGTACACCGGCTCACCGGCGGCACGCTGGCGTTAACGCCGAGCATCGTGGTGGTGGGCAGCAACCGTCGCGCACGACCGAATGTCAACGCGCGTGTCCGCGCGCCGCGCGTCGTTCATCGATGATGAGCTGAAGACGGTCGAGCCGGATCTCGAGTCCCGGCAGGGAGCCGTGCGAGCCGTATCGCGCTAGCTTTTGAGCACGATGACCCACGCCGATCACTCGTCGCACGCGCACGCGCACGCGGAACATACGCATGGCCACGACACGCACGCGGGCCATTCCGTCGCGATGTTTCGGCACAAATTCTGGATCTCGCTCCTCCTAACGCTCCCAGCGATCATCTGGGGCGAGATGATTCCTCACGCCGTGGGATTCACGCCCCCGCCGTTTCCGGGTTCGCGTTGGATTCCGTTCGTGTTCGGCACGGCGGTGTTCATCTACGGCGGATGGGTTTTTCTCGTCGGTGCATGGCGCGAGCTTCACGATCGCCAGCCGGGGATGATGACGCTCATCTCACTCGCGATCTCGGTTGCGTTCGTGTTCAGCGTCGTCGTCAGCTTCGGCGCTCCGGGAATGCCGCTGTGGTGGGAACTGTCGTCCCTGGTGACGATCATGCTCCTTGGCCACTGGATGGAGATGCGTTCCATTTCGCAGGCACAGGGCGCACTCACGGAGCTCGCGAAGCTGCTGCCGAATACTGCGTCGCGCGTTACCGACGATCGCATTGAAGACGTTCCGATTGGCGAGCTGCGCGAGGGCGATATCGTGCTCGTTCGTCCCGGCGCGGCGATCCCGGCGGACGGCACCGTGCGCGAGGGCCACAGCTCGGTGAACGAGTCGATGATTACCGGCGAATCGCGGCCTGTCTCGAAGGACAGTGGCGCAGCGGTGATCGCGGGGACGGTAAACGGCGACGGCTCGCTTCGCGTCGCAGTGACGCGCACGGGTGATCAGACCGCGCTGTCCAGCATCATGCGACTCGTCGACCAAGCGCAGACGTCGCGGTCGCACGCGCAGCTGCTCGCCGACCGCGCGGCCTTCTGGTTGACGATAATCGCACTGGTGGCAGCCGGTATCACCGCGGCCGCCTGGATGCTGGCCAAGGCACCGGGCGAATACACGGTCGAGCGGGTCGTAACGGTGTTAGTCATCGCCTGTCCGCATGCGCTTGGACTTGCCGTACCGCTCGTCATTGCCCTGTCAACCACGCTCGGCGCGCGCAACGGGTTGCTCGTTCGCGATCGCCGAGGACTCGAAGAAGCGCGGCGCCTAACCGCCGTGGTCTTCGACAAGACCGGAACGCTGACCCTTGGACAACATCGCGTCGTCGCGATGAAGACGGTGGGAGGATTGTCCGAGGATGATGCGCTCCAGCTTGCTGCTGCGGTCGAGCAAGACGCCGAGCATCCGGTGGCGCGGGCGATTGTCGCGAGCGCGACAGAGCGGAAGCTCACGATTCCTCGCGCGACTGATTTTGTGGCGATACCGGGCACGGGCGTCCAAGCCTCTGTCGACGGCCGAGCATTGTCCGACGGCGGCCCGAACATGCTCAAGCGTATGAATCTCGAGCTACCACCCGACCTTCATCGATTCGCCGAGGACGCCGCCTCACGCGGGCAGACGGTGATCTATCAGGTCGAGAATCAACGCGTGCAGGCGGCATTTGCGGTGGCCGACGCAATTCGTCCCGAATCCTTCGACGCGATCCGCCGCTTGCACGACGCGGGGCTCGAGGTGGCGATGGTGACCGGCGACAGCCGCGCCGTCGCCGAAGCCGTTGCTCGCGAGCTGAAGATCGACACCGTATTCGCGGAGGTACTTCCCGAGCAAAAGGTGGAGAAGATCAGAGAGCTCCAACA
>DATJET010000168.1:0-31516 GCA_035496295.1 Gemmatimonadaceae bacterium
AATCGTGAGTTACGTCCTGTGCGTCGACGATCACGAGGACATGCGCCTCATGGTGCGCGAGATCCTCGCTTCGGCGGGGCACGAAGTGCATCTCGCGCCCGATGGCGCTTCGGCGCTCGCGGCGATTCAAGCGCGCGAGCCTGAGTTGATGGTCCTCGATCTCGTGATGCCGGGCATGTCGGGGATCGAAGTGTGTCGCGCGGTGAAGTTGAATCCGTTCACGGCGCGGATTCCGGTGCTCATGCTCACGGCGCGCGGCGACGTCGAGCACAAGGTGGAAGCGTTCGAGGCGGGCGCCGACGACTATCTGGCGAAGCCGTTCGATCCGCGCGAGCTTCGCGCGCGGATCGTGGCGTTGCTGCGGTTGGTGCGGCGCGAGGGCGATCGCAACCCGACCAGTGGGCTGCCGGGCGGTCAGGCGATCGAAGAAGAGATCGCGCGGCGGGCGAAGCTGCGTGAGCGATTCGCGATCTGCTACATCGATCTCGACAACTTCAAGCCGTTTGCGGACACGTTCGGGTTCACGATCGCGGACGTGGTGATCCGGGACATGGGTCACGCGATTCGCAACGCGGTGGATGTGGTGGGGAGCCGCGACGATTTTGTCGGGCATATCGGCGGCGACGATTTCATCGTCGTCACGACGGAACAGCATGCAGAAGCGATCGCGCGGGAGTGTGCGGTGCGATTCGTGGAAGTCGCCGGGCGGGCAGTGGGTGAGGAAGCGCTGCGTCGCGGGCACTTCATGGGCATCGATCGCGAAGGGCGCGCGCGCGAGTTTCCGATCGCGCGGTTGTCGACGGCGATTCTGCACGTCGATCCGGAGCGGTGGATTTCCGTCAGTCACATCGGTTCGCTGGCGGCCGAGATGAAGCGCCGAGCGAAACAGCGTGGGCCGGGCACGATTCTCGTGCAATCGGTGTAGTGAGAAGGCATCGTGACCTTGTGAGAGCGAACATGCGCGCATCGCGAGATGGCCGGAGCACAGTGCCGGCCCAATCCCTCCATTCGATTGTGGTTGCCAGGACGCCTCACGCCTGATGCGGCGGCTCGTTCTCGCGCTCGCGCTCGTCGTGCTGGCGCGACCACTGACTGCGCAGGATCTCTCGTGCAGCGGCAGTGGCGGGCCGGGTGATCTCCAGATTCGCAGTTTGTCGTTCGACGGGAACGACCACTTTTCCAGCAGCCAACTGAGCAACGCGATTGTGACGACGCCATCGAGCTGGTGGCGGCGCGTTCTGCACGTTCCGATCGGGGCCGCACACTGTCTGGACACGCTGGAGGTGGCGCGAGACGCGCTCCGGCTGCGGCTGCTGTACCGCCAGCACGGCTACTATCACACGCAAGCGACGCCGCAGGTTTCGCCTAACGGACCGAGCGCGGTGTCGGTGCTGTTCAAGATCGCGGAAGGTCCGCCGGTGCGCATCGATTCGCTGACCGTGGCCGGGTTGGACTCGGTGCCCGTCCGATTGCGCGATCGGTTGATGCGTCCGTTGGACCACCTGCGCGGCGGCATCTACGACCGCGATACGCTGCGATCGGTGATCGACACCGCGGTGACGCGGCTCCTGAACAACGGCTACGCGCACGCGAGCGACCCGTTGCGCGACATCGAAGTGGACGAAGCGGCGAATCGCGCGAAAGTGCGGCTGACGTTTTTACCGGGGAAGGTCGCGCACATCGGCCGGATCGACATCGTCGCCGAAGCGAACAAGGCGGGGCAGAAGCCGGCGATCGACACGGAGACGGTGCACGACCTGCTCTCGATCAACACGGGCGATCTGTACCGGCAGCGTGATCTGCTGCGATCGCAGCGCGACCTGTACGCGCTCGAGACGTACAACCACGTGGACGTCGAGCTGCTGCCGGACAGCTTGCAGCCGAACGACACGTCGCTGACGGTGCGCGTGTTCGTGGCCGAAGGACTGATGAAGTCGATGCGCGTGGGCGTGGGCTGGGCGTCGCTCGACTGTGCGCGCACGCAGGGGCGGCTCACCGATCGCAACTTTTTCGGTGGCGCGCAGTGGCTCGAGCTGAACGCGCGGTTGTCGCACATCGCGCTGTGTCCGTCGAGCGTGCGCCAGGACACGGCGTTCAGCAACCTGGTGAACTACTACGCCGGCGCGACGCTCCGGCTGCCATCGCTGTTCGGGCCGAAAAACATCCCGTCGATCACCGTGTTCAGCGAGCGGACCTCGGAGTTCCGCACGTACGTTCGCTACACGCCGATCGGTGTGTTAGGCCAGGTGACGCGCGATCTGCAACCGCGTGATTTGCGGCCCGGATTGCCGCTGACGCTGGGCTATCAGCTCGAATACGGGCGCACGAAAGCCGACCCCGCGGTGTTCTGCCAGATCTTCAACCGATGCAGCTTGGCCGACATTGCGCGCCTGCAGGAGAACAGCAGCCTGCAGGTATTGAGCGCGACGCTGGTGCGCGATCGCACGAACAACGCGCTCGATCCATCGCGCGGATCGATCCTGCAGGTGCTGCTCCGGAGCGGCACGACGAGCCTCGACACGGCGGGCGCATCCCGGTTCACGCGCGCCGAGGGCGACGCGTCGTTCTACCGGAGTCTTGGCGGGAAGACGGTGGTGGCCGCGCGGTTGGAGCTCGCCGGCGTGTTTCGCGGTTTCTCGACGAGTCCGGCCACCGACTTCGTGCCGCCCGAGGAGCGGCTGTACGCCGGCGGACCGAATTCGGTGCGCGGCTACAGCCAGAACTTGTTAGGCCCGCTGGTGTACATCGTGGACTCGACGAATGTGCGGGACTCGGTCGTGGCGGGCCGGCATGTGTACACGGCGAGCGATTCTGCGAGGATCCTGCAATTCTCGCCGACGGGCGGCAACACGATGCTGGTGGGCAACCTCGAGCTGCGGACGCCGTCGCCGTTCCTGCGCGACCTGGTGCAGCTGGCGGGCTTCGTGGACGCCGGGCTGGTGTGGAATCGGCCGACGGACCACGTGAGCCTGAGCGACGTTCGCCTAACGCCGGGCGTCGGCGTGCGCGTCAACTCGTTCGTTGGGCCATTCCGGGTGGACGTGGCGTACAATCCCTATCCGTCCTCGCTCGGCTCGGTGTACTTCGTGGATCGGTCGAGCGACGCGCTCCGGTGCGTGAGCCCCAACAACCCATTCGACCGCGGCGTCGTGGTGCCGGGCGTCGATTGTCCGTCGAGCTTCCGTCCGGTGAACACAGGCTCGTTCTTCAGCCGGCTGACCTTCAACTTCAGCATCGGCCAGGCGTTCTAGGATGACGCGCCGCCGGCTGGTCGCGATCGTGAGCGCGGGTCTGTTGTTTCTCATCGGCCTGGCGGTAGTGGGCCTGCTGCTCGCGCTCACGCAGACGGACGTCGGCCGGGCGTGGGTGCGCGGCTACGTGCAGCAGACGCTCCTCGAGGCGCTGCGTGGCAAGGGCTCGATGTACATCGGCCGGTTAGGCGGCAATCTGCTGAACGGGTTCACGATCGACTCGCTCGCGATTCGCGATGCCGAAGATTCGCTGTTCGTTGCATCGGGGCCGATCAAGCTGCACTACGATCTGCGCGATCTCGTGGACAAACGGATCCGGTTGTCGTCGGTCGAGCTCTCGCATCCGGTGATCAATCTGCGGCGTCACGGGGATCACACGTGGAACTACCAGCACATCTTTCCGAGTGCGCCGAGCAAACCGATGGTGCCGGGCGTTCCGCAGCCGCGGGAGCTGAGCTTCGGCGACTACATCATGATGTCGGCGGTGACGATTCACGATGGCACGTTGATTCTCACACAGCCGTGGGATCTGCCCGACTCGCTGCACGGCGCGCGACGCGACAGCGCCATGCGCGTGGCGCTGCACGATCGGTCGCACGTCATTCGCCGAACGAGCGAGGGCGTGAAGCAGACGCGCCGGTTCACGCACCTCGAGCTCGTCGCGCCCGCGGTGCGGATTGCGGATCCGGACAGCAGCGGACGGTTCGTGCAAGTGGACTCGCTCGACGCGGACATCGATGATCCGCCGTTCCGGCTGCGCCACGTGGCGGGACCGGTGACCATTCGCGGCGACTCGGTGTGGCTCGCCATCCGCCATTTCGATTTACCGGGAAGCACGGGCAAGGCGAACGGGAAAGTCTGGTGGGGCGGCGACATCCCCACGCGGTACGACGTGCACGTGACCGGCGACTCGGTGTCGCTGGCGGACGTGGCGTGGGTGTATCCGACGCTGCCGCGTACGGGCGGCGGCCGCATGCGCCTCACGATTCGCAACGACAGCACGAATCTGCACGTGCTCGACTACGTGCTGAGCGACATGGACGTCCGGACCACGCGGTCGCGTCTCGAGGGTACGATGACGTTCGCGGTGGGCGGTCCGGTGCTCGCGGTGAAGGATCTGTCCGTGACGGTCGCGCCCTTGGATTTCGATCTGCTGCGCACGTTCAACGGCGGCACGTTTCCGGTCGATTGGCAGGGGCAATTCACGGGAACGGTGCGGGCGCGCGGCGGCCCGCTCAACCGCTTCTTCGTGGACGATGCACGGCTGCAGTTCGCCGACGCGCACGTACCGGGTGCGGTGACGCGGCTGGATGCGAGCGGGGGCGCGCTCGACATCCTGAGGCCGTCGGCGGCCAAGTTTTTGGGACTGCACGTGCATCTCGACGCGCTGGATCTGCGCACGATTCATTTTCTGTTCCCGTCGTTCGCCAAGTTAGGCGGGACGATCAGCGGCACCACGACACTGGACTCGGTTTGGACCGACGTCCGGTTCAGCAACGCCGATCTGACGCAGCGCGACGGGCCGGGGCCGCCGACGCACGTCACCGGGCAGGGTCGCGTGACGTACGGCACGACGACCGCATTCGATGTGGATCTCGTCGCGTCGCCGCTCTCGTTCACGACGCTCGCGCGCTCGTATCCCGGCGTCAGGTTTCGCGGCGAGTACACGGGTCCGCTGGCTGCGCGCGGCACGACGGCCAACCTCGAGCTGCGCACGTCGCTCGCCGGACCGGCGGGCCAGTTAGGCGCGGACGGCGTCTTCAACCTCGAGCCGCCGACGTACGGAGCCAAGGCCACGTTCACCGCGCGCGGGCTCGACCTGGCGCGCTTGATGGCGGATTCGACGCTGCCGCCGGGACAGATCACCGGAACGATGGTGGCCGACGTGCGTGGCGACTCCGTGCCTAACTTGGTCGGATCGGCGTCGGTGGTGCTCGACTCGTCGCGGGTCGATTCGATCGACATCCGGCGTTCGACCGCGGCGTTGACGTTCGGCGATGGCCGGATGCGCGTGGACTCGCTGGCGGTCGAGACGAATCTGCTGCACGCCACGGCGACCGGCGCGATCGGGCTCCGCCCGCAGACGCCGGACTCGCTGCACTACATCGTCGACGCCGATTCGTTAGGCGCGCTGGCGCCGATGCTCGGCCTGTCCCTGAAGCCTGCGAGCGGGGACGGGCAACCAGACACGACGTCCGACTCGACCGAGGGGCCGGACGAGCTGAGCGGAAAGCTGCACGGCGACGGGATTCTCACGGGATCCATCGACACGATGGAGACGCGCGGAACGGTGACCGGCCAGAACCTCGCGTACGGCGACAACGTCATCTCCCGCGTGAGCGGCACGTACGCGTTTCGGGGACTGCCGCACGCGCCCGCGGGCTCGATGTCGGGCGCGATGGACAGCGTGGTGATCGCCAAGATCCGGCTCGACAGCATCGCGGGGTCTGTGGTCCTCGCCGACCGCTCATCCGGCTCGATCGGTCTCGTGGTGGTGGCCGACTCCGCGCGCGGGGCGTATCGCGCCGGTGCACAGGTGACGTTCGCGCGCGATTCGGCGGCGACCCGCGTCACGATCGATACGGCGGGTGCGACGCTCAAGGATCACGCATGGCACCTGACGACGCCCACGCACATCGTGCTCGACAGCACCGGTCTCGTGACCGACTCGGCGGTGATGCGCAGCACGAGTGGCGGCGCGTTCCGCGTGCGCGGGTCGGTGCCGCAGCACGAAGCGATCGATGCCGAGGTGTCGGCCGACAGCGTCGCCCTGGCCGACGTGGGCACGCTGCTGCAGACCACTCGTCCGTTAGGCGGGAGCACGACGTTCGACCTGCGGGTGACCGGCCTCCGGGACGATCCCGTGATGCACGCGACCGGCCGATTCACCGATGCGCAGCTCGGCGACTTGCATCTGCCCGTGGCAACCGTATCGGCCGACTACGGGTCGCGTCGGTTAGGCGCACAGGTGAACGTGTACAACAAGGACACCGTGCTGGTGACGGCCAAGGCGACGCTGCCCGTGGACCTGGCGTTCACGCGCGTGAACCAACGCCTGCTCAACGATTCCTTGGCCGGGCAGATCCGCGCCGACAGCGTGGACCTGTCGCTCCTCAACGGCATCTCGCCGGAATTCACCAACGGCTCGGGCACCGGTTCCGCGCTGCTCGACATCGGCGGGACGTTCGCGCACCCGAGGGTGACCGGTGGCGCACGCGTGAGCTCGGGGTCGCTGGCGGTCCCGCGCATCGGCGTCCGGCTGGAGGACATGCAGGCCAGGGTGGCGTTCACACCGGACAGCATTCGCGTGGACACGTTCACCGCCGCGAGTCGCGGCATCGGCGGCAGCCGCCTGAGCGTCACCGGAGGGCTCGCCGTGCCTAACTGGCGCGACGTGACGACACTCGGCTTCGGGGTGACGGTCACCGCGCGCAACTTCCAGGCGGTGGACAAGCGCGGCTTCGCGCAGATGCAGGTGACGGGCGCGATGCAGCTGACCGGTACGTTTCAGCGCCCGGTTCTGCAAGGCGACATGACCGTCGACAAAGGCAACCTGTACATCTCCGACGTCTACCGAAAACAGGTCGTGAACCTGAACGACCCCGAGGCGTACACGATCGTCGACACGAACCTGGTGCAGAACCGCAGCCTGCTCGAGTCGAACCCGCTGCTCGACAGCCTCGTGACGCACCTGAGCATTCCGAGCTTCGCCGTGCGCGTCGGCGACGACGTCTGGATCCGATCCGAAGAGGCCAACATCAAGCTGTTAGGCAGCATGACGCTGGGGAAAATCGGCACGCAGCGCGTCGAGAGCGGCGTGCTGCGCGTGAGCCGCGGCACCTATCGGTTGGACCTGGGCGTCGTGCAGCGCACGTTCCAAGTGGACAGCGGATCGGTCACGTTCTACGGCGACCCGCATATTCCGCCCGATCTGAGCATCTGGGCCACGTATACGGTACGCCAGGCAAACCGGCAGATTGGCGACGACGTGAAACTCGTCGCGCACATCAGCGGCACGCCGACCAACCCGCAGTTGGATCTGAGCAGCAACGCCCGCTTCCAGTTGTCGAACACGGAAATCCTGAGTTATCTCGTGTTCGGTCAGCCATCCTTCTCCACGAATCCCGACCAGACGACGAATCCCGTGCTGCAGCAGGTGGCGGCTGCGCTACTCCCCAGCGTGGGAGCCGTGCTGGAGCGCGCGCTCGCCGACCAGGTCGGGTTCATCGATTACGTGCAGGTGCAAACCGGCAGCACGAGCGATCCGACGACGGGAACGACGACAGGCTTTCTCTCCGGCACGCGCATCGGCGTGGGCAAGCAGTTGGGCAACAAGACGTTCGTGACGGTAAATGCCGGACTGTGCGGGCTGTCGGGTCAGCAGTCGGGTATTTCCTTCAGTCAGTCGTTGGGCCTCACGGTGGAACAGCGGCTCGCCGATGGATACTCGCTGCAAGCGAGCATCGAGCCCTCATCCGCGGCGCTGCTCTGTCATCCGGGCCTCAGCTCGATCGGCAGCCGTCCACCGCAGTACGGCATTGATCTGTTCCGCGAGTGGAGCTTCTGAGCGGCGGTCCGTACCTCCTGATCGTCAATCCGGCCGCGCGGCGTGCGGCGCGCATCGTGTCCATCGCGCGTCGCGTGTTCGCGTCCGCGGGCGCAGCCGTCGAAGAGGTTTGGACCGAACGCTCCGGTCATGCGGCCGAGATCGCCAGCGCGCGCGCCGGACACGTTGGTGCCGTCGTTGTGTTGGGCGGAGACGGCACACTCAAGGAGGTGGCTGGCGCGTTGGCGCATTCCGGACGTCCGGTGGGCATTCTGCCGGGAGGCACCGGCAACCTCGTAGCCCGTTCGTTAGGGATTCCGATGGAGGCGGACGGGGCGGCGCGTGTCGTGTTGGAGGGGGTGCCGGCTGCCACCGATCTCGGCCGCGTGCGAGGGCATGGCGCGACGCCGCATTGGTTTGCGTTCTCGGTCAGCGTCGGTGTCGACGTCCGCATGCTGGCGCGAACTGGGTCGAGCGCGAAGCGGTGGTTCGGGCCGCTCGCCTACGCGACAACCGCACTCGGCGAGGTCGTGCACTTCACGACGTTCCGGGCACGCGTCACGATCGACAACGAGGCACTGGAGCGTGACGCGGCGGAGGTGATGATCGCCAATATCGGGAGCGTGTTGAACGACCTGCTCGTGCTCGGGCCCGGGATCCGTCCCAACGACGGTCGGCTCGATCTGTGTCTCTATTCCCCCGCGAACGCCCGACAGGCGATCGGAGTGCTCTGGCGCCTGACGCGCCGGCGCTTCGACGCTCCGGACCGACTGCTGTTTCGTTCCGGACGGGTGTTCCGGGTGGACTGCGATCCCCCGCAACTGGTGCAGGCCGACGGCGAGCTAGTGGGCACGACCCCATTCGACGTGGAGATCGATGCAGGTGCCGCGATGTTCTTGGTCCCCAAGTGGACGTAATTGACCGCGTCACCACCACGACTCACATTCGTCGGGGTCGTGGAGTCCCACGTCGCTCTCAGCTGACGGCTGTCGCATGACTAACGTTGCCGAAGGGTTCGAGCCGGCGAGGCTATCCGGCACGGACGAGTCGCTGCTCCTCGCCGGCCTTCCGCCCGACAAGGCCGAGGCGGTGCGGGAGCTGTTGCGAGAGCGGAGTTATCTGAGCGAGCAGTATCGCCGCGTGATCGAGACCGCGAGCGACGCCATCCTCATCACCGACCCCGAGCGGCGCATCGCGTTCGCGAACTCGGCGGCGCACCTCCTGTTCGGACATCCGCGAGACACGCTCATCGGCATGCGCGTGGCCGACACGCTGCCGCCGGAGATGCGCGACTCGGTGTCCGCGTTCGAAGCGGCAGCGTTAGGCGGTACGCCGCAGCGTTACGAGACGGTGGTGTTGCGGAGCACGGGCGAGCGCCGCACCGTGTCGGTGAGCACGTCGCCGTTGCGCGAGGGCCATCAGGTAACCGGCGTTGTCGCGTCGCTGCGCGATGTGACGGACGAGCGACGCGCGCGTGACGCCGTGGCGCGGTCGGAGGCGCGGTATCGCAACCTCGTCGAGACGGCCACCGACGCGATCTACACCATGGATGCCGACGGTTGCTTCATGTCGGTGAACCGCGCGACGTGCGAGATCGTAGGCTACTCGCGCGAGGAACTGCTCGGCCGTCGTGCGCGGTGGTTGTTGGACCCCGATGAATTCGCCGACGTGGATCGCCACTTCAAGCACGCGTTGGACGGACGCGCGAGACGGTACGAGTGCCACCTCTATCGGAAGGACGGCGACCGCCGGCTGCTCTCGGTGACCAACACGCCCATCTTCCAGGGCACAACCGTGGCCGGCGTGCTCGGCATCGGGCGCGACATCACGGCCGATCGCGAGCGTGAAGAGGCGCTGCTGCGCTCGGAGGCGCGATACGAGCATCTGGTCGAGACCGCGCCCGACGCGATCTTCACGCTCGATGTCGACGGGCGATTCACGTCGGTGAACCGCAGCTTCGAGCGGACGATCGGTCGCCCGCGCACCGAAGTGTTAGGCGTGCGCTTCGGCACGATCCTCGAGGGAAAGCAAACCGAATGGGCCGAGGCGCTTTTTCAAGCGACGCTCGCCGGGCGGCGCCAACGTTCGGAGCTCCGCTATCGCGACGTGGACGGCACCGTGCGCACAGGGTCGATCATTACTGCACCGGTGCTGGAGGACGGACGCATTGCCGGCATGCTCGGACTGGTGCGCGACGTGACCGAGGAGAAGCTGCTCTCCGCCCAGCTGCTGCAACGGGAGAAGCTGGCTGCCGTCGGCCAACTGGTGAGCGGCGTCGCGCACGAGCTCAACAATCCGTTAGCCGGCATCATGGCGTTCGCACAGCTGCTCGAGAATTCCGCCGAGGCCACCGCGGATCAGCGCGATGCGGTGGAGACGATTCACAAGGAAGCGAAACGGGCGGCGAAGATCGTGTCCAACCTGCTGCTGTTCGCGCGGCAGCGCGATCCCGAGCGCACGAGCACGGATCTCAACCGCGTGATGCTCGATACGCTCGAGCTGCGGCGATACGTGCTGCGCACGCAGCAGGTCGACGTGGCGACCGCACTCGATCCGGACTTGCCGCTCGTGTGGGCGGACTCGTTCCAACTGCAGCAGGTGGTACTCAACCTGTTGACTAACGCGGAGCACGCCTTGCGCGGTGTGGAGGGCGATCGTCGCATCACGCTGGCGACGCGCCGCGCGGACAATCGCGTGATCGCCAGCGTCACCGACACCGGGCCCGGTATTCCGCACGAGACCCTGGACCACATCTTCAACCCGTTCTTCACGACCAAGGCAGTGGGTGAAGGCACCGGGTTAGGCCTGTCGATTTCCGATGGTATCGTGCGGCAGCACGGCGGACAAATCACGGTACGGAGCACG
Organism: Gemmatimonadaceae bacterium; assembly: GCA_035496295.1. GTDB lineage: Bacteria > Gemmatimonadota > Gemmatimonadetes > Gemmatimonadales > Gemmatimonadaceae > JADGGM01. The sequence goes on from DATJET010000168.1 coordinate 10,663, forward strand.
CCCGGAAACGGTGCGACGTTCTCGATCGAGCTGCCGATGACCACGCCGCCATCGGTCGACGGTGCCGTACACCCGCGCGAGGAGCTCTTGCGCGCGGCGCCGCGCACGCTGCTCATCGTGGATGACGAGCCGTCGATCCGGCGTGCGCTGACGCGGTACCTCGAGCGGGAAGGCCACACGGTCGACGCGGTCGCGACCGGCGCCGAGGGGATGCAGCTCATGCGGCAGCGCCGATACGACGGCATCCTGCTCGATCTGCGGATGCCCGATCAATCGGGCGACGCCGTCTACGCGGCGCTGCTGGAGAGCGACCCGGATCACGCGGAGCGCGTGGTGTTCGCGACGGGCGACATCGAGAGCGACGCCGCGCGCGAATTTCTGCGCATGGCGAAGCGGCCGTACGTGAGCAAGCCGTTCGTGCTGCCCACGGTGGCGCACCTGTTGTGCACCGTTGGGACGCGCTGATGGCCACGATTCTCATCGTCGACGACGATCCGGGCGTATCGGCGGTGCTGGGCGCGTTCTTCGAGCGCCGATCGCATCACGTGGTGCGCGCCGGCGGCTGCGAAGAGGGCGTGGAGACGTTTCTGCGCGTTCGGCCCGACCTCGTGCTGCTCGACCTGCGCCTGCCTGACGGGACAGGCTTCGACGTCCTCACGCGCCTCGCCGGCGAAGAGGCGGTGATCATCATGATCACGGGGCACGCCGACGTTCCGTTAGCCGTGCAGGCGATGCAGGCCGGCGCCGAACACTTCCTGCAGAAGCCGGTCGATCCGGCGCACCTCGAGGCGGCCGTGGATCGGGCGCTCGAGAAGGCGCGGCTGCGGCAACTGGCGCAGCTGGCGCGCGAGCGGCGCGGCGGCGGCCGCGTGAGCGCTCTGTTAGGCACGTCGCCGGCGATGCGCGAGCTGGCGCACCAGGTCGAGCTGCTCGCGGCCACCGACCGGACCACGGTGCTGCTGGTTGGCGAAACGGGCACGGGCAAGGGCCGGCTGGCCGAGATGATTCATGCGACGAGTCCGCGCGGCGAGGCGCCGTTCCTCGACGTGAGCTGTGTGGGGATGCCGTCGGAAGCGCTGGAGGAAGAACTCTTCGGGAGCGAGGTGGAGGATCGCCCGCGCCGCCGGCGCGCGGCGCTGGTCGAAATCGCGGAGCACGGCACGTTGTTCCTCGACGAGGTCGTCGGACTCGATCCCGTGCTGCAGCCGCGATTGCTCAAGCTGCTCGAGGCGCGCACGTATCGGCGCGCCGGCGGCGTGCGCGAGACGAGTGCCGACGTGCGCGTGATTGCGTCCACGTGTCGCGATCTGGTCGAGGAAGTGAACGCCGGACGGTTGCGCGAGGAGTTGTATTATCGGTTGAGCGTCATGCCGGTCCACCTGCCGCCGTTGCGTGCGCGCGCTCGCGAGGATCTCGTGGACCTCATTGAGCGGCTGATGCACGAGCTTCAGATCCAGGTGCGGTCCGCGCCGTCGGAGATTGCCGACGGCGCGTGGGAGGTACTGCTTCGGTATCCGTGGCCGGGCAACCTGCGTGAATTGCGCAACGTGCTCGAGCGCGCATTGATCGTGGCGCGCGGCGCGCGTCGCGTGGGGGCGGAGCATCTGCCGTCCGAGGTGCGGCGTGCGAGCGGCGCGGGTCTCTCGCGGCACGTGCCGCGGTCGCTGGACGAAGTGCAGCGCGCACACATCGAACGCACGCTGCGTGCGCACAATGGCAACCGCACGCGGGCGGCGCGAGAGCTGGGCATCTCGCGCGCGACGCTCATCAACAAGATCAAGGCATACAACCTCGGCGACATGGTGATCGCCACTGAGCCGCGCGTCGCGGGCGGCGCAGGGTAGGTCCGGGACGCGGACCCTGTCCCGCGCGTCTTCACCACGGCGAGTCTCCACTTACATTCGGTATCATGTCCGATACACCCCCAGCACCGACGCCCCAGGAACACGACGGCATGATGTGCCGCGCGTGCGGCCGCGAGGAACGCGCATCGGAAGGTTATCCGTGCGCGGACTGCGGCACGTTCATTTGCCTGGTATGCAGCTTTCGCGGTGTGCTGCGGTGTCGCGAATGCGAGGCGAAGCACGCGGCCGAAGCGCGGCGCAGCGCGACATGAGCGACGTGGTCGTGGTGCGGCGGCGTGTCGTGTTAGGCGAGCGCGCGTTCTCGGTGTTGGGCGACACGGCGTTCGACCGGCGCACCGGCGAGTGGAGCGCGCGCCTGTTGTTCGTGCCGCTGGACCGGTCGCTGCCGCGGACGGTGGCGTCCAAGCCCATCAAGCGTGGCACGCGGCGGGACGACGTCGTGCGCAGCCTGAGCGACGTGAGCGATGCCGATCTCGCGCGTGCGTCGCGGACGGTGGTGCCGGCGTCGTTGCGTCGCTCGCGCAGCCGGTGACGGGTCGCGCGGCGTGAGCGCGCTCGTGGTGCGCGTGTCCGTGGCGCCGGTGAACAGCGAGCCAAGGGCGGGGAGCGAGCAACTGACGCAGGCGCTCGCGGGTCACCCGGTGGAGCGGCTGGATTCCGGCGAGCGCGAACCATGGCTGCAGGTGAGGCTGCGCGACGGATACGAGGGATGGATGCACCGCGGCTACCTGTCGGAATCCGACATGAGTGTTGGGCCTAACGGTGGCGGGCCGGCGCGGGTGTCGCTCGGCTGCGTGGTGCGCGAGGCGTCCGGCGCGCGGCGCGCCTTGCCCCTCGGCGCGTGGCTCGATGCCGCGGCGGTGGTAGAGAGCGGCGAGACGGTCGAGTTGGGCGAGATGGCGCGGCGCTTTGCACCGTCTGGCGCGGCGGCCGCACAGACGGCGTGCACCCGGTTCGAGGGCACGCCGTACGAGTGGGGCGGAACCACGCCGTGGGGCGCCGACTGCTCCGGTCTCGTGCAAACCGTCTTCGGGCTGCACGGCATCGCCCTTCCGCGCGACGCGCGCGCGCAAGCGGAGTGCGGCGAGTCGATCGCGGCGGGGAACGTGTTGGGTGAGCTGGCGGCCGGCGATCTCGCGTTCTTTTCCGATCGCGCGGACGGGCGCATCACGCACGTCGCGATTGCGTTGGGCGGGGCGCGGCTGGTGCACCTGGGATTGGGGCGCGGCGGCTACGCGATCGAGAATCTCGCCGCGCCCGACGCGTACGCACGCGCGCTGCTGTCGCGGTTCCGTTGGGCGCGTCGCGTGCGCTGAGCGCAGGACGCGCCGGCGTCAGCTCACCATTTTCCCGGCGGGCACGACGGCGGCGCGCACGTGCAGGCGCACCTCGCCGTGCGGCGAGCCGTCGATCGCGATGCGCATCGCGTAGGTCCCCGCGCTATCCAGCGGCAGGTCGACGGCGGCGATGAGCGGAAAGTCGATTTCGCTCACCTCGGACGGCGGCGCCGCGACGTTGAGCTCTCCGTTGGATGACCAGAGTTCCGCGCCGCCGGGACTCACCCATTGCAAGGCGATGACGTGCGCGCCGGCGTCGGCGGCGGTGCCCTTGAGCCGGACGACGAGATGCGCGCGCGGGTGGACCGTGGGGAGACCGGCCACCTGCACGGCGTCGAACACGCCGAGGACATTGAGCTTGCCCTCGACGGAGAGGTTGGCGGCGTCGGCGAACAGCGCGAAGGAGAGGTGCATGGTCGGGAAGTTAGGTGCGGTCATGAGAGGGAGGAAGGCGCTGTCGCGCGCCGGATGCGCCGCCTAGGTTTCCAGCATGACGACAGCGCTCGACACGGCGATGGCGCCCGATCGCGCGGACCCAGCCGCGCGGTCGGGCGTTTCGCTCACCGACCTCTGGCTGCTGCTGACGACCACGATCTGGGGCGCGAACTACGCGGTCGTGAAGTACGGCACGGATCACATGAACGCGCTGGCCTTCAACGGCGCGCGGATCCTGATGGCGACGCTGGCATTCGGGGTGCTGGCGGCCGTGCAGCGCCGCCGGGGCGGCGCGCGGCCGATTGCGCGGCGCGACGTGCTCGCGCTGCTTGCGTTAGGCGTGTTGGGCAACTGCGTCTATCAGACGCTGTTCGCCGAGGGCGTGGCGCACACGCGGGCGGGGAACGCGGCGCTGCTGCTCGCGGCCTCGCCGGCGCTCATCGCGCTGCTGGGCCGTTGGTTAGGCATCGAACAGGTCGGCGCGCGCGGGTACGCCGGTGTCGCGCTGTCGATGGTGGGGATCGCGCTCGTCGTCCTCGGCGGATCGGTGCACGAGTCGGCGGGCGGCACGCTGGTGGGCGACGCGATCGTGGTCGCCGCGGCGGTCTGTTGGGCATGGTACACCGTGCTGCTCGAGCCCGTCACGCACCGCGTGTCGCTCATCGACATCTCGGCGCTGACCCTCGTGGGCGGGATGATTCCGCTGCTCCTGGTGTCGGCGCCGGCGTTTGCGGCGACGGCGTGGCGCACCGTGAGCGCAGCGACCTGGGGCGCGATGGTATTCGCCGGCATCGGCTCGCTGGTCATTGGATATCTCGGCTGGTATCGCGGCGTGCGCGTGTTAGGCCCGACGCGCACAGCCATCTACTCGAATCTGCAGCCGGTGATCGCGCTCGGTGTGGCGTGGATGATGTTGGGCGAGACCCCGACCGCGTGGCAGGGTGCCGGCGCGGTGACGATCATCGCCGGCGTGGTGCTGACCCGCGCATGAAGCTGGTTCTGTTCGACATCGACGGGACCATCCTGTGGAGCGATGGCGCCGGGCGTCGCGCGATGACGGCCGCGCTGACGCGCGTCTTCGGCGGCGCGGGCCCAACGGGGTACCGCTACGATGGCAAGACCGACCCGCAGATCGTGCGCGACCTCATGCGCGCCGCCGGACACGACGACGACACGATCGATGCGCGCATGGAGGCGGTCGCGTCGAGCTATCTCACGCTGCTCGAGCAGGAGTTGGCGACGGGCCGGCGCGGCATGCGCTTGTTCGATGGCGTGGCGGATCTCATCACGGCGCTCGAGGCGCGGCCGGATGCGGTCGTGGGATTGCTCACGGGCAATTTGTGCGGCGGTGCGATGCTCAAACTGTCCGCGGCAGGGCTCGACGTGGCGCGGTTCCGCGTGGGCGCCTACGGCTCGGACCATGCGCACCGACCGGCGCTGCCGGCGGTGGCACTCCAGCGCGCGCGCGACACGTTAGGCCTGGAGCTCGGCGGCGAGGACCTGGTGGTGATCGGCGACACGCCGGCCGACATCGAATGTGCGCGGAGCGTCGGTGCGCGCGCCGTGGCGGTGGCGACGGGCCGGTTCAGCGTGGACGACCTGGCGGCGCACGCACCGGCGGCGGTCTTCCCGACGCTCGCCGATACGCGGGCCGTGCTCGAGGCGATCTTCGATGCGTGAGGTCGAGCTCAAGGCGGTGCTCGACGACTGGGCGCGCCGAGCCGCGTGCCTAACGCAAGCCGGGGCGGTGCTCGCGTTCGCCGGCCGTCTCGAGGACCGGCGCTACGACACGCCGCGCCGCGACCTCGCGCGCTGCGACGAGGTCCTTCGGCTGCGTGTCTACCGCGACGCCTCGGGCGCGCGTGCGGAGCTCGGCTGGAAAGGTCCGACCGGCTACGAGGGCGGCTACAAGGTGCGCGACGAGCTGCAGTGCACTGCCGACGCCCCCGACGTGCTCGCCGCGATGCTCACCCGACTCGGCTACGAGGTGACGCGGGCGATCGACCGGGACATTGCGCAGTACGATCTCGACGGGACGACGGTGCGGTTCGAGCGGTATCCGCGCATGGACGACCTCGTCGAGGTGGAGGGCGCGCCGGGCGGCATCGAGCGCGCGATCGTTGCGTTAGGCATCGACCGGGGCGCGTTCACCACCGAGCGCCTCCCGCAGTTCGTGATGCGATGGCAGCGCCGGACGGGGCAGGAGCCGGCGCTGTGCGATGACGAGCTGGCGGGCCGTGTGCGCTACGCGCTCGAGGACGCGTGAGATGGGCGACGCCGGCGCGGTGATGGTCACGGTGAGCGGCCTGTTGCGCGGGCACGATCTCACCGGCGACGCGCAGGTGACGCTCGACGACGAGGCGCTGCGGCTCGATCGGTCCGGCGGGTCGGTACGCCTGCCGCTGGACCGGCTGAACGGGGCGCGCTATGCGGTGGGCACGCTCGAGCTGTTCGCGTCGCGCGGCGACGTGGTGTCGTTAGGCGGATCGCCGGCGTTGGCGGCGCTGGCGACGGACCTCGATCGGCGCGCGATGGCCGTCCCCGAGCTCACGCGATCGCTGCGCGGCCTGGGTTCGACGCGCGCGTCGCCGGGCGTCGATCACGATCGATATTTCGGTCCGCTGCTCGTGGCGCGTCGCGAGGCCGAAGCAGCGTCGGGGCCCGAGCGCGCGCGGGCGGCGTTCGATGCGCCGGCGCTGCGCGCCGCGATGATGCAAAGGTTGCGCGAGATGGCGGCGGAGCGGCATCCGTCCGAGCCGCCGGAGCGGCGCGCGCTGGACGCGGAGCTGTCGGAAGTGGCGGAGCCGCTGGTTCGTGCGTTAGGCGCGCTCGAGTGCGCGCAGGAGTCGCTGGCGTCGAGCGATGACGCGGAGCGTTTCGCGCGCTGGCGGGCGTGGGCGGCGGCGCTGCGCACCGTGTTCGAAACAGCCGACGAGGTGTGGTTGTCGCTGGTGCGCGTGCTGGCGGCGGACATACCGACGCGCCGGTCGCGTACGAGGTCCTGGTTTCGCCGCGCGCCGCGGGAGGATGCGTGATCGTCGGCGTTGGGCTCGACCTGGTAGATGTGGCGCGGGTCAAGCGACTGATCGCGTCCAAGCAGACGCGCGCACTCGAGCGACTCTTCACGCACGGCGAAGTGACGTACGCGATGGGCAGGCCCGAGCCCTACGTGCATCTGGCGGCGCGCATCGCGGCCAAAGAGGCGGCGTACAAAGCGTTGTCCGGTTCGCCGGGGGCGCGGGGCATCGGGTGGCGTGAGATGGAAGTGGTCTCTCTGGACGGTGGGGCGCCGTCGCTGTTGCTGCACGGTGCGGCGGAGATCCGGTGCGCCGAGCTCGCGGTGACTCGCGTGTGGTTGACGTTGTCGCACAGTCAGATGACCGCTGGGGCGGTAGTGGTACTCGAGGCAAGCGAAAAGGAGGGGGCGGCGAGCAATTGAGGTTGAGGGTGGGACCACGCGACAGAGTAGTATCGCGACTGTAAAGCCGATAGATTCTCTCGTAAATGCGATTTCTTCCTTGTTCAGGCTGCTTGGCGGCGGTCGCCGCGGCAGCGTTTGCCACGTGCGCCATCGCGCAGGAAAGTCCCGCGAAGCGACTCGGCAACATCGTGGCGGTGGCGGTCGAGGAGTACGGGAAGGGAGTCGACGCGTACGGACGTCTCGTGATGCCCGATGAGTATTCGGAGACCGTCGACTTTTTGGCCGACGCACGCGCGACGGCGGTGCACTTGAATGGCGCCGACGCGCCGGCGATCCGGGCGCTGCTCGATTCGCTGTCCGCGGCCGTGCACGATACCGTTCCACCGGCGCGGCTGGCCTCGCTGCACCAGCGGTTCGCGGCTGCGTTAGGCGAAGCCGCGGCGATCGATCTGCCGGTCCGGCCGATCGACTTGGTGGATGGGCGCGCCGTGTACGCGGCGCGCTGCGCGTCGTGCCACGGGGATCGCGGGTTAGGCGACGGTCCCGCGGCAGCGGGAATCCGGCCACCGCCGCCGGCGATCGGCGACCCGTCGGTCATGCGCGGCGTGTCCCCCGCACTGTTCTACCGCGTGGTGTCGGCGGGCGTGTCGGGTACCGCGATGCCGGCGTGGGGTGAGACGCTGACGGCCGAGCAGCGGTGGAACGTGGTCGGGTATGTGTTGTCGCTGCAGGGTGTGCGGTCCGTGTGCGCGACGTGCGCCGCATCTGCCTCGGCATCGATTGGAGTGATGGCGGCGTTGGACTCCGCCGTTGCTGCGGCGCGCGCGGGCCGCGCATCTGATGCTCGGGAGCGGGCGGTGGACGCGTATCTCGCCTTCGAGCCCATGGAGACGGCGGCGCGCGCGAAAAGCCCCGGTCTGGTGTCGGCGATGGAACGCCGATTCGCCGATTTCCGCGCGCAGGTCAAGGCCGGTGACGTGCCTAACGCAACGCGGACGCGCGACCGGATCGCGGCCACGCTCCCGGCGATGTCGGGGGTGACGGAGCGGACGTCTGGCACGTGGGAGGCGTTCCTCCAGTCCTTCGTGATCATCGTGCGCGAGGGCTTCGAGGCAATCCTGGTGATCGGCGCGATCGTCGCGTTTCTCGTCAAGACCGGGCACCGCGACCGGCTGCGAGCCGTGTGGTACGGCGCCGGCGCGGGCGTGATCGCAAGCGCGGCGACCGCGGTGATATTGAAGACGCTGCTCGCGGCGGTGCCGGCGAGCCAGGATCTCATCGAAGGCGTGAGCATGCTCGTCGCGATGGTCGTGCTCTTCTGGGTGAGCTACTGGCTCATCTCGAAGGTGGAAGCCGAGCACTGGCAGCACTTCATTCGCGAGAAGGTCACGGCGGCGCTCGCGTCGGGCGGGGCGACCGCGCTTGCCTTCGTGGCTTTTCTGGCCGTGTATCGCGAGGGCGCCGAGACGGCGCTGTTCTACCAGGCGCTGTTGGGCGACGCCGGCCGCCCGGCGGGCGCCATTGCGTTAGGCATCGGCGCCGGCGCGCTCGTGTTGGCGGCGGTGTTCACGGCGTTTTACCGTTACGGCGTGAAAATTCCTCTGCGGCCGTTCTTCACGATCACCAGCGGGCTGCTGTACGCGATGGCGTTCATCTTCGCGGGCCGCGGCGTGGCGGAGCTGCAGGAAGTGAACGTGCTGCCCATCTCGGCGGTGCGCGGCGTGCCGCGCATCGAAGCGTTAGGCATATATCCGACGGTCGAGAGCCTCGGGCTGCAGGCGGTGCTCGTGGCGCTCCTGGCGGCGGCGTTGATCGTGACGTTCAGGCGGCGCCGCGGGCCGGCGGCGCCATCCGCTTCAGCATCTTCTCGAGACGGTGCACGTACTCGTCGTACTGCACGTAGAAGGCGTGACGTTGCGAGGCGAGATACTTGATGCCGCCGCTCAGGTCGGGCCGCGCGCCGGTGCGCTGACGCTCGAACCACGCCGCGCGCTCGGCGCCGTTCCGTTGGGCAACGATCACCGATGCAACGAGCGCGGCCTGCTTGCTCACCACCGGGAACAACGACCCGTCGGTCTCGAACAGGCCGATCACGTAGAGCCCGGGCCGCTCGGGAAACACGTTCAGGTACAGTTGGGCGGCGCCGCGCTCGGCTGAAAACACGTCGGGATCGAGGCAGGGAATGGCGGATCGAAATCCCGTGGCGAAGATGATCACGTCGACCTCGGCCGACGTGTCGTCCACGAAGGTGACGCGCTTCCCATTCAGCTCGCGCGCGTCGGGCACCGCGCGCACGTCGCCGTGCGCCAGATAGTGGAGCAGCTGCGAATTCACGATCGGATGCGTCTCCAAGACCTTGTGATCGGGCTTGGGGAGCTTGTAGCGGCGCAGATCGCCCACGAGCACGCGGAGGAGCAGCGTTAGGAGCGGTTGGGCCAACCACGCCGGCAGGTGCGGCCCGCTGCGAAAGAACGCATCCGTCGGTACGCCGAACAGGTGCTTGGGCAGAAAGTGGTATCCGCGCCGAAAGCTGATCATCGTTTCGCGCGCGACAGGCGCGGCGTCGCACGCGATGTCGCAGCCCGAATTGCCGCCGCCCACGACGAGCACCCGCTTGCCGGCGAGCGACGTCGCGTACTTGTACTGACTCGAGTGGTACCTCTCGCCGTCGAAGTGTCCCGGGTACGATGCGTCGACGGGATTCCAGTTGTTGCCCACGGCGCACACGACGCCACGGTATCGGCGATGCTCGCCCGACGCGAGCTCGACATCCCACCCGCCGTCGACAGGCGACGCGCGCTTGACGGCGGTGTCGAACGTGATGTGTGAGCGGATTCCGTCATGGTCGGCGTAGGCCCGCAGGTACTCGAGGATGCGCGTGCGCGAGGGATAGTCGGGATAGTCGGCCGGCATCGGGAAATCGTCGAACGCCGACTGGGTGCGCGACGAGATGAAGTGCGCGCTGTCGTACATCGGCGTGCCAGGGTTCTGCATGTCCCAGATGCCGCCGACATCGTGATAGCGCTCGAAAACGTCGAACGCGATTCCCGCGCGCTGGAATTCGTGCGCGGTGGCGAGGCCGGATGGGCCCGCGCCGATGATGCAATAGCGGTCTTCCGTGTTGGGCACGATCCGTCATCCTGGCTCGATCGGACCGTGAGAATCTAGCGGCGCGCGGCGCGCGCGCGAGCGCCGTCTATTCCGCCGGCAGCGCGCTGGCTGGAGCGAGCCTGGATGCGAGCCGCGGAATTCACGCTGCCGACCTTGCGGCGGGCATGGCTCGTGCTCTTCTCATGCGGCGCGTGATGTCGCGCCGTACGCACGAGCCGCACTCGGCCGTGCCGCAGGGAACCACCGATTCGAGGCTGCGAGCGACGAGCAGATAATGACACGTTCACCGGTGAGGCATGGCGCGTTAGGCAACATCCGGCGGCGAGTGTGGCTGTGACGGAGTTGCGACGTATTCGCCGGGTGATCGTGGTCGTGTTGGATGGGCTGCGTGCCGATGCCATTGACACGCTGCGTCTCACGCACGTGACGCACCTCGCCCGGCGCGGCACGTCGACGATGCGCGGCACCACGGTCGGGCCGAGCGTGACGGCGGCGTGTATGGCATCGCTCCTAACGGGTGTGCCGCCCGGTACACACGGCGTGCAGAGCACGCGGTTCCGCATTCCACGAAGCCGCGGGCCGGTGCATCCGTTGCCGCGTGTGCTGGCCGAGGCAGGCTATCCAACGGCGGCGTTCATGTGTCGGGTGCCGTGGCTCATGCGCGGTATTGCACGCCGAATCGCGGGGCGTCTCGGCGTGGGCTCGGCGACCTTTCGCGGTGCCGGCGCGAGCGATGTGCTTGCGTGCGCGAAGGACGCGCTGCGCGCGCAACGCCGCGGGCTCATTCTTCTGCACTGGCCCGATTGTGACGACGCGGGCCACACCCATGGATGGATGTCCGCCGCCTATCAGCGCGCGGCACACCGTCTGGACGAGGCGCTCGGACGTCTCCTCGAGAGCGTCGACCTGGGCCCCACGAGCGATACGATGGTGATCGCCATCGCGGACCACGGCGGCGGCGGTGCGGTGCCGACGGATCACGACAGCGCACATCCGTTAGACCGCACGATTCCGATCATGCTGGCCGGGGGCGGTATTGTGCCCGGGTCGCTGCGCGACGGCGCGCACCTGCTGGATGTGCCGCCGACCGTCCTTCACGCGCTGCAGGTGCCGGTGCCCGACAGCTATCTGGGCCATCCGCTCATCGACGCATTCCGGCCGGCAGCGCTCGCCGGGTAATCGACGCGGTGCGTTAGGCAGGCGTTACACGCGGATGCGGTAGCCGGCTTTGCGGACGGTGAGGATGTAGTCGGGTGCGGCCGGGTTGCGCTCGAGTTTGCGGCGGAGCTCGGCGATGTGCGTGTCCACGGTACGGCTCACGACTTCGGACGCGTAGCCCCACACCTCCTGGAGCAGCTCGTCGCGCGAGGCCAGGCGTCCACGGCGTCGCAGCAACGCGATGAGCAGCTCGTACTCCTTGGGCCGCAGCGGGACCGGCTCGGCGTCGCGGTACACCGTGCGGGTGGCGGTGTCGATCTCGATCTCACCGAGCTGTTCGCGCGGCGCGAGGGCGCCGCGGGCCGCGCGGGCACCGTTGGCCGCGCGGCGCAGCAACGCATCCACGCGCGCCAGCAGCTCGAGCAGCCCGAACGGCTTGGTGACGTAGTCGTCGGCGCCTAACCGAAAGCCCAACACCTTGTCGGTTTCTTCTCCCCGCGCACTGAGGATCAGTACGGGCGTCTCCGACCCGTCGGCGCGCAGCGCCCGCAGCACGCGGTATCCGTCGAGGCCCGGCAGCATGAGGTCCAAGATGATCACGTCGGGCGACGCGGCGCGCGCGCGATCGAGACCTGCGTTGCCATCGGCGGCCAGCTCCACCTGGTAGCCTTCGATCTCGAGGTTGTTGCGCAGCCCCATGGCGAGGTTGCGGTTGTCCTCGATGACGAGGATACGCGTCACCGGCGCACCGCGGTGACGGCGTCGTGCGCGGGTGCGTCGTGGCCGGCGCTCTCCACGAGCGGGAACGCCACGCCGAAGCGCGCGCCGCTGCCCTGCGGCGCGTCCTCGATCCACACCTCGCCGTTCTGCATCGCGGCCAGCTCGCGTACCACGTAGAGTCCGATCCCGCTGCCGGCGGCGGCCGAGTGCACGTCGCGCTCGAGGCGCTGAAACGGCTGCCACACGCGGTGCCGCTCGCCTAACGGAACGCCGGGACCCTGGTCTCGTACGGTCAACCGCGCCCGTCCGCCGTGGCGATCGACGGTCACGGTGACGGTCTGGCCCGCGGGCCCGTACTTGATGGCGTTGTCGAGCAGGTTGAGCAGCATCTGGCGGACCGCGCTCCGGTCGATGCGCGCGACCGCGTGTTCATCGAGGTCCGTACAGAGCGTCGTGTCACTCGCCGCGGCGAGAGGGCGCCACGCCTCCACGGTTTCGCGGACGCAGGGAGCCAGCGCCGTGGGCACCGGGTTGAGGCGCGTCATGCGGCGCTCGCTGCGGGAAAACAGCAGCACGTTCTCGACCAGTTGCATCAACCGCCGCGCCTCCTGCACGATCACGTCGGTCGCACCAATGCGCTCGGCGGCACTCCGCACCCGGCCTAACCGAAGGGTCTCGGCGAAGAGGAGGATCTGGGCGAGCGGCGTACGCAGCTCGTGCGACACGCTCGAGATGAAATCGGACCGCAGCCGCGCCAGCTCCTGCTCGCGCCGGAGCTGCAGCACCGCCAGCACCATCATGCCGGCCGTGAGGCCGAGGAGGCCGAGGAGCAGGGACACCTTGGACTGCGGAATCGCGCCTAACGCAAGCCGATCGATGGCGAGGGGCCGCAGGGTGGCACGCGCCGTGAGCCCGCCGAACGTCTCCTGCGACGCATCGGCGGTGAACGGCGTCAGGCTGCGCCGCCCCGACTGCCAGATCGTGTCGCCCGCCGGACCGAACACCGTCACCGAGACCAACGAATCGTTCGGCTCGTGCATCGCGAGCGTGCGCGGCAAGAGCGGATGCCGGCTCATCACGCCCGCGAACACGGGCGCGCCGAGCGCATTGGCGCATGTCGAGAACCCGAACGCAGCGATGGGCGCACCGTGTACGGCGTACTTGACCGCGTACGCCACGGCGCGCTCGGCTTGGCCGCGTCCAACGAGCACCGTGGCGTACGACCAGTCTGGCCGAAAGACCGTCCGCGCCTGCTGATCGACCGTCGTCCGGACTAACGCGCGCTCCTGCGACGACGGTGTCGCACCCACGGTGGTGAACGAGCCATCGCGAAAATCGAGACGGAAATACCAGCGCGAGGCATCGTCCCGTTGGTCGGCACAGCGGAGCGCGGCACCGGCCGATGCCGCGAGAACCGATGGCCCGGGGAGCGCGTCGTACGGCGTGGCGGCGACCCCCGCCGTCACTGGCGCCAGGGCCGCCGACAGCGTTGGGCCGACGGTATCGGTCGCGTTGGCGAGCAGCTCCCACGCCGCGAAGGTCGCGTAGTCACGCAGCGCGCGCTCGGCGGTGACGCGGTGGGAGCGCGCCGCATCGTGCGCCTCGTACGCGAGCACGGCCGCCAACACGAACGTGAGCCCGAGCAGGGCGACGAGCAGCGACGCGCGCGATCGCCAGATGGCTGGCTGGCGCTCGAGTCCGGAGTGTCGACGAGCGAAGGGAAACGGCATCGGGGCTCCTCGAGGACGTCGGGCCGACAGGCCGACGCGAACCAATTGCAGGATGTACGGCTCGGCGGGGTGCGGGAAGGGGAGCTCTGACTGAACTCTGACAGAGCCGCTGACGATGCGCTGACGCCCCAGACGCGGCCATGACGGCGCGTGCGCGGCGCGTCGTCATCTTCGCGCAGGCACGCACCGGCATCCTGCTGGTTTCCTTCGCGCGAGGTCTTCCGAGATGGCTCTCCTGTCCAAGAAACCGCTCTCCGACCTGCTCGCAGAAGCCGAGTCGGGCACGCTGCGCCGATCGTTAGGCGCGTTCAGTCTCACGACGCTCGGCATCGGAGCGGTCATCGGGGCCGGGATCTTCGTGATCACCGGGACGGCGGCGGCGCAATTCGCCGGTCCGGCGCTCGTCATCTCGATGCTCATCGCCGGCGTCGGGTGCGCGTTCGCCGGTCTCTGCTACGCGGAGTTCGCGAGCATGATCCCCGTGGCCGGGAGCGCCTACACCTACGCGTACGCCACGTTGGGCGAAATCTTCGCGTGGATCATCGGGTGGGACCTGATTCTCGAGTACGCGTTAGGCGCGTCGACGATCGCGGTGGGATGGGCCGGCAACGTGCAGAGCTTTCTGCAGGACTTCGGGTTGGGCATTCCCGCGCAGTGGGCCGGCCCGCCGGGCTCGGTGGTCGTGCTCCCGGGCGGCGCCACCGTGCACGGCATCTTCAACATTCCGGCGGCGCTCGTCGTGCTGGCGATCTCGGTGCTGCTCATCATCGGGATTCGCGAATCGGCCGGGCTCAACACCGTCATCGTGGTGATCAAAGTGGTGGTCCTGCTGTTGTTCGTTGCGTTCGGCGCGGCGTACATCAACCGGACGAACTGGCATCCGTTCATTCCGCCCAACGCGGGCCATTTCGGCGAGTACGGCTGGAGCGGCGTGCTGCGCGGCGCGGGCGTGATCTTCTTCGCGTTCATCGGGTTCGATGCCGTGTCGACCGCGGCGCAGGAAGCACGCAATCCGCAGCGCGACATGCCGATCGGCATCATGGTGTCGCTCGTCATCTGCACCATTCTGTACGTAGCGGTGGCGCTGGTCCTCACGGGCATCGTCAAATACACGCAGCTCAACGTGCCGGCGCCAATTGCGTTAGGCATCGACGCCACGGGCATCGGCTGGCTCAAGCCGATCGTCAAGTTGGGCGCAATCATGGGCCTCACCAGCACCATGCTCGTCATGTTGCTCGGCCAGCCGCGCATCTTCTACTCGATGAGCCGGGACGGCCTGCTGCCGGCGTTGCTGGGCAAAGTCCATCCGCGGTTCCGGACGCCGTACGTCACCACGGCGATCACCGGCGTGGTCGTCGCGCTCGTCGCCGGCCTGTTCCCGATCGCGGTGCTCACCCAGCTCACGGCGATGGGGACGCTGCTCGCGTTCGTGATGGTGTGCATGGGGGTGCTCGTGCTGCGCCGGCGCGAGCCGAATCTCGCGCGCCCGTTCAAGACGCCCGGCATGCCATGGGTCCCGCTGTTGGGCGCGGCGATCTGCCTGGCCCAGATGATCGGCCTGCCGCTCGAAACATGGGCGCGGCTCGTGATCTGGCTCGTCGTCGGTCTCGCGATCTACTTCTGGTATGGACGACATCACGCCGAGCGCGTCCGAGAAGCAGGCTCGTCTCAGGCGTCGATCGCGGCAGACTGACGCAAACAAACCAATCCCGGCTTGGCGCTGTCGAACCCGAATAGCCGGTCTGAACCGGCGAACCAACAGGGCCAACTCGGAGGCTTCGATGCGTCGCCGTCTGTCCACCGTCATCGCTCTCGTCGCACTCGTGTGGGCCGTTCCAGCCGCGCATGCCCAGCACTCCGACCGCAACTGGCTCGAGCACTGCCGGGACGACGCGCAGGATGACGACCGGCCGCGGTACTGCGAGGAGCGCACGATGGGTGCGCACGCGACGGGCGGGACAATCACGGTGGACGGCGGCGAGAACGGCGGTGCGCGCGTGGCCGGTTGGGATCGCGACAGCATCGACATCATCGCGCGAGTGCAGACCAACGCGCGCAGCGAGGACGATGCGCAGGCGCTCGCCAAGGCCATCTCGATTACGATCACGAACGGCAACATTCACGCGGACGGGCCGGAGTCGCACCGTGGCGCGTCGTGGTCGGTGTCGTTCGACGTGCTGGTGCCGCGTGCGTCCGACCTCTCCATCACGGCCCACAATGGACCGGTGGCCATCAAGTCCGTACACGGAAAGATCCAGCTGAGCGCCGTGAACGGCCCGATGGACATCGACGACGCGGGCGGCGACGTGCATGGTCACACGACTAACGGACCGCTGGCCGTGTATCTCACCGGCACGTCGTGGGACGGGCAGGGTCTGGACGCCTACACGACCAACGGCCCGGTGGTCATCAGGATTCCGGCGTCGTACTCGGCGCATCTCGAGACAGGAACGTCGAACGGGCCGATGTCGATCGGGATTCCGATCACCATCCAGGGCATGGTCAAGCGGCACCTGGAGACGGATCTGGGCTCGGGCGGACCGACGGTGCGCGCGATGACGACCAACGGTCCGTTAGTCATCGAGCGCGCGGACTAACGGCGCGCGACCGGACCGCCAACGGCCGTCCCGAGCGCTTCCTGGATCTTGCCGAGCAGGGCTGCGGTGTCGAAGGGCTTTTGCAGGAGCCACGTGTGCCGGGTGGTGATGCCGCGTCGCAAGAGCGCATCGTCGGCGTAGCCCGACAGGTAGAGCACGCGCATCCCCGGCCGCGCCTCGGACAGTCTGTCGGCGAGCTCGCGGCCGTTCCAACCCGGCATGACGACGTCGGTGACCAGCAGGTGGATTTCGCCTTGGTGCGCGGCCGCCGATGCCAACGCGTCCTTGGCGTTGGCCGCCGCGAGCACGTGATAGCCGTGCGACTCGAGCACGCGCACGACGAGTGCCCGTACCGCGCCATCGTCCTCGACGAACAAAATCGTCTCGTGTCCGCTCGTCGCGACGGCCGGCGTCGCCGACGCGTCCTGCTCGCTCTCACGCTCCTTGATGCGCGGCAAGTACACGGTGAAGGTCGTGCCGACATCCTCGGTGCTCGTGACCGTGATATGTCCGGCGCTCTGCGACACGATGCCGTACACCGTGGAGAGTCCGAGGCCGGTGCCGCGGCCCTTCTCTTTCGTGGTGAAGAACGGCTCGTACAAATGGGCGAGCACCGCGTCGGACATCCCGTGCCCGCTATCGGTGACGCGCAGCGTCGCGTATTCGCCAGGCGGCACGGCGCCGTGCGCGTGTGCAAGCGGCGCATCCAGCGTGGAACCGCCCGTCTCGAGCGTGAGCTCGCCGCCCGACGGCATCGCGTCGCGCGCGTTGACGGCGAGGTTCATGACCACCTGGCCTAACTGACCCGGGTCGGCGCGCACGGTTTGCGGGCCGGTATCGTGTCGAATGGTGAGGTGGATGTCCTCACCGATCATGCGCGCGAGCATCCGCTGCATGTCGTCGACCACGAAGTTGAGATCGAGAATGCGCGGCTGCAGCACCTGGCGGCGGCTGAACGCGAGGAGCTGACCCGTGAGCGAGGCGGCGCGGCGCGCGGCCTTCTTGATCTCGAGCACGTCCGTGCGCCGGTCGTCGCTGTCCTCGAACGCCGTAAGGAGAATCTCGCTGTAGCAGGTGATGGCGGTGAGCACGTTGTTGAAGTCGTGCGCCACGCCGCCGGCCAGCCGGCCGATGGCGTCCATCTTCCGCGATTGGTGCAGTTCTTCCTCGAGGCGCCGCTGGGCGGTGAGGTCGCGCACGCTGTACGCGATCATGCCGGGCACGAACGCCGCCGACCGCACGTCGAGCACCTGCGTTGCATCCTTCTGCTTGACCCGGTATTCTCCGTTGGGCAGAATGCCGTGCGTCCGTCCAGGTGAGCCAGCCGGGTCGACGTCGGGAAGGCCTAACGCATCGTGGACGGCGAGCGTGCGCAGCTCGTCGACGCTGCGGCCGGCGAGCTGGCACGCTGCCGGATTGGCTTCCACGATGGCGCCATCCTCGGTCGCAATGAACAGCGCGTCCCCAACGTGCTCGAAGATGCGGCGCAGCCGCTCCTGGCTCTCGTGCATCGCCGCTTCCGCACTCTTGCGTCGCCAGCGCTCGGCCGCCCGATCGACGCTCTGCAGCAGGAACTCGGGCTGCACCGGTTTCACCAGATAGTCGTAGCTCTGCTCGCGCAGCGCGCGCACCGCGCTGTCGAGCGATGCGTTGCCGGTGAGAATCACGACTTCCGTGAGCTGCGAGACGAGACGCAGATGCCCAACGAGCTCGAACCCGTCCATGTCCGGCAGACGCAGGTCGACCAACGCGACAGCCGGCGGGAGGTCCATGTGCGACGCGACTTCCAAGCCCTTGAGCGCGGTCGCCGCACCGAACGAGCGATAACCCCGCAGCGTGAGCAGGTCGCCGATGGTCCGGAGCATCTGGTCGTCGTCGTCGACAACCAGCACGGCGAGCGGGTCAGCCAGCGAAGATCTCATCGAGCAGCTCGAAGACCCGGTCGAGAGGGAAGGGCTTCTGCAGAATGGCGCGAATGAATTTGGGTGGCAGGCTACCGGTGGTTTGTGCGAGCGCTTGCGGATGGCCGCTGTATAAAATGAGTGCGACCGCCGGACTCACACTCTTGATGGCCAGCACGTTTTCGCGCGGCTCCAGACCATCGAGCCGCAGGTCGAGCATCACGGCGCCCGGCAACTGGGCCTGGAGCAGCGTGAGGGCTTCGTCCAACGTGCCGGCTTGCAACGTTCCATAGCCCCGAGTGGCGACGAGGTCGGCGAGTGTGCGCAGGAAGTCCTTGTCATCATCCACGATGAGCACACAGCGCGCCTCCGAAATCACCGCGTCGAGGACGCCCATCAAGCGGTCGAGCTCCACCGGCTTCGGAAAAACGTGGAGCGCTCCATCGCGTTCGGCCTGCGCCAGCAGCTCGTTGGCCGCGTACGCGGTCATGAGGATGACGCGGAGGTCTGGTCGTAAGGCACGCATCTCCCGCAGCGCCTCGACGCCCGTGATGCCGGACATGCGCACGTCCATCAACACGACCGCGTATTCGTTGACGCGGACCGCGGCGACGGCCTCTTCGCCGCTGTGCGCGCCGTCTGTTTCCCAGCCGCGCATCGAGAGGATGTCGCGCAGCGTGCGCACCATGAGGCGGTCGTCGTCGACGATGAGAATGCGGCGCTTGCTCATGCGGGCGCTCCAGCGATCGGCACGCGCACGGTGAAGGTGCTGCCGTGGCCTTGTTCGCTCTCGACGGAGATCTCACCACCGTTGGCGGTGACCAACGACCGCGCCACCGACAGGCCTAACCCGAGGCCGCGTGCCTTGGTGGTGAACAGCGGTTCGAAGATGTGGTCCAGGTTCTCAGGGGCGACGCCGCCGCCGGTGTCGTGGACATCCAGCACGGCCATGCGATTGCCGTCGCCGCGCGCGCGCAGCGTGAGGGTGCCCTTGCTCTCGCCGATGGCCTGCGCGCCGTTGCTGATGAGGTTGAGCACCACTTGGCCTAACTGAACGCGATCCACGTACAACGGCGGGACGTCGGGCGGCACGTCGACGTTCACGGTGATGCCGGGATGGATCGCGATGCGCTTGAGCTGGTCGGCAAAGAGGTCGGCCGCCGCGACGGGTTCCCGCTGCGGCGACTTCACCCGCGCCGAGTCGAGCAGGTCGCCCACGATACGCTCGGCGAGCCCGATCTGCGTCCGCAGAATGCCGAGGTACTCGACCACCGTGGCGGGCGCGTTCTGCAGCACCAGTCCAAGATAGTGCACGGCGTTGGTCATCACGCCGAGCGGATTCCGCAGCTCGTGACCCACTCCGCCGGCCAGCTGGCCGAGGAACGCCAATTTTTCCGTGCGGACGACCTCTTGTTGGGCGAGGCTCAAGCGCTCCAACGCGCCCCGCAGTTCGGTCGTTCGTTCGGCGACGCGCTGCTCGAGGCCGCGACGGCCGTCTTCGATCTGCGCGGCCATCGAATTGAACGACACGGCGAGACGACCCAACTCGTCGTCGCGCACGGCGGGCACGCGGCGCGTGTAATCGCCGGACGCGATGCCTTCCGACGCCTCGGTCAGATCGCCGAGCGGTCCCGTAAGGCGGCGGCTCACCATCCACGCGAGACCGGCGCCGGCCACGAGAATGATCGCGGCGGTCACCACCAGACGGCCGAGCAGTGTATGCGCCGGCGCGAGCACGGTCGTGATGGGGAGGCCGACCCACACGACCCACGGCGCGGACCGCATGCGCATGATCGATCCGATGCGTCCGCCGCCCACGGTGTCGTGCGTCAGCGCTCGCGCCTTGCGGGCATCGAACGATGGCCCCGGCACCGGCCGTTCGAGGTTGGTCCACATCGAGTTGTCCTGATCGCCCAACAAGAACACCGCGTTGGGGCCGATCAGGTCGGAGAGGGCTTTCTGCGATTGCGCGCTCCCGAGTTTGGAATACTGCACGAGCGTGCCTAACGTATCCGACGCCCCGGCGTGCACCCGCGCGACCACATCGATCCAGATCGAACTGCCGGACGCCCGCAAGGGGCTCACCTCGGCGTCGCGCCCCGGCGACGGTGCGGTGAGCGCGCCGTTAGGCGAGAACGAGGTGGTGCCCAACACACGGCGCCCGGCGGCGTCGCGCAGCTCCATGCCGAGGGTCTGCGGCGAGCGTGCGGCCTGCCGGCCCAGCTCGGCCTGCGCGGCGGCCTTGGTGCTGTCGTTGGGCGTACGCAGAAACGCGACGAACGCGGTTGTCATGCCCGCCTGGCGCGCATCGGACAGCGTGCGCTGCATCGACACATCGAGCAGCGACGCCAGTTGTTGGGCGACGTTGTCGGTGCGCGCTTCCGCGGCGCGTATGCTCTCATGCCGGAGGGCTGCATACGTGAGCGCGGCGAACACCGCCATCACCACGAGGAGCAGCGCGCAGATGAGGAGCGGCAACGTCCACTCGATGGAACGCCAGCGCGGATGGGACGCGGGCTGCGTCAGCGCCGTGGCGGCGGTAATCGATTGCGACATGATCCCCAACGTGGCGGGTAGTA
>DATJET010000169.1:0-20422 GCA_035496295.1 Gemmatimonadaceae bacterium
ATACGGTGCTGATCAAGATGGCGTACGCGATGGGCCGCTAATCCCGCCGTGCGTAATGGTCGGCGCCGAGAAAGTGCAACGAGACATAGGGGACATCGCCGACGACCCAGCTGTCGTGCGGCTCGGGCGGGATGTAGAACAGTTCCCCGGCACGCAGCTCGATCACCCGGCCATCTCCGAACGCCGCAGTGGCCGTTCCGGCGATGACCAACCCGATGTGCTCGACCGAGCATCGCGTCTGCCCAACGGACGGACCCACGTGCTCCGACCACCGCCATCCCGGCTCGTAGGTCGCTCGCCCGATGGTCATCCCGCCGATCCGCACGAGCTCGAACCGGCCTTTCACCATCTCGCGCACTTCGTCGGGCTGCTCGAAGCGCCTCAGGATCACGTCTGCCTGCATTGACATGGCTTGCCCGCATCTAGGACAGCAGAAAGATAGCAGCGCGTGATTGCCGGTCTCTTGCGAAACCAAATCGGTTGCCGTACCGTCATGTTGGTATCCCATAGGACCGGCGCATGGCGGACAAGCTCGACGTACAGCAGGGCACCCTCGCCCTGATGATCCTCACGACCCTCGAGGTCTTGGGCCCGCTGCACGGCTACGGCGTCGCGCGGCGCATCGAGGAAACGAGCAAAGGCCGCCTCACCCTCAACTACGGCACGCTGTATCCCGCGCTCCTCAAGCTCGAGCAGGAGGGATGCATCAAGGCGGAATGGCGCCAGTCCGAGAACAATCGCCGCGCGAAGTACTACACGCTCACCGCACTCGGCCGCAAACAACTGGCACGCGAGACTCGCGATTGGCACCGCACTGCGGATCTGATCGCCGCGTTTCTCGCGCCCCGACGCGAAGGAGAGGCACCATGAGACACGTTCGGGCCTGGCTCGCTCGGCTGGCGGGCATTTTCACCGGACATCGCCGTGACGCCGAGCTCCGCGACGAGCTGCAAGCGCACCTCGACATGGAGACGGCCGAGTACGTGCGACGCGGGCTTTCGCCTAACGAAGCGCGGCGGCGCGCCATGCTGGCGTCCGGAGGCCTCACCATCGCCGCCGAAGCCGTCCGCGCCCAACGCGGTGTGCCGTGGCTCGAGAGCGCGGCGGCCGATCTGCGCTACGCGCTCAAGTCGCTGCGACACAGCCCCGCCTTCACGGCAGTGGTCGTGATCACGCTGGCGTTGGGCATCGGCGCCAACACCGCGATTTTCAGCGTCGTGCGCGGCGTGCTGCTCAAGCCCCTGCCCAACCGCGACGGCGATCGCCTGCTCTACCTGCGCCAGTCGATCGACGGCCCCGCCGGCGAGGACATCGCCTTCTCCGTGCCCGAGATCCGCGATTTTCGCGCCGGCGTGCCTGCGTTAGGCGGCATCGCCGAGTTCTCGCCGTGGTCGCTGACCGTGCAGGGCGATCAGTATTCGCCCACGGCGCGAATGCAAGTCGGCCTCGTCACCGGCAACTTCTTCGACGTCATGGGACTCCACCCGATCCTGGGCCGCCTCACGCGGCCGAGCGACGACGGACCGGGGGTGCCGCCCGTGATGGTGCTCACGGAGCAGATGTGGCGGAGCCGGTTCCGGGGCGACCCCAACATCGTCGGCAAGCAGGTGCGGCTCGATGATGGATCGGTGACGGTAATCGGCGTCGTCCAGGCGGCGCCGTATTTCCCGAGCACCGCCGACGCGCTGCTCAACATGGTTGTGAGTCCGCACCACTTGAGCGCAACGATGGTGCTTGGTCGCACGCACCGCATGACGGAAATGGTCGGGCGACTCGCACCGGGCGCGACACTCGAGCAAGCTCGCGCGGAAGTCGCGACGACGTACGCGCGCATGCAGCACGACTACACGCAGTCGTACGACCCGGGATCGCACTTTCGCGTCGCGGTGTTGCCGTTCAAGGACGCGATCGGCGAGCGCGCCCGCCTCACGCTCTGGCTGCTCATGGCCGCGGCGGCGTTCGTGATGATCATCTCGACGGCCAATGTCGTGAACCTGACGCTCATGCGCGGCGTACGGCGCGAGCAGGAGCTGGTCGTGCGCGCGGCACTCGGCGCGGGCGTGCTCCGGCTGCGGCGGCTGCTGCTGGTGGAGAATCTTGTGCTCGCCGCCCTGGGCGCGGCGACGGGCGTCCTGATCGCGATTGCCGGCGTTAGGCTCTTGACGATGTTCGCGGCCAGGTTCTCGCCGCGCGCCGGAGAGATTCACGTCGACACCGTGGTGCTCGCGTTCACGCTCGTGCTCACCGTGTCGGTCGCGCTGCTGCTGTCGTTCGTCGCGTCGTTGCCGAAAGAAGGCACGTTTGCATCGTGGATCTCGGCGGGCACGCGCCGGACCGGCAGCTTGAACAGGCAGCGCCTGCAGCGCGGACTGGTGGTGGCACAGATCGCGGTGTCCGTGGTGCTGCTCGCCGGCGCCGGACTGCTCACCCGCACCATGATGCAGCTGTCGGAAGTCGATACCGGCCTCAAGACCGAGCAGGTGTTGTCGATGCAAGTGCAGCTGCTGCCGATCACGAAGATCGCCAAGGGCGGCGACATCCGCGCCGCCGACGCCGCGGCCAGGGAAGGCTACGATCGCATGAAGCAGGAGGCGCTGGCGATTCCCGGCGTCGTGTCCGTCGGCGTCGGCTCGCTCATGCCGCTCGAAGCCAGTGAGATCCAGCTCGATGTGAAGGTGGAAGGCAAGTCGCTCGCGGTCGGCGAGGCCATGCCGCGCGCCGACTATCGCACGGCCGATCCGGATTATTTCCGCGCCGCGGGCATTCCGTTAGTCGAAGGCCGAACCTTCGCGGCCACGGATCGCGCCGGGGCCGGCCGCGTGGTGGTCATCAATCAAACGCTCGCGCGTCGGCTCTTTCCGCACGAAGACCCGATCGGGAAGCGCATCGCGTGGACCGGCGACGTGCTGCGATTCACGCCGATCAGCGGCGACTGGCGCACGGTGGTCGGTGTGGTGGGCAACACGCAAGATGGCGGATTGGACGCGCAGCCACGCGGCGCCATGTTCATGCCGTTCGCGCAGGAGCTGGCGATGGGCAACACCGTGGTGATTCGCGCCGACAGCAACGTATCCGCTCTTGCCGCGCAGGCGACGGCGATCGCGCGGCGCATCGCACCGGCGACGCCGATCGAGCACATGATGACCGTTGCGCAGATCAAGGATGAGAGCGTGTCGCCGCGGCGGCTCAACGCCGTGCTCATCACGTCGTTCGGCGCGATGGCGGTCATCATCGCGGCGGTCGGAATCGCGGGCGTGCTGGCGTTCTCGGTGAGTGCGCGCACGAACGAGATCGGCATCCGCATGAGCCTGGGCGCCGACAGCGCGCGCGTGCAGCGGATGATCCTCGGCGAAGGTGGCGTGTTGCTGGCCGCGGGCCTTGCGTTAGGCGTTGGCGGCGGGTTTGCCGCCGCGGGCGTGATGCGCGGCCTGCTGTTCGGCGTGGCGCCGCACGACCCGGCGACGTTCGTGGGCGTGGCGGCGCTGATGGCGCTCATCGGCGTCGTGGCGTGCTGGGTGCCCGCGCTGCGCGCCGCGCGCATCGACCCGGCGATCGCGATGCGGGCCACGTAGCTCCGCCTAACGCGGGATCATCGGCAGCACGACGTGTGACGGATGCGCCGCGTCGTGCAGCAACCGCTGGTGCGCGACCACGAACGTGCTGTCGCGCTCGTTGTCGCCGCCGGTGCCCAAGTTGCGGTCGTACTTGGGAAAGCGCCCGGACGACACCGTGACCCGGATCCGGTGACCGGGCTCGAACAGCCGCGACGTGAACCATAGATCCACGTCGTACCGCTCGACGCGGCCCGGCGTGATGGGCGCTGCGCGATCGGGGCTCGCTCGAAATCGCGCACGCACCACGCCGTCCTGCACGCGTTGGGCATGGCCGTCGGGCGCCACGTCGAGCAGCATCACGTTCCAGTCGGCGTCCTTTGCATCGGTCGACGCCCAGATCGTAGCCGACATCTGGCCCGTCACCTCGATCGGCCTCGTGAGCGGCTTCGACGCGAACACCAGTTCGTCCGCGCGCGAGGCGTCGAGCGCCGTGTAGTCCTCGTTGAGCGACGTCTCCAGCTCGCGCGAGTCAATGAGAAACGGCGTGGGGTTGGCCGGGTCGTAGGTGAACGTGTCGGCCGGCGCTCCGTTAGGCGCAAGGGTGTCGAGGACGCCGTCGCCGCGGCTCGTGTTGGCGTGGCCGCCCGATGTCAGGTACCAGGTGGTGTGCACCTGGCGGGCGAGCGGCCACGACGCTTCGTGCCGCCACGCATTGTCCCCGATGACGAAGATGTCCACGGGCGGCTCGCGGTCCACGCCGTTGTCCTTGCCCGCGAGCCAGTGGTCGAACCACCGCAGTTGGAGGCGGCGCTGGTCCACCCGCGCCTCCGGACCGAAGTCGCCGTCCACGTAGTCGATGCCTTTATGCGCGCCGGGGCCCATCACCAACCGGATGAGCGGATGGCCGGGGACTTTGCCTAACGCATTGGTGTAGTCGATGGGCCCGCGCGAATCATCGTACCAGCCGGAGATCTGCAGCACCGGCACGCGCACGCGCGCGATGTTCGTCGTCACCGAGTGCGCGCGCCAATATGCGTCGCGGGTGGAGTGGGCGAGCCAGCGATCCCACATCGGCGCGCGGCCGCAGCCGAGGCGCTCCGGCAACCGGCTGATCGGCAGGTACATGAGCGCCGGCCCGACGTCGAGATCGGCGATGTTGTCGAGCATCCGCGAGCGCATGAGGCACGTCCACGCGACGTTGATCGGCGAGAAGACCATGTCTTCGTACGGAACGATGCGCCATGGATCGCCGGTGGCGGCGGACGGCGCGATGGCGGCCAGATGCGGCGGAGCGCTGACCGCGGCGTACCACGCCAGGCGGCCTTCGTCGGAGTGCCCGATCAGTCCCACGCGTCCGTTGGCGCCCGTCAGGCGCGCCGCCCATTCGACGGCGTCGTAGCCATCGCGCACGTCGGTGTCGTAGTCGCCGAACGCGTCGAGGTCGCCATCGGACCGATCGCGACCGCGCACGCTCTGGACGACGAAGATGTACCCGCGTGATGCCCAGAACTCGCCGGCAGCGTGGAGCACGCGATCGTACGGCGTACGCATGAGCACCACGCCGAACGGTCCCGCGCCGACGGGCCGCGCAATGTAGTTGGCGAGTCGCGCGCCGTCGCGCGTGTTCATGTAGACCAGCGTGTCCTCGTTGACCGCGTACTGCGAATCGGACACCGCGCCCGGCCACGGCGAATACAGCTTCTCGACGGTGAACGGTGTGGTGCGGCGGACGAAGCGAACCCGCGACGACACGACCCTATCGCCGATGGTCGGCACCGCCACCAGCGTGTCGCCGTGCCACGAGGCCGCGAGCCTCGCCGGCGTGCGGCCGTCCACGCCCACCAGGATCACCGAATCGCCGCGAACGTCCGCGTGCCTAACGTCGAGGATCGGCGCGCCGGTCCGCGTCTTGATGAAGCCGGCGAACTGCGAATCGCCGGGCGCGAAGTGCGCGTACGCCTTGCGCCGCCAGCCTTCGTAGCCGGCGTGCGGCGTGGCGCCGATCGCGAAATACACGTCCCAGTCGCCGGCGATGGATTTCGGGCTGCGCCCGGAGCACGCCGCGGCGACGAGCGCGGCAAGCAGCGGAGCAAACCGTGCGCGGCGGCGCCGCCTAACGGGCGAGCACCGCTCCATCGGTCAGAGCGCCTTCAGCGCCGCCAGGGCCAGGGTGGCTTCCTTCGACTTCTCCTGGTCGAGCGTGAACGGCTTGAACTTGAAGCCATTCAGGATGCGGACACTGAACGAGACGCTGCCGTGGCGAACCATGAGCTGTGGACTATCGCTGCCGAACAACAGGTAGTACGCGTCGTCACCGATGCCTTGAGCCGGAGTGGTTTTCATGGCGCCCGTCTTTCGCGGGAAATCGAAACCCTGCGGGCGCAGGATCGATAACGTCACACGTCGATGGTCGATGGACGTGGCCGTATCGTCCGACCAAATGCATGACGTCGTGATCGAAGGCGCGATGTGCTTGCCGGCTTGGCTCGTCACTTCGAGAGCAGTACTGACTTGCGCCACAGTCAGCAGCGCGCACGCGTCCGACGGTGGCGTGGTCGTCGCGGCGTCCCGTGCAACGGGCGAAATCCAGTGCGTGGCGGCAATGAACAGCGCGACAACGAGTGATGCGGAGAACCGGTGGGACGACAGCATGATGCGCTCCCGCGTTAGGGCTCGGCGATACAGCAAATCGGAACCACGCGTCCTCAGCGGGAGAACACCGTCCCGTGCGGCGCGGCGGTGCCGACGAATCCGTTAGGCCACTTCCTGTTCGAAAGGTCGATCCCGGCCCGCGTGCTCCCCGGATCGCGAAAGTGCTCGTCGATCGCCAGTGCGCCCGTGCCGGGATCGAAATTCACGATGAACAGCCGGTTGCCCTTCGCGTACCCGCCCGAGTTCATCACGATGCGACGACCCGTTCCGTCGATCGCGATCCAGTGCGGCTCCTCCTTGTCCCCGACACGCACGCTTGAGACCTGCCGCGGATGCGCGGGGTCGGAGATGTCGAGCGACACGAGACCATGGAGCGCGGGCACCGGCTGCAGCCAGTAGTGGCCCGCGACGAGCGGGACGCCGCAATCCTTTCCCTCGAATGCGTGCACGAACGTGACGGTGGGCGCTGCGGAGGCAACGCCGCGCAACAAGTAGAGGCCACAGTTGAACGTGTGGATGTAGATGCTCTGTCCGTCCGGAAGTAGACGCGGCTCGCCGGTGTAATCGTTCTCGTCGCCGCGCGGACCCGGCGTGAGCGCGATCGTGCGCAGCAATCTCAAATCCTTCAATCGCCACACCTGGATCCACTGCCCGGTCGCCACCGAATCGTCGGGATCCATGTCCGTCGACGTCGACACGGCACGGTCCACGCTAGGCAGCGCCAGCACGCTGTACGGATGGATGCGACCATCGGCGACGGTCGAGTCGTGCGCGCGCGCGCTGAGGATCACACGCCCGCCCTCATCCATTTCCACGAGGCCGCCCGTCGAGTGGTGACCGCCCATTCCCATGCCGTCGCCCATCCTCGCGTGCGCCAACGCGGAATCGGATGCGTACTGGAACGTCGTTAGGACGTCGTTGTTGGCGAGCCGCAAGTAGGTATGCGGATGGCTGAGCCCGGCGACATCGCCGAACGACGTGAGCAACTTGGGATGCAGCGGCTCGGTCAAGTCGAACAGATACGTCGTGCCGGGACCAAATCCGTTAGCCAGCAGATGGCGGTCGGCCGGCATCTCCTGCTCGGTATGGTGCGGATGCGTGCCGGCACTCCCCGTCGGCAGCACGGTCAGCACGGCGCCGTAGTGCGGCGACGAGGGTGTCGCGTCGATTACCGCAAGGAAATCGCTGGCCTTGTGAGCCGAGTCGCCCGCCCACATGAAGAGGTATGAGGGGCGCGTCGTTGAGCGGCACGCGACTGCCGCAATCAGCGCGAGCGCGATCACGCATCGCGTCGCGCGCACTGTGCGGGCGCTGTATGTCTTGGTCGTCACGGGATGAGCACAAGGATCTCGCATGGACCTGACTTCGTCGTAGGTCCACGAACGTTTTGGGTGGCATCGACAAGCAGGCGCCTGTCCGCGATGAGCTACTGCGAATCGAAGCGCCCTGCAAGCCTCCGCCGGACCCACTGCAGCAGAAGCATTTGGGCGGCACCGGCCTCTGCGGTAGGCGCGTCTAGCCAAGAGCGTCCGGACGCACAACCTTTGTTCGCCGTACATCAGGCTGACCGACGACTCTCCCCCGGCGCCCACGGCTTCGCATGAGCACTGCAGACACTCTGAGCGAGGCGCTCGCCGGCGCCGAGTCGCAGACGATCCTGGTCCACAGTCGGGGCCGCGCGTTGCGCCAGAAAACGGCGCACGGTCCGTGATGGACCTGCGCGACCAACTCCAAACGGGGCTCGGCCCCTCGTACACGATCGAGCGAGAGCTCGGCGGCGGCGGGATGTCGCGCGTGTTCGCCGCCACCGAGACGGCCCTTGGTCGCCGCGTCGTCATCAAAGTCGTGCCGCAGGACCTGGCGGCGTCGGTGAATGTCGAACGGTTCAAGCGCGAGATCCTCCTCGCGGCGAACCTTCAACATCCGCACATCGTCCCGGTCCTGACGGCAGGCGAAGTCGACGGCGTGCCGTACTACACGATGCCGTTCGTCGACGGCGAATCGCTGCGCGAGCGGATCGAGGAAGGACCGATACCGATTCCGGAAGCACTGAGTGTGTTGCGAGACGTCGCGCGCGCGCTCGCCTACGCGCACGAACGCGGCGTCGTCCACCGCGACATCAAACCCCAGAACGTGTTGTTGTCCGGCGGCTCGGCTGCCGTCGCGGACTTCGGCATCGCCAAGGCGCTGTCGGCGGCCGGTACCGGCGCGCGCGGCGCCACCGCTGCCGCGCAGACCGGCGGCCTAACGCAAATCGGCACCGCCATCGGCACGCCGATGTACATGGCGCCCGAGCAGGCGGCCGCCGATCCCTCCGCCGATCACCGCGCCGACATCTACTCGTTCGGCTGTCTCGCATACGAGGTGCTCACGGGGCGGCCGCCATTCATCGAGTCCTCGCCACAGAAGCTGCTCGCGGCGCAGATGACCGAGCGGCCCCGCCCCATTACCGAGCTTCGCCCCGACGTGCCGAGCGCGCTGGCGAATCTCGTGATGCGCTGCCTCGAGAAGGACCCCGACGCGCGGCCGCAAACGGCGGCCGAGGTGTCGCGTGATCTCGATGCGGTGACCAGTGCCTCGAACGACGCCGCGCGCGCATCGCGCGCGTCGCTCGCGATGTTGGCGGTGGTATATGTCGCGTCGATCATCATTGTGGCTGCCGCCGCGCGCGTGGCCACACACGGCATCGGGCTGCCGGATTGGGTCCCGCCCGCTTCGATTGCGACGGTCGTACTCGGATTCCCGATCGGCGTGGCGGTCACGAGGCGCCGGCACCACTCGTGGCGCGCGCGCGCCGTGCTCGCCTCCGTCGCGCTCGTCGCGTTTGTCGCGGTCGTGGGCGGGTTCATGGCGATGCGCGACGCCGGCATCGGGCCGTTCGCCTCACTGTTAGGCGCGCACAAGCTCGCGCGCCGCGACCATGTGATCGTGGCCGACTTCTCCACCGCCGGCGGCGACACCACGCTCGGAGCCGTGGTGAGCGAGGCGGTACGCGCGGACCTCGACCAATCGCCGATTGTCTCGGTCGTCACGCCGCAGACCGTCGCGGCGACACTGCAGCGCATGCAGCGGCCGCCTAACGCAAGGCTCGACACGGCCCTGGCGCGCCAGGTGGCGCTGCGCGAGGGCGCCAAGGCCGTCGTCAGCGGCAACATCCAGCCGCTGCCCGGCGGCGGGTTCGTCGTCACGATGCGCCTCGTGGGCGCCGACTCGGGCCAGGAGCTCGCGTCGCTCAGCGCCAGCGCCGACGGCGCCAAGGACTTCATCCCCACCATCGGCCGCCTAACGCGCAGCCTGCGCGGCAAGATGGGTGAGTCGCTCAAGCACCTGCAGGCGTCCGCGCCGCTCGCGCAAGTGACGACCGCGTCGCTGCCCGCGCTCGAGGCGTACTCCGAGGGACAGCGCGCGATGTTGGTCGAAGCGAATCCGACCAAGGCGATCGCACTGTTCCGTAAGGCGGTGGCGCTCGACACCGGCTTCGCGTCGGCGTATCGCGCGCTCGGCGTCGCGCTCGCCGGCCGCAACCAGGATCGCGACGAGCGCATCCGCGCCGTCGAGAAAGCGTACGCGCACGCCGATCGCCTGCCGGAGATCGAGCGGTATCTCGCTATCGCCACCTATTACACGGACGGCCCGAAACCGGACCAAGCCAAGGCCATGGCGGCGTACGATACGCTGCTCACGATTCATCCCAACAATTTCGCGGCGCTCAACAATCTTGCCTTGCTCTATGCGAACGAGCGCGATTTCTCCACGGCAGCGGATCTCCTCCGTCGCTCGATCGCCGCGAATCCGACGACGCTGCAACCGTATCGCAGCCTCATTGCGTACGAAGGCGAGCTTGGACATCGCGCCGCCGTCGACTCGATATTCGCGGCCGAGCTCGAGCAGTCAGGCAACAATCCACGCGTGGCGGCGCAGCGCGCGAACATTCTTCTCGCGCGTCGCCAGTACGACGCGGCCATCGCGCTCGTCGATTCCGTGGCGCGCGCGAATCCGAGCGACGGCGGCCTGGAACAGACGCGCCTCTTCGTCACCGCAGCGGCGGCGTTCACACAGGGCAAGCTCGCCGACGGTTTGCGGCTCGCGAGTCAGAACGCGGAGATGTCGGCCGCTCAAGGCTCACAATCGGCGCGGCTCGGCGCGTCGTTCGATTCGGCAGTCGTCGAGGGCGTCTTGTTAGGCCAGCGGGACAAAGCCCTCGCGCTCCTGCGCGCAGGCCTCGCGCGTACGCCGCTCGACAGCATTGCGCCGCTCGACCGGCCATACGTTGGGCTCGGACAACTGTACGCGGCGTTCGGGCGGCCGGATCTCGCGCGTGCGATGCTCGCGGATTTCGAGCGGAACACCGCCGGTCTCTCGGCCGGCAACATCGCGGCGATCCGAAAGGAGTTGTCCACCTTCATAGCCGTGGCCGAACGTCGCTACCAGGATGCTGCGCGTGACGCGCGCGCAGCCGACGTCGGTTCGTGTACGCTCTGCGCGTTGCCCACCATCGCCAACGCGTTCGACCTCGCCGGCGAACGCGACTCGGCCATCGCGATCTACACGCGATATGTCGATGCGCCGGCGGTGTCGAATCGCGTGCAGCTGGACCAGTTCCTCCTCGGCCCATCGCTCAAGCGGTTAGGCGAACTCCTGGAGGAAAAAGGAGACCGCGAGGGGGCGGCGCACTACTACGAGGAATTCGTCGAGCTCTGGAAGAACGCCGACGCCGTGCTGCAGCCGCAGGTGCGTGACGTGCGTGACCGACTCGCGCGACTCAGCGCAACCGAAAAGCCCTAACGCATTGTTGTGCTCGCGTCACGATGTCGGTGCCGGCGCAATCGCGTGCACCTCTCGCTGCGCGTCGATGAGCGTGCCCAGGTCGCGCTCGGCGTGTCGCGCTTGTTCGAGCAGGCTCGTGACGGTGTCCGCGCGATCGACTCCGCCGTGCAGTCGCAGGAGGTCGAGTCGGATGGACTCGAGCGCGGCGATGGTTCGCGCGAGATCCTGGCGCGCGGCGTCGCGCTGCTGGCTCAGGCGGGCGACGGCGTCGCGCGCGCGGTCATCGGGTGACGGGGCCAGGTCGCGCTCCGCTTCTGCCGTTAGGCGGGTGAGGTCGTCGACGTGCTCGCGGATCCGGACGGCGCGTTCCTCCAGCCGGCGCACGAGCTCCGGCAGCGCGCGCAGGTCCCGTCGATAGGCGGTGGGCAGCGCGGCAAACAATTCGCTCGCGGCGAGTCCGAGCGCGGCTTCCGTTGGGCGGTTGAGCAGCTGCGGCGGAGCCGTGCGTCCGCGTCCGAGCATCGCGCCGACCCACGCGCCGAATCCCGAGTTCCAGAACGTGCTGCGACCAAAGCCGATCATGGCCGAGCGCAGTCTTCTGGGCAGCAATCGGACGCCGAGCGCGTTGCTGAGGAGCAAGCTCCCACCGGCAGGCCAGATGGTCAACTTGAACAGCGTGTTCAGTGTGAGTTGCGCGGCGGAACGATGCCCGACGTTTATCGCGACCACGATCAGCGCTCCGAGGGCGCCAACCGACCCCCACGTGAACCATCGCAGGATGCGCGGCCCGAGGGCCGTCTCACTCGACTCGAACGCCAC
This sequence comes from Gemmatimonadaceae bacterium, assembly GCA_035496295.1. Classification (GTDB taxonomy): domain Bacteria; phylum Gemmatimonadota; class Gemmatimonadetes; order Gemmatimonadales; family Gemmatimonadaceae; genus JADGGM01. The sequence goes on from DATJET010000169.1 coordinate 11,793, forward strand.
CTCCTCGCGACGGATTTCGCGCCAACGCGCGAGCGCGGTGCGGAGGTCGGCAACCGAATAGCCGGCGTGAAGGGCACGCCACGTTTGTCTGAAGTGGAACGCAGCCAGCGTTAGCAGCGGCACCGCCGTCGCGCCGGCGCCGAGCAGCAGTCTGCTCCATCGAAAGACGCTCGCCCACGAGGGGCCGCCGCCGCGCATGATGGCGAAGAGATTGACGAGCGTCGTTAGGCCGGCAATCCCCGCCCACGCCAGGAGCACGGTCCGCGCGGGATTCTGCGTCGTGAGCCAGGCGCGCAGCGGGACGGGCAGCTCGCTGCGCTCGATGGACGCGGGCTCGAGCGCGTCGGCAAGTGCTTCGCCGCCCGGAAAGCGCCCCGCGGGATCGCGGTGCAGACAACGGTCGATGGCGCGCGCGAGCGCCGGGGGGAGTCCGGGCGCCGCGCGCTCCACCGGAGGCGCGGCTTCGCCTAACTGCTTGCCCACGAGCGCGGGCACCGAGCGCGCCTCGTACGGCAGCCGGCCCGACACGATGTAGTATCCCACGACGCCCAGGCCATACACGTCCGAACGGCCGTCTACATCACCCCCGGCCATCTGCTCGGGGCTCGCGAATGCAATCGTCCCCATCGCTCGCTCGGCGTCGCTCTCCGGCTCCGCCTGGCGCACGCGCGCAATGCCGAAGTCCGTGACTAACGCACGCCCGCTGCCCTTTTCGATCAGGATGTTGTCGGGTTTCACGTCGCGGTGGATGACGCCGCGGCCGTGTGCGTACGCCAGCGCCCATGCCACCTCGCGCATCACCCGCGCGGCCGCGGCGGCATCGAGCGGCCCGCGGGTGCGCACGCGATTGCCGAGCGTCTCGCCATCCACGTACGCCATGACGAAGAAGACGAAGCCGCCGGCCTCGCCCACCCGGTGTATGGGCACGATGTTCGGGTGCGACAGTTGGGCAGCAGTTCTCGCTTCACGCAGGAACCGCTCGCGGAATCCGGGCCGTTCCGCGAGGGCAGGCGGCAGCACCTTGATCGCGACCAGGCGCTCGAGCTGCACCTCGCGCGCCAGGTAGACGATCCCCATGCCGCCGCGCCCCAGCTCGCGCTCGATGGAATACTCGCCTGCCAGCGCCGGCTGTAGGGAGAGGAACTCCGCATCCAACGGATGTGCGTTGTCCATCGAGGCTCCGCGTGCGTCCGTCTAGATACTACTGCGGTTCCCCGCCGTTTGTTGCGGCACGGCCGTTTAGTCGTGCGCGCGCAACGTTTCTCTGTCGATCGCCACGCCATTGAGAAAAATTGTCTCAATGGAGTCATAGGCAGAGACACTCACGAGTGGATTCTTCGTGAGGCCCGGTGGATCACCGAGGCCATCCGCTCCGGGCGTGTCGCTTCCGAAGAAGCAACCGGTCGAAGGCCGGTGGCGGCGAGATCAGTTCCGCTTCGCCTCGGTATCGCCTAACCGCGCCAGCCGCCGCCTCGCGTCCTCGACTTGCGGCTGCAGCTCGGGGTCCGCGTTCTTCCACAGTGCGATGAACGCGGCGTAGTGCGACGCGGCTTTCTGGCGATCGCCCTTGGCTTCGTACAGTTCGCCTAACCGCTTGTGGATGCCGGCCAGCACCATCGCGTCGCCGAACGAGATGTTCGCGTTGTCGCTGCCGAACAGCTTGAGCCAAAACGGTGTCGCGATGTACGCTTCGTACTCGGCGATCGCCGAGTCGGCCTGTCCCGCCGCATCGAATGCCCGCGCCAGCGGAAAGTGAATGCACGCCGCGCACTCGCGCGATGGTTTGCCGTCGTACCACACGTCGCTCCGGCGAAACTCGGCGAGCGCCGATTTCGCATCGCCGCGCGCCAGCGCAATGGCGCCGAGCGTGCCGTGGAGCGCGGGCGCCTGGAGTCGCAGGAGCGTCGTGTCTGTTACGTCACGACGATACCCGGCGATGATGGACGCGGCCTTGTCCGGGTCGCCGGCCAGGGCATACGCCGTCGCTACATCGAAGTATGGACGATCGGCCTCGGGAATGCGCTGCAACGGCACCTCGGCGAGCGCGGCGGTCACCGCGTGCACAGCGTTAGGCGAAGGGCCGTGGAACCACGCATCGGTCGTGGCGCGGAAGATCGCGTGGCCCAGGCGTAACGCGTCCGTCGGTGGCATCAGTGTCGACTGTTCGCGCCGCTGCCGGTCGGCCTCGCCGAGCTGGCCGTGGAGCAGTGCTAACGCGCTGGCCATGCCTAACCCCCATTGCCGATACAACTGGTCGCGGCTCAGCTTCAACGTGTCGACCAACTGCATCAGGCCGGGCATGTCGCCCGCGGCGTAGCGCACGGACAGCTCGTGCAGCGGCAGGCCGTGGGCGGTCGGCGCACGATTCCGCCAGTGCTGCATCAATTTCGCGGCGCTATCCACTCGCCCCTGGTCGAGCTCCAGCTCGATCGCATTCCCGGCCGCAATGCCGGTGCCGGAATCCCGTCGGTACACGGTGAGGTCGAGCGATTCCGCGCGTGCGAAGTCGCGCATGCTGCGGAGCACCTCGCCCGCATTGATCGGCGCCACTTGAGAATCGCCGCGCTCCATCAAGGCGAGATATGCGGCCAGCGCGCGGTCCCTGTCGGCGTGCGAGCCGGCAGTGAAATAGTACGCTTCCGTTTCCAGCCGCTCCATCTCGGGCAATCGGTCGCGTAACTGATATGCGCGCTCGACGGCTGAATCGATCGCGGCGGCTGAACCGTTCGAGTTGCCGAGCACCACGGCGAGCATACGCCACGCCGATGCGAAGTTCGAATCGACCGCCACGGCCTGACGCGCAAACTGTACCGCGGCCGCAGGATTCTCCTCGATCGCGTTCGCGCGCTGGCCTTCGCTGAACAGGCGGAGCGCTTCGAGTGATGGCGTCGTCGCCTCGGCGAGCGGCGGACTGGCCTGTACGCTGTGCAGCGACTCGCCGATCTTGCCGCGCAGCTCGCGCGCCAGCTTGTCCGCGGCATCGATCAGCCCACGCGGTCCGTCGCCGGATTCTCGAAACGACGCGAGCTCGAGGCCGGAATCGGCGCTGACTAACCGAAGCGTGACGATGTACCCGGTCCCGACGCCCGTGACCCGGCCATCCACCACGGCCTTCACACCCTCGCGCTGCGCCATCTCACGCGCTGTCTGCAGATCGAGGCGCGTGTTCGGCGGCCGCGCCATGCGGCGTAGCGCCGCCGCGATCTGCGGAGCCGGCACGAGCGAAATCACGTTCGACTGCGACAACGCCGCGCGCACCGCGTCGCTGGCGACGGCGCCGAGGGCTGTGTCCGTGTGTTGCACCGCAAAGTCGGCGATGATCACCGGCTCGCGCGCCGAGAAGCTGCCACGGGCCAGGAGCGACCCCGCCGGCCCGATGCCGAGCGCACGGAGCAGCATGAACGCGCCCACGAGCAGCACGAACGCGCCGACCGCGTACGCACCGCCTAACGTAGCGCGCCGCCACGACAGGTGCGGGCTCGCCTTGAGGGCCAGGTTGGCCATCGTTCCGTGGGTGGACAGACTCGGCGTCCCGCCCGGCGTGAAGGTCGGCGATGTCGTCGCCGCTCGGCGCGCCACGAATTGCGCGTAGCCGGTGAACAGAATCACCGGCAGCCCGAGCGCCATCACGATGAGCGAGCCCGGGAACACCCAGTCCGGCAGTCCGATCCCAACGATCGCAGCTTTCGCCAACACGGCGACGGCGACGAACGCAACCGCGTACACCACCAGCGCGCGCCGTATCATCGCGCGGCCGCCGATGAGAATGCCAGGCAGCGCGGGTTGCCGCGACGAGTCGCCGGTCGAAATCGCGTCGAGCGTCGCGAGCATCTCGTCCGCCGAGCGCGGGCGCGCGTCGGGCTCCTTCTCGAGACACTGCGACACGAGGCGCGCCAGCTCCGGCGGTGTATCGGGACGCTGGTCGGTCACCGGCTTGGCGGTCTCGCTCATGTGCGCGGCCAGCAGGCGCTGGGGCGTCTTCGCCTCGAACGGCGGGTGTCCCGTCAGGAGCTCGTACGCCATGCAGCCGAACGCGTAGAAGTCGGCGCGATGATCGGTGTTGGGATCGCCCGCCGCCTGCTCCGGCGCCATATATGCCGGGGTGCCGAGTGCGGTGCCTAACTGAGTAAGTGTGACGCCGCGGGGACCGGTGGCCGACGCCGCGATCGCCTTCGCGATGCCGAAATCGGTGACCATCGCCGCGCCGCGTGAAAGCAGTACGTTGTCGGGCTTGATGTCGCGGTGCACCACGCCGCGCTCGTGCGCGTATGCAAGGGCGCGCGCCACGTCGCGCAAGATCGAGGTCGCCTCCGCGATGGAGAGTGGTCCTTGCGCCAACCGCGCGCGCAGGCTCTGTCCCTCCACGTACGGCATGGTGAAGTACGGCGCGCCGGCGCTGTCGCCCGCGCTCAGGACCGGAACGATGTTCGCTTGCTGCAGCGACGCGGCCAACAGGATCTCGCGCTCGAATCGATCCGCGGAGAGTCCCTGCATCAACTCGGGCGCGAGAACTTTCACCACCACCTGTCGGTTGAGGCGCAGCTCGTTCGCGACGAACACGCGCGACATACCACCGCCTCCGAGCTCGCGGTCGAGCGTATGGGTGGTGCGCAGCGTGTCTTGGAGCTGGTCCCGCAGGTCCATCGTGGGGTGCGGTGTTCGCGGAGGAGGGTCCCGAAAAAATTACGGTCGCGCGGCGGGCGTCGCCAGCGTTTCGCGTACGGAGAAGCGCTACTTGCGGCCCAATTTCGGGAAGTACTCGACGCTTGGAAGGCCGTCGAAGTCGTCATCCTGCGTCCACACGACGGCGCCCGCGGCCAGCGCCGTGGCGTACACGATGCTGTCGGCCAAAGGTAGTTTGTGCGCGACACCGATCGATGCTGCCTCGATGGCCAGCGTTGCGTCGAGGTCGACGACTGTGCCTTGCTGCATGAGAGCGACGGCTTGGAGCGCGTCGCTTTCCCCGCGCTGCTTCAGCACGACCTTGAAGACCTCGAGCAGGCACACCGCAGGGACCACCAGGCGATCGACCGCCTCGATGGCGGCCGCGAAGTGGGCGGCGCCGGGTTCGTCGGCGAAATACGCGAGCCATGCCGATGAGTCGACCACGTTGGGCGTGGTCCGCTTGGCCGGCGCGATCACACGCGGTCGCGGTCGCGGCGTACCATGGTATCGATACCGCGCAGAAATCCGCGCATGTGTTTGAGCGGTCGCACGGGGATGAATTCGATCCGATTTTCGTACGCGAGGGCGCGTACCTGTTGGCCAGGCTCGAGGCCGAGCCGTTCCCGGATGTCCCGCGGAATCACCACCTGGAATTTTGGCGAGATCGTCACCGTGTCCACCACAACCTCGATCGATAGAGAAATAGTACTACGACATGCCAATCTATCGACGACTGGACATACTAACAAGGAACGCGGCCTCGACCTCGACTACTTCAAGTAGTAGTCGATCGTCGACACCACGCGCACCACCTTGGCGATTTGACTCGACTCCGAAATGCCGGGCGCCTGATCCCGCGGCAGGATCTCGAACACGCCCTGATACGCTTGCCGGATCCCGCCCACCGCGCTGTGCGAGTCGCGCGCGAACTGGTCGGCGGCTTCGCGAGCGCGCGCGGTCGCGTCGGCGATCATGGCCGGCTTGAGCGCGTTGAGGGCCGTGAACACGAACGTCGGGCCGTTGTCGCCGCTCCCGTACCCCGAGCCGCCGGATACCACGACACCGATCGACGCCAGCTCGCTGATCTGCTGGCTCGCCTTCAACACTTCGTCCGGGTGCGTCGAGCGCACCAACACCATCTGCTGGACGAGGTACCGGTTCGCCGGCCGCCGCTCGGGCGCGTACTGGTTGGCCTCGGCGTCGGCGACGGAAAAGTCGGCGAGCTGGATCTGACTGGTGTCGATGCCGTGGCGCACGAGGAATTGCCTAACGCCGGCGACGCTCGTGGCGACCTTGGTGTTCGCCGCCGCCAGGTCGTTGTCCGCGCCCACCACGCGCAGCGGCCAGATCGCCAGATCGGCCTTCACTTCGCGCTCGGCCACGCCTTTGACGGTCACGAAGCGGTCGGACGCCCGGGCGCGCGCGAATCCATTGCCGGCGAGAAAGCCGCCGAGTGTGAGTCCCAGAGCGAGAACGGCTGCGCGCAGCAGCCCGCGGTCGTCGGTCACCGGAGTTCCTCGTATGAGTGGTGCGATTGCCTAACGTACCGCCGCTGCGCCGTCATCGAGTCTGAGCGGTGACCCGCGGCTCTGGTCGCAACCGGGCAGTAAGGACGAGTCCGCTAAGAATGTATCCGCCCGGCCGGCGCTGTCTACCGGTGCCGCGATGCCTTGCCCAACCACACGGGCTCAGCCATACTCTCGCGTATCGCTCCCAACAACCGAGTCGAGGAGGAACCATGCGTCGCCGCGTGTTACCGACGGGCGCTGTCGCCGCACTCTCGTTCACACTGCTCGCTGCCGCGAACTTGGCTGCCCAGGGCGCCGGGCCGTACGTGTGCATGACGCGTGATTTCACGAAGCGCGTCGCGTACGTGAGCCGTGTGTTCAACGTCCAGCAGGCGGACGCACCCAAGGTGAATCCCGCGTGGAACCAGGTGATGACGTCGACCTACGGCATCACGGCGCTGCCGTACCAATCGTGCCAGGGGCCATACCCCAGCGTCGCGCTTGCCGACTCGACGCGCACCAGGTTCATCGACAACATCACGAACACGTTCCACCAGCAGGTGAACCAGCTGCAGTGGACCTACGGCGGCGCGCCCGCGCTCACTGTACCGGCGTCGACTCCGGCGACGACCGCGTCGGCGACGACGAGCGCACCCAAGCCGCCGGCGACCATCACCGATGCCGATCGCTCGGCGTTTCAGGCCGAGGTCCCGCAGAGTAAGGCATATTGCGATCAGAATTACGCGGGACTCTTCGACTGTGATTGCTTCGCGCAGGCCGTGCTCCACCATCGGCTGGCGCACCCGGAAGAAATGATTCGCGACCATGACGGCGCGCGGCGTCCGCCCGTGCACGATCTCGCGATCGGCATTCAATACAAGCTGGACTGCACGGAATGCCTGGACGATGCGCGCCTCCGGGCGTGGGCGCACAAGCAAGCCGAGGGCAGTTTGCAGCAGCAAGTGATGACGAAGATGCTGACGCAGGCGCAGGCGGACCGGTTCAGCGACTGTGTCGCGAAAGCGTTCCCGGCGAAGTTCCGGGCCACGCCCACCTTGGGCCAGGAGCTCAACGCGTACAATGCGGTGTACGCGTCGTGCGGGAATCCGCGCGCCAGTTAGGCAGAGCGCGGTATCACGGTGCCGGCCGGCTGCTCGTTAGGCAGCCGGCGCGCCGTGGGTGCCGAGCACGTCGTAGTGGCTGACAAACGGCTCGCGCTCCAGCAGAAACTCGTCGTCTTCGGCGTAGTACCGCGCCCGTTCGTAGTCGGCTCCGGCGAACGCGCGGATGGCGTCGAGCGAGTCCCAGAAAGTGAGCAGCAGAAAGTGCGTCACGTCGCCGTCGTCGCGGCGGAGCACGTAGACGCCGCGGTTGCCCGGCGTCTTCACGTAGTCGGACAAGCCGGTGCGCTGCAGATAGGTATAGTACGCGTCGGCCTTCTTGGCCGGAACGCGGCCGTGCCAGGTGCGTCCGATCATGGTCCCCCCTCGTCGCTTTCGTTAGGCGCGCAGGTGCGACGCGAGATGCACGGTGCCCGCCAGGAACGCGAAGAACACCACGACGAGCAGCACGCCCCGCACCCAATTCCCGACAGCCCATTCGCGTGCCGCCCGCCGCAGCACAGCCGCGTCCTGCGCCTCGGCCGACTTGAACATGATCGCGAGACGCGGATAGTGAAACGTGTACGTGATGATGTCGGCTACGATCAGCGCGGCGAATCCAACGAGGAACGCCGTGTCGCCCGGCTTGTGCCAATCAAATATCAGGGTGAGGAGTGCAAGGAGCTGTGCGGCTGGTGCGACGGCGCGGAAGAAGCGCGCCGGCGTCGTCCGCGCGAGAAACTGGCGGGCGAGAACGATCGATGCCGGCACGTCCCGCTCGTAGTTGGGTGCCATGACCACGGCCTCGTACCACGTGGCACCGAGGAGCAGGGACACGGCGAACAGCGCGAGGACACCAAGGATGTGGGCGGTCATCGGCGGCGGGTTTGCGTTAGGCAGCCGAACGCACGCCGGAGACGGCTAGTCGGTCGGCCAGGTCATCAAGAGGTCGTCGCTGAATGTTGCACCGAGCCGCTCGTAAAAGGCAATCGCGGTCAGGTTCCGATGGTGCACCGTCCACACGAAAGGCCACGGGTCATCCATTCGGCCGTCTTTCGTTCGAGGCAACGCGGAGTAGACAGCGGCGGTTAGCGCCGTGTGTACGATGCAGTCGCCGTCTGCGGCGTGTTCGTGATGCCGTAGAAGATAACCGTGCCCTGAATGTGATTCGGCCTCGTCAGCGTCCCGGTGAACTGGCCGGTGATCCCGCCGCCGTTCTCGAACGCGAAGATGAGCGAGACGAGCGGCGGGCTTGCGGCGGTGGGCGGACTGAAACGCCCGCTAATGTCGACCGGCATCGGCACGTCGACGCCCATGGCCGATCCGGTGCCCGAGAGAGCGTCGTCGTGCTGCGACA
>DATJET010000170.1:0-15674 GCA_035496295.1 Gemmatimonadaceae bacterium
GCCCACGCCTGCGGCGAGCAGCTCACCGGATACAGCACGGGGCGGCGCCCCTCGGAGCGCGGCATGCCGCAGAACAACTCGGGCAGGCGCTGATACCGGAGGCCGAGGGCCGCGTCGTACATCGCGCTGAAGACCGGGAGCATCGCCGACTTCTGGCCCGTGAGCGACAAGCCTAACGCAACGATGCCGTTGTCGTGCGGCCACACGGATCCGTCGTGGTAGCTCATCGGGTTGTACACCGGATGCTCGGCGCTCAGGGTGCGCAGGCCCCAGCCCGAGAACATGTCCGGCGCGAGCAGGCGCGCGCCGGTGCGCGCGGCGCGCGTGGCGTCGGGAACGCGGCACCACAGCAGGTGGCCTGCGTTCGTGGTCACCGTGGCCACGGGCCGCTTCATGCCATCCAGCGCCAGCGCGAACGTCCCCAACTCCTCGAGCCAGAACGACTCCATGATCTGCTCGCGCAAGCGCAGCGCTTCGGCGCGCAGTTGCTTCGCGCGCGCGTGCTCGCCGAACGCGTGGTACAACGCCGCCATGCGACGTTTCGCATCGCAGGCGTAGCCTTGCACTTCCACCAGCGCGATGGGCGGCTTCGGCAGCGAGCCATCGGGGAAGGGAATGCCGTCCCACGAATCCTTCCACCCCTGATTCACCAGGCCGTTGGGCGACGTCTTCGCGTACTCGATGAAACCGTCGCCGTCGATGTCGCCGTAGTGGTCCATCCAGTCGAGCGCGCGTGCAGCGTTAGGCAGCAGCTCGCGCACCAGATCCTGGTCGCCGGTCCATCGCCACGTCTCGTGCAGCAGGATCAGCCACAGCGGCGTCGCGTCGATGGTGCCGTAGTATGGGACGTGCGGGATCTCGCCCGCCCGCGCGAGCTCGCCGCGCCGGAGCTCGTGCATGATCTTGCCCGGCTGCTCCTCCGTCTGCGGGTTCTCGCGTTGCCCCTGCATGCGCGCCAGATAGCGCAGCGTATCGCGGGCGATTACCGGATTCATGCCTAACGTCTGCAGCGACGTGATGATCGAGTCGCGGCCGAACGGCGTCGAATACCACGGGATGCCGGCCGAGATAATCGGCAAATCGTCGACCTGCGTGTACAGCGCGCGCAGATCGATCGTCGCCTGGTCCAACGCCGTGTTGAACTCCGGCACGTTGGTCACGAACCGTGTACACGAGTCGCGCCACCCGTCGTAGAGCGTCTCCATCGCGTCGTGGCGGCGCCGAAACGTGCCGTTCCCGGTGTGCGCCGGACTCGAATAATCGTCTTCCACGTCGGCCGGTGCGTCGGGAATCACGTGCCACTCGAGGTGGTGCGGCTGGTTCGGCTCGAGACGGAACCGCCACCGCGCGCCGTCGGATCCGATGTCGTCGGGCGTCATGTCGAAGCATACGAGGCTCCGAATCGTGCGGCCGTCGCGACCACGATACGACAGCGCGATCGACCGCTCGTTGACTTCCGGTTCCAGGAATGTGCCGCGCTGGGTCCGCTTCCAGCCGCGCACCTCGAAGATGTCCGCGAAGTCGTTCGCCACCGACAGGGCCGCCCAGAAGTCGATGGGCGACGAGAGAAAATTCGTGAACGTCACGCGCTCGGTGAGCTGCTCGTCGAGCAACAGCTCACGACGCACGTGTACTGCGTTAGACACGTTCCAATTGTCGCCCCCGAACGTCTGATCGTCGATCGCCAGGTCGATCTGCGCGCTGAACGTCCGGATCACCTGCGACGAGAGTTGAATCGGTGTGCCGCCGGCCACGTTCAACACGTAGTGGCTCAGCATCCGCGTGTCGTGGTGGAAGAGTCCGAGGCCGCAATGCCCGGGCGGGTCGATGTTGCCTTGCGCGTCGAGCAGCAGGAACAGGAGTTCGTGCTTGAGCACCATGCTGTCGTGCATGGCCGTTCCGTGCCGGCAATCGATGGCCGTGTATCCCACGGCGTCCTGCATCGAGATCGGTTTTGGCTCTGTCCTTCCCTCAACCGTCATGATGAGTCGGTAGGAGACGCGCCGCGCTGGATCGGGTAGCTGGCTTCATGCTGCCGCCCGTCCGTCCCTTTGCCGCTGCCCGAGCGTACAGCCGCTCGTAGTCGCGCACCATGCGATCGCGTCCGAAGCGTTCGACGGCGCGCGCACGGCAGCGCTCGCGGTCGAAATCATCGAGCACGCTGCCGCCCCGCACAATGTCGCGCATCTCGGCGGCATCGTGCACCACGAATCCGGTGATGCCGGCCTCGACGAGCTCCGGCACGCTGCCGCGCGGAAACGCGATCACCGGACACCCACTCAACATCGCCTCGATGAGTGCCAAACCGAAGGGCTCGTCCCACGTGATGGGCGCCAGCAGCGCGCGCGCATCGCGCAAGAGCGGAACTTTCTCCTCCATGCCGATGCTGCCGAGCATCGTCACGTGGCTCGCGGCCAGACGATGCGCCATCTCCCGCGCTCCGAATTCTGCGTCCACCGGATGCACTTCGCCCGCGACATGGATCGGCACACCGGCGGCGGCGGCGACATCGATCGCGACATGCGGTCCCTTCACGGGCGTGAACCGTCCGACGAAGCACACGTAGTCGCTCGGCGACGTCGTCCACTCGTACTTGAGCGGGTCGAGGCCGTGATGGATCACCTCGACGTGCGGAAGCGGAACTTCGCGACGCGCCTGATCGTGGGAGATCGCGACGTACCACGCGTCGGGGAAAAAGCGATAGAAGCTCGACAGGTCCTCTTCGCGCACGTGGTGCAAGGTATACACGAGCGGCGGCCGCTGCGTAGCGCGCCAGCACGCGAGCGCGCTGGCGGAGTTCGCGTGCACGATGTCGAACTCGTGCGCGGCGACCTCGTGCAGAGCCCACGACACGTGATTGATTTCGGGCAGCGGTTGCGGCGGCCACTGCGCGTGCTGATAGAGCGCGCGTCGCTCGACGCACGCGGTGGAATCACCTGTCGTGAAGAGCGTGACCTGGTGCCCGCGCTCCTCGAGACCCTCCGCCAACTCGGCCACAACCAGCTCGGTACCGCCGTATCGTGGGGGTGGGACGGGAATAAACGGCGTGGACAACAGGGCGATGCGCATGCGACGCTACTACCTCTCGGCAACATAGACTCGGCGCTGTTACATAGCGCAGAAGGTGTGCCGAGCCGTTCGTGGCGGGCCCGAGCGTCGCGGGCGGGTGACCGCGTTATTCGCGCACGAGGCTGGTCACGTACGTGAAGCGATCGCCGGGATGGATGGCGCTCGAGAGCTCGATGAGCGTGCCGTCTTCGCGATAGTAGCGCCGCACGGCGCGGAGTGCCGGGCTTCCTGGGTCGGCGCGCAACAGCGTCGCCTGCCGCTTGCCCAATCGAATCGCTTGAATGCTCTGCTCGATGCGTGCGATGCGAATGCCGTACGTCCGCTCGAGCATGGCCGAGATGGGTCCGGAGACGGTCTCGAGGTGTTTGTCGATGTCGGGCAGGCCGGCGTCGACGTACGCCGTCGTCATGCAGATGGGACGCGGATCGTTAGGCACCGTGCGCAGGCTGTTGAGCCTGAGCCAGGCGTGTCCCTCGCGGCACTCGAGCAGCCCCGCCAGTTGGGCATCGCAGATGACGCGCTTCTCGGACAGGATCTGGATGCGTGTCTCGTCGGCGTACTGGAGCAGATCGCCGATCGAGTTGGTCGGCTGGCGATACAGCGCCGGCGGCTGTTGGGCGATCACCTTGGTGCCGGTGCGCCGTTGGCGCGAGATGAGCCCGGCGTCGCGCAACTTGCGCAGCGCCTCGCGCACCGTGGAGCGGCTAATGCCGTACTGCGCGCACAGCTCCATCTCGGTGGGCAGGAGACCGCCCACGGGATAGATGCCGCTCCCGATCTTCTCGATCAGCTCGCCGGCGATCTGCTGATAGCGCGGGGCGTCTGTGACGCTGTCGGCGGCGCGGCTTTGCGGCACGCGGGCGGTCATCGCGAGCCTCTCACGTTAGGCGTCGACACGGAAGCGACGGCGCCAGAGCGATTCGCTCATCACGACGTCGACGGAGGGAGCCTGGCCGCTCTGGCGGCTCGCACCGGTGTTGTGCAGCAGAATCTTGGACAGAAAATCGCGGGCGCGCTCGGTGTGCGGCTCTGTGAAGAACGAGGCCGTGTCGCGGTCCTCGAGAATCCGGCCCTTGTCCATGAACAGCACGCGGTCGGCAACGCGCATCGCGAACGCCATCTCGTGCGTCACAATCAACATCGTCATGCCCTGCTCGGCGAGGCTGCCCATCACGTCCAGCACCTCGCAGATCATCTCGGGATCGAGCGCGGACGTCGGCTCGTCGAACAACATCGCAACCGGGTCCATGGCAAGCGCACGCGCGATCGCGACGCGCTGCTGCTGCCCGCCCGAGAGCGCGGCCGGGAACTTGTGCGCGTGGTCCGCCAGCCCGACGCGCTCGAGCAGCGCCATCGAGCGCTCGGTTGCAGCGGCGGGAGTGCGCTTGCGCACGTAAATCTGCGCGAGATTGATGTTCTCGAGCGCCGTCCGATGCGGGAACAGCTCGAACGTCTGGAAGACCATCCCGATGCGAGCGCGGAGCGCGGACAGGTCCGTGCCCGGCGCGCGAATCGACTTGCCGTCGACGAGGATGTCGCCGCCGTCGATCGTCTCGAGGCTGTTGATGCATCTGATGAGTGTGCTCTTGCCCGATCCGGATGGTCCGCAGAGCACCACGACCGAGCCGGCCGCGATACTAGCCGTGCACCCGTCGAGTACGCGGAAGTCGCCGTACGATTTCGACACATTCCGAATCTCGATCATCGCACTCGGCTCGCGGTCATATGTCCGGACAAGTAGAATGATAACTTCGGCGTCGTCCCGGTGGAGTGTCAAGACGACGGGCCGCCTTACTTGGGAGCGAGCGAATCGACATGGGACCGAGCATGCGTTGGGCACTGGCGGCGATTGCGATGGCGGCGTGCCGCCACACGGCTGCGGCGGCGCAGGCGACGGCGCACGATACGGGCGCGGTGCTGCTCGTTCCGGCCCGCGTGTTCGACGCACCGGCTGGTACCACCCACGATGGGTGGGCCGTGCTCGTGCGCGGCGACCGGATCGCGTCCGTTGGGCCGACAGCCTCGATCCATGCCCCAGCGAACGCGCGCGTGGTCGACCTGCCCAACGCAACGCTCCTGCCGGGTCTCATCGAGGGACACTCGCACCTGTTCCTGCACCCCTACGCCGAGGCGCCGTGGGCGGATCAGGTGCTCAAGGAGCCGTTGGCCTTGCGAGTCACGCGCGCGACGGTCGCGGCGCGCCGTACGCTCCAGGCGGGATTCACCACCGAGCGGGACCTGGGCACGGAGGGCGCAGGCTACGCCGACGCTGGTCTCGAGCAGGCGATCAACCAAGGGATCATACCGGGTCCACGGCTGCTCGTGGCGACGCGCGCCATCGTTGCAACCGGATCATACGGGCCGAGTGGATTTGATCCGCGGTACGATGTTCCGCAGGGCGCTGAGGAGGCCGACGGGATTGACGGGATTACGCACGCGGTGCGAAGCCAGATCAAGCACGGAGCTGATTGGATCAAGTTGTACGCAGACCACGAGTGGGGCCCGAACGGCGAGACCGAGCCGACGTTCACGCTCGAGGAGCTGAAGACGGCGGTCGAGGTGGCGCGTAGCTCGGGCCGATACGTGGCCGCGCACGCGCGGGGCAACGAAGGCGTGCGCCGCGCCGTGCTTGCAGGCGTGACGACCATCGAGCATGGCGATTCGGTGACGCCCGAGGTGTTCAAGATGATGGCGGACCGCGGCGTGCCGTTGTGTCCAACACTGTCGGGCACGGAGGTCGGCTTCATCCGCAACGGGTGGCGGAAGGGCATCGATCCGATGCCGCCCGAGGTGGCGCTCAAGCACCGGACGTTCAAGGACGCGCTCGCCGCCGGCGTCACCATCTGCAATGGAAGCGACGTGGGTGCCTATCCGCATGGCGACAACGCGCGCGAGATCGAGCTGCTCGTGGAGTATGGAATGACGCCAGTTCAGGCACTGCAGTCGGCGACGGTGGTCGACGCCCGCGTGTTTCATCTCGCCGATCGCGGAAGCATCGTGCCCGGGTTGTTGGCCGACCTCGTCGCCGTGGAGGGCGATCCGACGCACGACATCCACGCGCTGCACCACGTGCGGTTCGTGATGAAGGGCGGGCAGGTCGTTCCGTTAGGCGAGTGACGGGAGCTGAAGCCGACAATCTCGCGGCGGCGGGTCGCGCGCGGGCGTGGTACACCGCCGGGTGCGCCGAAACGAGCCGCGGCGAGTACGCGGCGGCCGCGGGAAGCTTCCAGCGCGCGCTCGAGATCGCGCCCGATTGGTCCGAGGCCCAACACAACCTCGGTCGCGCGCTGTTCGAGTTGGGGCGAGTCGACGAGGCCGTGCAGTGCTTCGAGCGCGCGGCGCGCGGCCCGCATCCCGGCTTGCCGCGCGCGATGGTGGCGTTGGCGATTCCGGGCAGCGCGGCTGCCGATCATCAAGCCGTGCTCGACGCCCGGCGCGCCTGGTCGCGAGAGTTTCTGCCGCCGTTGCGGCCGGGTCCGCGCGCGTCCGCCGATGTGCTGGCGGAGGGACGCCCGATGCGGGTTGGGTACGTGTCGTCGTTCTTCCACCGCGCGAACTGGATGAAGCCCGTGTGGGCGCTCATCAATCATCACGATCGCCGCGTAATCGCGGTGCACCTGTTCGCCGATAGCCCGGGCTGGTCGGGCGGCGATGGCTACCGCGCCGCACAGGGCGACGGCGTGCATGCGATCGCCGGCATGCCTAACGAAGAAGTCGCGGGCCTCATCGAGCGCTGCGGGATCGACGTGCTCGTGGACCTCAACGGCTACAGCAAGCAAACGCGGTTGCCGCTCTTCCAATGGCGGCCGGCGCCGGTGGTGGCGGCGTGGTTCAACATGTACGCGACCACCGGATTGCCGTGCTTCGACTATCTGGTGGGCGACGACGTCGTCGTGGCGCGGGAGGAAGAGCGCTGGTATTCCGAGCGCGTGCTTCGCGTGTCGGGCAGCTATCTCACGTTCGAGGTCGCACACGCGACGCCGGACATCGTGGAGGCGCCGTGCGCATCGGGCCGGCCGGTCGCGTTCGGCTGCCTTGCGTCGCAGTACAAGATCACACCGGATGTCATCGACGCCTGGGGCCGCATCCTGCGCGCGGCGCCTAACAGTACGCTCGTGCTGCGAAATGCCGCGCTCGCATCGGCCGGCACGAGCCGATACATGTACGAGTCGCTCGCATTGTGCGGGATCGCGCGTGACCGCGTGCGCATGTTGGGACAGGCCGATCACGTCGACTTCCTGCGCACCTACAATGAAATCGACGTGGCCCTGGACACGTTTCCCTATGGCGGCGGCACGACGACAATGGAAGCCATCTGGCAGGGCGTACCGGTGGTGACGTTCCACGGCGACCGGTGGGCATCGCGCCAGAGCGCGTCGATTCTCCGTGCGGCCGGGTTAGGCGAGTTCGTCGCCGCCGATCTGGATGGCTACGTCGCGTTGGCCGTCGCGCTCGCGGCGCAGCCCGAGCGAGTGACACGGGCGCGCCGGGAGATGCGCGAGCGCGTCCGCGCGTCGGACGCGTGCAACGGCGAGCGGCTCGCACGAGACATGGAAGCCTTGTATCGCCGTATGTTCGTCGAGGCAGTTGAGGCGCGCTCAGCCCATCACTGACAGGTCGCGCTCACCATCTTGAGACTCGTCACGCGCAGGTCGGCCGCTTCGTCCGCGGTCTCGCTCTTCTCGGCTTTCTCAGCTTTCTCGTCCTCGTGTTCCTTGTATTTCGCGCCTACGACGGTGACCGTATGGCCGACGTGCTTGGATAGATCGACCTTCGTGCTGCGCAGTCCGTATTTTTTCCCGTCTTTCCCCGTGATCGTGTATTCGCCTTTCTCGTCCCCCTTCGACACACATCCCGTGACGGTGTCGGCCGCCGCGATAGCGACATGCCGACCAGCAGCCTGCGCCGTCCCACCAACGGCGACCGACGATACGATAGCGATGCCGGCCCCGGCGATGACGCTACTCGCCTTGCCGATAGATCCACGCATAGCGACCTCCAGTGAACGGAATGTCAAAGTATTCGGGCTCTCAATAGGCTGACGCCCCGGTCGGGTTGTCAACGATCAGTCGTCGAGCCTGGGCATTGTCGACAGCACGGACCGCGCCTGCGGCCGGTCCGGGACCAGGGTGTCCGTTCGGATGCGGCCGTCGCGAAACACGATCGTTCGCTTGGCGAACTGCGCAATGTCGGGCTCGACCAGGACGACCGTCAGTTCCCTGTCGTTCAGATCCTGGAATACCTGCATGATCTCGCCCGATGTGCGACTGTCGAGATCCCGGTCGGCTCGTCGGCCAGGAGGACAGCCGGCTGCTTGACCAGCGCTCGCGCGATCGCTGCGCGCTTTACACCACCTGGATGGAGCCGTCCACGTTAGGCGAGACGCGGTTGATGAGCGGAACCTGGTGGGCGATGGCCTGCACGTCACCAACGGGGACGCGCGTCTGGCCTGCCTTGCCGATGGCCACGACGCAGATCACCGCGGCGATGCCGATCGTGATGCCGAGAATCGGGAGCAGGCTGCGCATCTTGTTGCGAAGCAGGGCCTGCAACGCCGAGCCCAGGAGTGCCGAATGATTCATATCGGGTGTGCGCGCACGCGTGTATGATATGGTCTCGACCCTGTCATCGGCATTACAGGCTCCGCGCTCCGTCGCGGACCCACTCGAAGAAACGGATCATGACATACTTGACCCCAATCCATCGCACGATTGCGTGTCTGGCGGCACTGTGCGTCGTCGTGGGCGTGGCCGGTGGCCAGGTGCGGGCGCCGTCGGCAGCGGCGCCGCATGCCAAAGCGGTTACCATCGTGATCTTCGAGAACCGCGACTACACGGCCATCGTCGGAGCGAAGGACGCGCCCTATCTCAACGCTACCCTGGTACCGCAGGCCGCGGTGATGACCAACAGCCACGCGACGGCACACCCGAGCCAGCCCAACTACGTCGAGCTCTTTTCCGGCAGCGTCCAGACGGTGACAGGCGACGAATGCCCGGTCACCTCGAGCGCGCCCAACATCGCCACGCAGCTGCTGGCTGCGCACCTCACCTTCCGTGGGTTCGCTGAAGCATTGCCTAACGCTGGGTTCTCGGGCTGCAAGGGGAGCAAGGGACTCTACCGGCGGAAGCACAACCCGTGGGCGGATTTCACCAACGTGCCGGCCGCGCTCAACCAACCGTACGCGTGGGCTCCGGCGTCGCTCGCGTTCGTCGTGCCCAACATGTGCAACGACATGCACGACTGCAGCACCGCCGTGGGCGATGCGTGGATGAAGCAGCACCTGCCGGCGATCATGAAATGGAACGCCGCGCACGACGGGCTGCTCATCGTTACGTGGGATGAAGCCGCGCCGGATTCCGAGGGCACGAACCACATCGCGACGCTGCTCGTTGGGCCGATGATCAAGCCGGGCCGCTACGACCAGCACATCGATCACGACGACGTGCTGCGAACCGTCGAGCAGATCTACGGGCTGCCGTGCATCGCGAACGCGTGCGGGAAGGCCGGTATCACGGGCGTCTGGCGCTGACGACGGGCGTCTCGTCGCGCTATCCCGCTGCCGCTTCGCTCAGCTCGTCGCCAGATGCGCCGCCTGTCCCGGCGTGAGCGTCGGGATGCGCATGCCGTCGGCATCCAGGATCGGCACGTGCTCGGTGCCCGCGAGCGTTAGGCCTTGCTGGCCGTTCTTCGTCGCGTGCGCCACGAGGACGCCCATGAGCAGCGGGAGCGCGACAAATAGCAACGGGAACCACGAGAGCTCGCGAACCACGAACCCCTCGCTCGGGTTCGCCGGGTTGATGTACGCGGTTACGTTGTCGCCCACGCGGTAGCGCTGCTGGATGCCGTCCGCCCAACGGTAGCTGCTCGACATTTTGAGAATCGTGCTCCCGGTCGCGATCACGACCCCGTCGCGATACGGGTAGGCGTAGGAGACTACCGGGCGATACACCGTTCCGTTGTCGCCGCTCGAGCTCGCGATGCTGGTGGTCACGATGCGGGCGCGCACCGGCTGCCAGGTGAGGTAGCGTTTGACCTGCGACAGGTACATCATCGCGCCCACCAGGACGAAGATGCCGATGATGGGGAACATCAGCACGCGCGCCTTACGGAGGGCCGCTGCGGCCCGCTGAATCGCCGCACTGTCCGCGGCGCTCGTCGCGTCGGGCAGCGAGTGCCATCCGGTGAAGGCGCGCACCGCGGCCACGCAGTTGCCCTGTTGTTTGAGGTCGCCCGTCGAGACGGCTGTCCACGGTGTGCGCGTCCCGTCCTTCATCACGAACACCGGGCGATAGACCGGCGTTTGTTGGTTCCCGCGGCCGCTGCTCATCATCGATTTCTCGAGCGCGGCGTCCGAGATGTCGGACCAGGCGTATGTATCGGTACCCGGCTGCACAAGACGCCGGTGCTGGATGGTGACCGTGCGCGACGTCTTGTCGAACGTGCAGAGGAGGTCGCCCGCCAGCACCGTCATCGCGAGGCCGGTCAGCCCGAAGGTCCCGCCGACCACGACCGCGACCCACGCGTTGTGCTCGCCCAGGTGGCCGTGGGTGATGTACCAGAGGACGCCGAAGCCTAACGCAGCGAACAGGATGCCCATGCCCCGCAGGCCCCACGGCCCTTGGTGCAGCACCAGGCGGTTCTCATCGTGGACGGTGATCTGCATGGCGCGCTCGGGAGGGTTTTCGTTTCGACGCCCAACACACGGCGACGCAACGGTAGCGCCCGCCCGGCGCGCCCGCCATAGCCGGCTACGCTTCGCGCAGCGCGATCATCGGATCCACGCGTGTCGCCCGGCGCGCCGGAACCAGACACGCCAAGGCCGCGATGCCGCAGAACAGCGCGGCGACGCCGAGGAACGTGATGGGGTCGGTCGCATTCACTTGGAACAGGAACCGCGAGAGGAGCCGCGTCAGGACAAGCGCTGCCGCGGCGCCGATCACGAGGCCAACGGCCACCAGACGCAGGCCTTGGCGCAGCACCATGCCACGAACGCCGCCCGGTTGCGCGCCCAACGCAATGCGAATCCCGATTTCCCGTGTGCGGCGGCTGACCGTGAACGCGATGACCCCGGCGAGGCCCGCCGCTGTGATCACGAGGGCCACCAGGGCGAACGCGCCGACAAGCAACATTGTGATGCGCGGCGTGGCAACGGCATCGCCGCGCAGTTTCGCCAGCGTTTGCACCTCGGTGACCGGCTGCGCCGGATCCATGTCGTGCACAATGGCGCGCAAATCCCGCGCGACGAAGGCCGGGTCTCCACGCGTCCGCACGAGAACGCGCATGTCGCTGGTGGTGCTCAGGTTGAATGGCGCGTACAGCGCGGGCATCTCGGGTTGCGCCGGCCCGTATTGCGACACGTCGCCCGCGACGCCCACGACGGTCACCCAATCCTTGCCGTCGTCGAACGTTAGGCGCGCCCCAATGGGATTGGCGGCGCCCCAATAGCGGCGCGCGGCGGTTTGGTTGATCACGACCGGCTCGTTCAGGGTGTCGCGGTCCGCCGCTGTGAAGATCCGTCCGCTAACGAGCGCAATGCCGAGCACGTGGAAATAGTCCGGCGACCCGATGCGCACGTCCATCGTGGGCGCACTTTGCCCCGCGCCGAGTGGGTGGCCGTCGATGCGGAACGGCGCGTTGTTCGGCTGACCCTCATTCATCGGCGATGCGTTCGAAACGGCGGCGGCGGTGACGCCCGGACGCGCCCTCAGCCGATCGAGGAGCGGCTCCTCGAAATTGCGGATCAGCGGACCGGTCTTGTACTTCGTCCAGTCGAGATCGATGCGTACCGTGAGCACGTTGGCCGGGTCGAACCCCGGATCGACGCGCTCGAGGTTGACGAAGCTCCGCAGCATTAAGCCGGCGCCCACGAGCAACATGAATGCGATCGACACTTGCGCGGAGATGAGCGCGCCGCGGAGGCGCACACGCGTGCCGCCCAACGTCGACCCGTGTCCGTCCTCCCTGAGGCCCGATGCGAGATCGCGGCGGGAGGTGATCGCGGGAATCAAGCCCAGACAGATGCCCGTGAGCGCCGACACGGCGAACGCGAACGCGAGCACGCTGCCGTCCATGCCGATCTCGGCGGCCCGTGGCGTGAACAGGGCGGTGAAGGACTTGAGCACGCCCAGCAAGCTCGACGCGACGGCCAAGCCTAACGCACCGCCGACGACGGCGAGCAGCGTGCTCTCGGTCACGAGCTGGCGCGCGATGCGGCGGCGGCCCGCACCCAACACGGCGCGCAACGACATCTCGCGCTCGCGGCGGAGCTCGCGCGCCAGCGTGAGGTTGGCGACGTTGGCGCACGCAATGAGCAGCACGAAGGCCGCCGTTGCCAATAGCACGAGCAACGTGGGACGCGCGCCGCGCGTCATCTCATCGCGATACATCGTGGCCGACACGCCCAGGCGGTCGTTTGCGCGATAGGCGTCGGGGTACTCGCGGTGCAGGCGTGCGGCGACGCCGGACACATCGGCGGTGGCGCCCGTGAGGGTGATGCCGGGTTTGAGCCGGCCTAACAACGTGACCATGCGCGCCTTGCGCGACTCGAGCACGTGCGCCGACATGCGGAACGGACACGACGACACCGGCATGTAGATATCGTTGTGGTCGGGGTCCTGCGGCAGGAAGGGCAGGACGCCGATCACGGTGTGCACGCGGTCGTTCATGGTGAACGTCTTGCCGACAATGTTCGGATCGCTGCCCAGCGAGCGCCGCCAGAATTCGTAGCTGAGCACGATCACCGGCGCCGCGCCGGCTTGGTCCTCTCCCGCGCGGAACGTGCGGCCGAGCAGGGGCTTCACGCCTAACACATTGAAGAACCCGGCCGACACGACGCCCGTCTGCACGCGCATGGGTTCGTCGCGTCCCAACAGGGTGAACGCCATCGTGTGATACTCGGCCATGGCGTCGAAGCTGTGCGTCTGTGACTCGTAGTCGGAGACTTCCGTGGGCGAGAAGCCGACGTCGGGGATCGCGCCGGCGTTGGCCGGCTGGGCGACGTGCACGAGGCGATCGCCGTATGCGTACGGCAACGGCCGGAGCAGCACGCCGTCGATGACGCTGAAGATGGCCGTCGTGGCGCCGATGCCTAACGCAAGCGTGACGAGCGAGGCGATGGTGAACGCGGGCGCGCGGCGCAGCGTGCGGGCGGCGAAGCGGACGTCCTGCCAGAGTGTGTGCATGAATTCGGCCCTCGCGCGTTCGCGCGTGTGGTGTCCTTGTACGGAGAGGCATTCGGTGCGCACCGCCGACATGTCGCCGAACACGGCGATCGCTTCGCGGCGCGCGTCGGCGTGGCTCTTGCCCAACGCGACGAGCTCGCGCGTGCGCATCTCGATGTGGAAGGCCAGCTCGCGGTCGACGTCGCGCGTGACGCCGCGGGATCCGGCGGAGAGATGGAAGGCTCGCTTCATCGCGCTGATCGGCGCGTCAGGCGGGCGCTGCGTTGAGCGCCGCCGACACCGCGAGCGTGTACCGCGTCCACCGCGTCACCTCGGCCTGCAGGTGCTTCCGGCCCGCGCTCGTGAGTTTGTAATACTTGGCTTCGCGCCCCGTTTCAGAGATGCCCCAGTCTTCCTCGAGCAGTCCTTTTCGTTCGAGCCGGTGGAGCGCCGGGTACAACGCGCCTTCCTGGACCTGTAGCGCGTCGCGGGTGGTGTCGCGAATCCATTTGCCCACGCCGTAGCCGTGCATGGGTCCCCAGGTGAGTGCCTTGAGGATCAGCACGTCCAACGTTCCGGTGTAGAGGTCGCTTCCCGCCATGTTCGCATCCCCCGGTATGCCCAGTTGATCACACTACGTGGCCACCGTCCTACGGGTTACACGATGGTCGGCCATACCTAAGTGAGCAAGGGGTCTGACGCGACTCGCACAATCGGCGCGGCGACTGGTTGGCGCGAGCCACCTGGACGGCGTAGCGGTGCGATAACGCCTGAGTAACGCGAACGACGAAAATTGGGTCGCATGCTGGGCTCCGAACCCACTGCTAACCGTGAACGACATGACCGAATTCGGCAGCACGATCAACAATCAGTCATGAGGACATAGCCGTGCGCATGCTCGGCACACTCGCCATCGCCGCGGCCCTGTTCACGATGTCCGGCACCGCTGTCGGGAATGCAGCGTGTGCGCAGACCAGGGACAGCGTGTACGAATCGAAAATGCACGCACCCGGCGTGCGCATGATTCCGGTTGACGGAGGGAAGTACAAGGTCTGGACCCAGCGGATCGGCGACGGGAAAATCACGCTCCTGCTGTTGCATGGCGGACCGGGCGGGTCCCCCGAATACTTCGAGAATTTCCCGGAACGTCTGGGCCCGGGCTACGAGATCTACTTCTACTCGCAGCTCGGCTCGTACCTCTCCGATCAGCCGACGGACACCACGCTCCAGACCGTGGCCCGGAAGGTCGAAGAGGTCGAAGAGGTTCGTAAGGCGCTGGGGCTCGAGCAGTTTTACTTGCTCGGTCACTCGTGGGGTGCGCTGCTGGCGACCGCGTACGCGGCAAAGTATCAGCGGCACCTGAAGGGATTGATCCTGTCTAACGCGTCCATTTTCGCGTTCGGGCGACATCAGCAGTACCAGCACCTCTTGATCGCCGATATCGTGGATTCCCTGCCGGACGTTAGGCAGTATGCGGACTCGATACGGTTCGGCTTGATGAACCCCCATAGCAGCGGCCAGGCTTTTGAAAGGGTCATGGCCAGGGTCATGCCGGTCTACCTCCGGCGACATTACCTCCGCCTCGACCCCATGCCCGATCCGGTCAAACGCTCGAAGGACCACGCGGCCGGCGCCGCAATGCGGTGGCTCAATCGAGACATGAATGCGACGAACTACGAGCCCGCGATGGCGTCTCTCACCGTACCGACGCTCTTCATCGGTGCGACCCACGACTTCATGCCGCCATACGACTATCAGCGTATGAAAGATCTGATGACGAACGACCGCGATGTCAGCATCGCCATCTGTCCTAACGGTTCGCACTTCGACATGTGGGACGATGCGACGAATTATTTCGCGGCGGTCACGCGGTTCATCGGCCGACTGGAAGAGAATAGCGAGAGGAAGGAACGATGACTAACGAGGCGACGGTCCAACGGGCGGACGGGGTGCACGTATCGGCAGACGCCGTGGACGCTCGTGGCGCTCGCCCGTCCGCAAGGATGCTTGGCAACCGCGCGGACCACGCGTTGTATCGTTGGGCCGCCATCGCGGCCTTCGCGGTGGTGGTTGTCGGTTTCTCGCGAACGTACTACCTGAAGCTGCTGTTCGGCACGCGGGCATTGCCATGGCTGCTGCATCTGCACGGCGCGCTGATGACGTCGTGGTTCGTTCTGTTTTTCGTGCAGACGACTTTGATCGCCACCCATCGCGTTCAACTGCACAAACGACTGGGCATCTTGGGCGCCGTGCTGGCGGGCCTGATCGTGATCGTCGGCACCGCGGTGGCGGTGCGTCGTACGGCGCGCGTGCTGCACGGCCCGACGCACGGTGGTCACCCGCTCCAGTTCATGGGCTTCATTCTCGCCGTCCTGCTCGTCTTCGCGATCCTCGTCGGCGCAGCGCTGCTCCTGCGCCGCCGGCGCGACTGGCACAAGCGGCTGA
>DATJET010000171.1:0-21536 GCA_035496295.1 Gemmatimonadaceae bacterium
CGGGTCGGCGGGATTCTCCTTCATGTAGAAGGCTTTCGCCTCGCGCGGATAGTTCATCACGAAAACAGGCTTGTCGTATTCGGCGACGATGAGCGATTCATCCTCGGCGCCAAGGTCGTCTCCCCAGACAGTCGTGCTGCCTTTGCGCTTCAGTAGCTCGATCGCATCGCCGTAGTCGAGTCGCACGAACGGCGGCGTGACGCGCTCCAGTGGCGCGGTGTCGCGCTCGAGTACGATGAGGTCTGCCGCACAGCGATCGAGCGCGCGACGGACCAGGTAGGACACGAAGTCTTCCTGGAGGTGCATGTTGTCATCGCTATCATTCCACGCGACTTCCGGCTCGATCATCCAGAATTCCGTGAGGTGGCGGCGCGTCTTGGATTTCTCGGCGCGGAACGTCGGACCGAAGGTGTAGATCCGGCCGAACGCCGCCGCTGCAGCCTCGCCGTAGAGCTGTCCCGTTTGAGCGAGGTAGGCGTTGCCTTCGTCGAAGTATTCAGTCGAAAAGAGCCCCGATCGTTCGCCGATTGCGGCTGTGAGAATGGGCGTGTCCACGCGGAGGAAGCCACGTGCGTAGAAGAAGTCGTGGGTTGCCTGCTCGACTTCATTGCGCACGCGCGCGATGGCGCGCTGCCGCGGCGATCGCAGCCAGAAGTGGCGATGGTCGAGGAGAAAATCGATGCCGTGCTCTTTCGGCTGGATCGGATAGTCGAGGGAACTCGTCCCAATGATGTCGAGATTGGTGACCGCCATCTCGATGCCGCCGGGCGAGCGTTCCTCGGCGTGCACCTCGCCGGTCATGGCGACCGAGGTCTCTATGGTTAGCGCGGCGAAACGTTCCCAAACCTCGGGTGGGATTTGCGTTTTTACGAGGACGCCCTGAATCTGTCCGGTACCGTCGCGCATCACGACGAACGCGATTTTTCCGGAGGAGCGCAGATGGGTTACCCAGCCGCGAACGGTTACAGTGCGGCCGACGTGCTGTTTCAGCTCGTCAATCCGGGGAGTACTCAATGTTGTTGAAACGGTTAGAGTTACGGCAAAGGATCGGCAAGCTACGAACGACTGACGGACGTGTCAACTTTCCTACGAATCAGCGACGTTCCCCGCTGGCGTGCACTGCCCCGCCGTTATACGATGAGGCGAGCGGGTGGATTGTGGCGATAACACGCGCGCGGGCAGTCATCCTTGTGCATGAACGTGGTGCCAGTCGGCGCCGTTCAGGCACGGCGCATGCCGCGCGGTGTATGATCCGGTTGCGCTGTCGTCGGTTCGTGCGGCGTTCGAGCACGTCCATCACGATCCCGGCTGCGAAGCCAGCCGTTACGAGACACTTTCAGGCCTTGATGCCGCAACGTTTCCAAGCACAGTGGCCCTGCTGCCACGGTGATGACACCATGCGTGCAGCGGCCGGTCCAGGCCAGACGGTCGCGTTAGGCCGTCACGCTCGCCCAACGACCCATCGGTCGCGCCCGTGAGCATTCGGTCAAAGTTAGGC
Organism: Gemmatimonadaceae bacterium; assembly: GCA_035496295.1. GTDB lineage: Bacteria > Gemmatimonadota > Gemmatimonadetes > Gemmatimonadales > Gemmatimonadaceae > JADGGM01. The sequence continues at coordinate 1,499 of DATJET010000171.1, forward strand.
GCAGGCCTCCTGGCCATCGCGCTCGTCCTCCTGGTTCCACTGCTGCTTGCGCTCCAGTCGCTGGAAGAGCTGCACTCCATTACCACCGCCTTACAGAAGCGCGAGTTCGCGGCGTCGCTGCTGCTCAACCGCATGCGCGCCGGGACAGACGAGCTGCGCCGCCTCGACCTCTCGCTCGTGTTCCTGCACCAGCCGCAGATCCGTGCGTCGATGGATTCGCAGCTCACGGTGCTGGCCGCCACGTCGGACTCCCTCGCGCATCTTGGCATGCAGGTGGCGTCCACGCGGATCGGCGGCGCGGTGGCTCAGATCGCGTCGTTCGTGCCGAGCGAGTATGCAGCGGCCGCGTCGGGTCACGCGAAGATCGCGGACTCGGTGTCCACACAGCACCTGATCCCCGCCATCGCCGGCGCCGAGCGCGAGCTCACGTCGGCCGAAGGCGTTCTGCGCGACCGATCCAGTCGCCTTGTCGCAGCGGCAACGGCGGAAACCGAACAAGCGCGCAACGCGGCCGCGCTCGGGCTGCTCGTCGCGGCGACGCTCGCGCTCTTCATATCGATTCTCCTCTGGCGAACCATTGGCGGTCCCATCCGCGACCTCGAGCACGGCATGGCGCAAGTTGCCGATGGCAACTTCGGCTATCGCCTGCGCGTGACGCCGCGACGACGCGATGAGTTCGGCCACCTCGCGGAAAGCTTCCAGTCGATGGCGTATCAGTTGGCAGCGCTCGACCGGCTCAAGGCAGAGTTCGTGTCGGTTGCATCGCACGAGCTCAAGACGCCGATCAACGTGATCCTCGGCTATTTGCAGCTGATCGACGAGGGCGTGTACGGACCCGTGTCTCCCAAGATGCACGAGATCGTGCGCACGCTCGATTCGCAGACGCGCTCGCTGTCGCGGCTCGTGCATCAATTGTTGGACGTGAGCCGATTCGAAGCGGGCGGCGGCAAACTCGATCTTCGCCCAACGAACCTCGACGTGTTCCTCGCCGAGATCGAGGAGACGTTCCGGGTGCTGTCAATGCAGCGCGGGATCGACTTCCGCATCGAGCGTGCGGGCCCGCTCCCCACCGAAGTGCTCTGGGATCCGGATCGCATCAGCGAAGTGCTCGGCAATCTGGTCGCCAACGCGTTCAAGTTCACGGAGCGGGGCGGGTCGGTGGAGCTGCTCGTGGATGCGATGGACCAGCAGGTGCACCTCGACGTTCGCGACACGGGCGCCGGCATTCCGCCGCAGCAGCTGCCGCACATCTTCGAGAAGTTCTTTCAGGCAGACAATCAGGAAGCCGCGGCGCACGGCGGCAGCGGGCTCGGACTGGCGATCGCCCGCCAGATCGTGGTGGCGCACGGCGGCCAGATCTCGGTGGAGAGCATCGTGGGTGTGGGGACGACGTTCCATCTCACGCTCCCGCTCCGCGCGGGCGGACGCGTGCACGAGCGACGCCGCACTCCGATTCTCGGAGTTCCGGCGTGAGACGATGGTGTCGGGTCGGGCTCACGCTGATCGCCGCCGCGTGCGCCACGACCTCCGCTCGACGCACAATGCCGCCCGCCGCCGACGACTGGATCGGCACGATCACGGCCGCCAAGAATCAGGTTGCGTTAGGCCATTTCGACGATGCCGACAAGGCGCTGTACGAGTTCGAACAGCGCTACCCGTCGAGCCCCGAGGCGCGCGAAGCCACGTACTGGCGCGCGTTGTTCAAGCTGGACCCGGCGAATCGCGGCGGCAGTCCGCGTGCGGCGACCGAACGCCTGGACGAATATCTCTCCGACACGACGACGTCCCTGCATCGCTCCGAGGCGGCGACGCTCCGCCGTATCGCCGCCGAGTTGGACTCGCTCGCCCAACGGGCGCCGGTGGTCGCGTCCAACGATTCGGCGCGGCTGGCGGATGCGCAGAAGGCGCAGGAGCGGGAGGACGACATGCAGAAGGAGATCAAGGCGCTCCGCGATCAGTTGGACAAGACCAACGCGGAGCTCGAGCGGATCAAAAAGCGGTTGCAGGAGCGCACGCCGTGATCGATGCGCATGGGGAGACATTCGCCCACATGGAGAGATCTACGACCAAGATTTGAAGGATAACCACAAGGATAACTGCAGAGATAACTACAGGCATCGTTCGGGCTGCAGTGAGAAGAACGTTCCTTCGAATCGGCTTGCGGATTTTTTTTGACAACTGCATACGCCGGCCCATTCCTCGCAAATCGATTCGCGCGCATTTCAAGAAAGGAGCGATGGTCGCACGGTGCGTCGATCCCGCTCCCGCAGCCGAGCGATGCCTGTAGGTATCTCTGCAGTTATCCTTGTAGTTATCCTTTGAGCCTTTGTCGTAGATATCTCCATGCGAGCTTCCGCGGCTCCCGCATCGCAAGGCGAAGGTGAGCGCTCACCCGACCCGAAACAACTCCATCGCGCGTTGATACCGCTCGCCTAACGCAGCGCGGAGCGGCGCGTGTTCGCGGCGGCGGAGGTCGGGGTCGGACGCGAGGATTTCTTCCGCGGCGGCGCGGGCGATCGCAAAGAGCGATTCGTCTTTGAGCGGGTCGGCGATGCGGAAGGTGGGTTCGCCGCTCTGCTGCGCGCCGAAGAGGTCGCCCATGCCTCGCAGGCGGAGGTCGGCGCGCGCGATCTCGAAGCCGTCGTCGGTGCCGACGAGCACCTCGAGGCGGGCGCGCGTCTCGGGGCCGGGGTCGCCTAACAGAATGCAGTAGCTGGCCGACCCGCCGCGGCCGACGCGGCCGCGTAGCTGGTGGAGCTGCGACAGGCCGAAGCGCTCGGGGTGCTCGATCACCATCACCGTCGCGTTGGGCACGTCGATACCCACTTCGACCACCGTGGTGGCCACGAGGATGTCGACCTCGTGGTCGCGGAACTGTCGCATCACCTGGTCGCGCTCCTCGGTCGGGAGGCGGCCATGGAGCAACGCCACCCGGCGGTGCGCGAAGGGACCGGCGGCGAGCTCGGCGTGCATCGTGGTCGCGGCCTTGAGGTCCGTCTTCTCGGACTCCTCGATCACCGGATAGACCACGTACGCCTGACGGCCCGCCGCCAACTCGCGCTCGACGGAAGCAAGGACCGCGGCGCGCCGCGACGACGGGCGCAGCAGCGTTTTCACGGGCAAGCGGCCGGGCGGCCGCTCGTCCAGCACGCTGACGTCGAGATCGCCGAAGGCGGTGAGCGCCAGCGAGCGCGGGATGGGCGTCGCGCTCAGGAGCAGGACGTCGGGCCGGCCGGCGGGCGCGCCGTCGGCCGCCTTTGCGCCTAACGCAGCGCGCTGCTCGACGCCGAAGCGCTGCTGCTCGTCGATGGCCACGAAGCCCAACCGGCCGAAGCGCGTGTCCTCCTGCACCAGCGCGTGCGTGCCGACCGCGATGAGCGGCGCCCCCCCCGCGAGACGGGCAGCCCGCGCCCGGCGCTCGACGGCCGAGAGGCTCCCGGTGACGAGCACGGGCTCGATGCCTAACGGAGCGAGCAGCCGCCCGAACGTGCGCGCGTGCTGCTCGGCCAACAGCTCGGTGGGCGCCATGATCGCGGCCTGATACCCGTTCTCCACCGCCAGCAGCGCCGCGAACAGCGCCACCACCGTCTTGCCGCTCCCCACGTCGCCCTGCAGCAGCCGGTGCATGCGGCGGTCGCCGCACATGTCGGCCACGATCTCCCGGATCGCGCGCGTCTGCGCACCCGTGAGCTCGAACGGCAGTTCGTGCTTCAGGCGGCTCGTGAGGTCGCGCTTGTTCTCGAACGAAATGCCGGCGCGCCGCTCGCGCGCCAGCTCCTTCGCGCGCTGCTGCAGCAGACTCACGAACAGCACTTCCTCGAGCGCGAGCCGGGAGCGCCCGCGCTCCGCTTCCTCGAGCGTCGCCGGACGGTGCACCATGCGCAGTGCCTCGCGCAGCGGCGGCACGCCCGCGCGTTCCACCAGCTCGCGTGGCAGCGACTCGCGGACTAACGGAAGCAGCGCGTCCAGGTGCGCGTGCACGATCGCGCGAATCTGCTTGAACGACAGCCCTTCGGTGGCCGGATACACGGCGAGCACGCGGCCGGAACCCAGGTCGTCGGTATCGCTGCCGGCGCCCAGGTTCACCATCTCGCGCGGCTGCAGCTGCCGTCCGTGAAAGAATCGCACGCGACCGGTGACGAGCAGCGTGTCGTCCTTGTTCACGACGCGATCGAGGAACGGCTGCCCGGGCCACGCGGCTTCGATGAGCCCCGTGCGGTCCCTCAACACGGCTTGGAAGATCCGGAGACCCTTTCGCGTAGGAATAATGCCCTTCGAGATCACTGTGCCGATGACCGTCGCGTCCATGCCCGGCGTGAGCGTGGAGATGCGCGCGATGGTGCTCGCGTCGTGATAGCGGTGCGGAAGATGGTACAACAGGTCGCGCGCCGTGCGCACGCCAAGGCGGTGCAGCGCTTCGGCGCGGCGGGGACCCACGCCCTTCAGATACGCGACGTTGGTATCGAGACCGGGCACAGGTTAGGCGAAGAAGCCGCTACTCGGCGAACAGATCGCGGGCGTACTGCGCGGCGTCGAATGGCACCAGGTCGTCGGCTTTCTCGCCGACGCCCACGAACTTGATCGGCACATCGAGCGCTTCGTGCACGGCCACCACGATGCCGCCCTTCGCGGTCCCGTCGAGCTTCGTGATCACGATACCCGTGAGCGGCACCGACGCCGAGAACGAGCGCGCTTGCGCCACGGCGTTCTGCCCGATGGTGCCGTCCAGCACGAGCAGCGTTTCATGCGGCGCGCCGGGCAGTCGCTTGGCGATCACGCGCGCGACTTTCTGCAACTCGGTCATGAGGTCGTCCTGCGTGTGCAGACGGCCCGCGGTATCAACGATCACGATGTCGGCGCGGCGCGCCACCGCCGAATCGATGGCGTTGTAGGCGACGGCGGCGGGATCGCTTCCCGGTGCGCTGCCAACGAACTGTGCGCCCACCCGCTCGGCCCACACGCGCAGTTGGTCGATGGCGCCGGCGCGGTAGGTGTCGCCGGCAGCGACCACCACCTGCTTGCCCTGTTTGCGGAGCCGCGACGCGAGCTTGGCGATGAACGTCGTTTTGCCGGCGCCGTTCACGCCAACCACGAGGATCACCGTCGGCACGGCGCCCAACGTCACCGCGGGATCGCTCTTGCCCCCGCGCAGCGACTTCTCGACGCCCGTGCGCAGCGCGTCCAGGAACTCGTCCTGCGTGCGCACGTAGCCGAGTTTCGCCGCCGACTCGACGTCGCCCACGAGGCGCACGCTCACCGGCACGCCGAAGTCGGCGTCGAGCAGCAGCTCCTCGAGACGCTCGAGCGAGCCCGCGTTGACGCCGCCGCGCACCAGCACGCCCACGTCGAACAGCGCGATGTCCCTGAGGCGCTCCCAGAGGGAGCGTCGCGGTGCGTCGTCGGCGCGGCGAAGAATGCGCATGGCTACCAGGTTCGAGGTCCGGTTCCGTTAGGCAGAGCGCACGCCTACCTGAGCCCGCGCTTGCGTCGCATCAACCATTCGACGCACAGCGCGGCAATGAGCGCCACGTAGCTCCACCACATGTCGCGCAGCCGCGGCTGGTCCCCGAACGACGTCGCACCGCCCACCGGGCCGGCCCGCACGCCGCTCGCGCGCGGCAGGAGCTCGCGCGAGCGATTCACGACGAGCACCGCGGCGCCGCCGGTGACGCGGACGTCGTACACGCCGGGAGTCATCGGATCCGTCTGCGCAACCGTTGCGCCCGCACCGAAGCGTAGCGTGAGCGAATCATCTCGCGGCGTACCACGGCGTCGCAGCACCACGCGCACCACACTGTCTTTGGCCGCGCCTGTCCCGCGCCGCCAGCGCACGGGATCGCCCGCGCGCACCACGCCTTCGGCCGGCATCGCGGCTCGCGGATCGGGACGTTCCGCGCTCAACCAATCAAATATACTTCCCCACAGCGCGACGAACGCGTCGGCGCTCGCGCCGCCGCGGAACTGCCATCGCCAGAAGCCCGACGCGCTCACCACCACGACGCGCCGTCCGTTGGCCGAGCCGCCGGCGATCGCCGCGCGCCGATCGTACTGCCGCGCCCGTGCGACCGAGAGCGCCTCCCACTCGCCGGTTGGCGCGCGGGCCGAGACGCTAATCGGCGGCAAGCTGTCCCACACGATGCCTGCGAGCGCGCCGGCGATCGGCGATGGCGGCGCGTCGATCGCATACCATTCGCCCGTGGTATCGCCGGACGGGACGACGAGCGCGAGCGAGCCGGTCATCGCCGTGCGCGGCGGCCCGAAGTAGCTCGTGTCGCCGTGCAGGATGGAGAGCGGCGCGTCGTGCATTGCGCCCTTCACCGTACGCTCGTCCACCGGCGCAAGCGAGCCGTCCTGCCGCCACTGTCCCGGCGCGACGCGATAGTACGCGCGTGTGGGAAGCGCGACGGCGCCGCGCAACACGGGCAGCACGAACCGCGCATCGAAATCGGGCGACGTCGACGCGAGCACCGCACCGGCCGCGCGCGCGACATCCACTGCGACGCCTAACGTGTCGTTGCGCGCCTCGCGGTCGCCGGGTACGGCGACGACCGCGGCGAGCACCGACGGCCCAACGGGCCCGGAGATCGGCGCGCGCACGGTGAGCGTGCGTTCGGCGCGGGCCGGCATCGAGTCGAGCGTCGTCGACGACAGCTCGCGTCCGCCGAGCAGGATGCGGAGCGTACCGCCCGGCGTGGCCAGCGAGTCGGCGCGCACGCCCACGCGCAGCTCGACGGTGTCGCCGCTCACGGCTGCGCGCGGCGCTTCGAGTGACACGACGGCCACGTCGCGCACCGGCGGATGTTGGAGGACCACGATGCGCGAGCCGGCGGGGAAGCCGGGCAGCGCGGCGGGATCGTCGATCTCGCCGTCGGTGATGAGGTCGAGGGGACGGCCCGCGCCTAACGCACGCTCGGCGAGCGCGCGGGCGCGGGTCGAGACGTCGGCCGGCTGCGGCGCGCGCGCCGCGCGCCGCACGCTGTCGCCGAAGAGGAGCACGGAGTCGGGCGTGAGCGCCTGCGCCTGGCGGCGCGCGTCGTGCCACAGTGCCGTGTCGCCGTCGCGCGTCCAGCTCTCCGATGCATCGAGCGCCACGAGCGGCGGCAGCGGGTGGCGCGGCCCCGCCGGCGCGTCGAGCAACAGCGCCAGGCCTAACGCAACCGCAGTCGCGCGCAGCGCCGCCAGGAACCACCGCCGCGGATACAGCCAGACGGCGATCCCCACCCCGATGACGACGGCGATGAGCCAGGAGAACACGGATGCGTGCGATGCCGGACGAGACGGTGAAGGAGACCCGTGGAGGTCCCTTCCCTACCCCACGGCGCCCTGGAGTTTCGCCAGGAGCGTGTCGCGCATGGCGTCGAACCGCGACTGCTCGGCGGCAGCGATGGGGAGACCGGTGTCGCGCTTGAGCGCGGTGCGCGGGTCGCGCTGCCGGCCGTCGATCAGGATCTCGAAGTGCAGATGCGGTCCGGTAGCGAGTCCCGTCATCCCCACGTAGCCGATGGTCTGGCCGATCGTGACCACGCGGCCGGGACGAATCCCGTGCGCGAATCCGTGCAGGTGCCCGTAGCGGCTCACGATGCCGTTTCGGTGACGAATGTCGATCATGTTGCCGTATCCGCCCCGTCGCCCCGCGAAGATGACGACGCCATCGCCGATCGCCCGCACCGGCGTACCCTCGCGGGCCGCGTAGTCCGTGCCCGTGTGGTTGCGCCAGATGCCCAAAATCGGGTGCAGCCGGCGCCCGAACGTGCTCGAGATGCGGCGGAACTCGAGCGGCGCCCGCAGGAACGCGGCGCGCATGGAACGTCCGGTCTGATCGAAGTACTCGGCGCGGCCCGAGGCGTTGGTGAATTTCACGGCGTCGGTTTCCGTCCCCGAGAGCTCGAACCGCGCGGCGAGGATGCCCCCGATGCGCACCACGCCGTTCGGCCCAACGGAGCGCTCGAACAACACGCGAAACGCGTCGCCCGGCTGGAGGTCGCGGCTCATGTCGACCCGATACTCGTAGATGTCGGCGAGCGACCACGCGAGCTCGGAGCGCGCGCCCTTGGGCAGCATGTTGGCGGCCGAGTCGTCGAGGGCGGCGTAGAGGTTGGACGCGATCACGCCGTGGACGGCGAGCGTATCGGTCTGCCACGGCAACCGCTCCTCGGTGCCGGTCCAGGCGCTGTCGCCTAACCGCCTAACGTGAACCAGGTGGTCGACGGCGAGCTGGAATACGACTTCCGAGGGCGTGGAATCGCCGCGGGCCGTGCGCACCGCCACGGGAAGCCCGGCCGGCGCGCGGCGCGGGTCGACCTGGGTGGCGGCCGCGAGAATCCGGCTCGCGTCGCCGGCGCGGATCCCGGCGCGCTCGAGGAGGCCGGAGAGGGTTTCGCCCGCGTGGAGCGTGTCATCGCGCACGGTCCAGCCGGAATCGCTTCCGTTAGGCAGGCGGCCAGCGCCGGCGGATGCGACCGAGTCCGGACCGCCGGACGCCGCGGACGGTGCGGGGCTCGACCGGCGCGGCCAGATGACACAGAACACGACCACGCCCAGGGCCACGATCGCCGCCGTCGTCAACGCGCGCGGCGACGGGCGCTTCAATCCATCTGCCTCCGGATGAACGTCGGAATCTCCATGTCACTGAGATCCTGCGACGTCTTGTCGGACGGAGTGCCGGGCTGCGACGCGCGCCGCTCGATGGGCGGTGTGGCGCGCGGCGGCACGACGGGCTGGCGCTGGCGTTGGGCGGGGAACGGCAGCACCGGCGTCGCGGGCATCATCCCGCGCTGCGGCGCCTGCTCCACCATCCCGCCCGTGTGCAGCGCCCGGTCGAATCCGGTCGCGATCACCGTGACGCGGATCTCGCCCTGCATCGCGGGCTCGTTCACGGCGCCGAAGATGATCTCCGCGTCGTCGCCGACCGAGTCGTGCACGATCTCATTGATCTGGTGCACTTCGCCTAACGTCAGGTCGTTGCCGCCGGTGATGTTGATCAGGACGCCGGTCGCGCCGCCCACCGAGATGTTGTCGAGCAGCGGCGACGAGATCGCCTGCTGCGCCGCCTCGATCGCGCGGTTGTCGCCGCGGCCGATGCCGGTGCCCATGAGCGCCGAGCCGCCGCTCTGCATCACGGTGCGGACGTCGGCGAAGTCGACGTTCACCAGCCCCGTGACGCTGATGAGGCTCGAGATGCCCTGCGTCGCATGGAGCAGCACCTCGTCGGCCTTCTTGAGCGCGTCGCCGAACGGAATGTTCTTCGCCACCACGGCCAACAGCCGTTCGTTAGGCACGACGATCATCGTGTCGACGTACTTGCGCATCTCGGCGATGCCGGAGTCCGCCTGCCGCATGCGCTTCCGTCCCTCGAACAAAAACGGCTTGGTCACAATGCCGACGGTGAGCGCGCCAGCCTCACGCGCCATCTCGCAGACGATGGGCGCCGCCCCGGTCCCCGTCCCGCCGCCCATGCCGCACGTCACGAACACGAGGTCGGCGTTGGTCATCGCGCGCCCGACCTCGTCCCGGTTCTCCTCAATGGCCTGCCGCCCGATCTCCGGCCTCGCCCCAGCGCCGAGTCCCCGCGTCAGCTTCTTTCCGATCTGGATCTTGACGTCCGACTTCGAGTTCAGCAGGGCCTGCGCATCCGTGTTGACGGAGATGAACTCGACCCCTTCGAGATGTTCCTCGATCATTCGATTGACGGCATTACCACCGCCACCTCCGACGCCGACGACCTTCATCCGGGCGTTCTGGGAGGTGCTCTCCTCGAACTCGAAGATCATTGCGGGGGGAACTCCTAATGAGTGGCGAGAGAGGGGACCTAAGTTCGGGCGGAATATAATGCTTTCCAGCGCAATGCGCCCGCACCCCTGGTCAGAAAAAGTCCTGCAACCACGTCTTCACTCTTTGCGCCAGCCGGTCCACTCCCGGCGACGACACGCCACGCCTCCGCCCCGACGCCGCACCAGGTACGCCGACCGCGAGACGCTGGCCGCCATACAGCGCGAGGCCGACCACCGTGGCGAAGCGGGGCGACTCGACCGCATCGCTCAATCCCCCGACGCTGCCCGCCGGTGAGCCGACGCGAACGCCGGTGCCGAAAACGTCGGCGGCCAACTCAGCGGCTCCGGGAATCGCAGACGCTCCGCCTGTGAGCACCACACCGGCGCTCAAACGTCCCGCGAAGCCGGCTGCGGTGACCTCGCGATTGACCATCTCGAAGATCTCATCCATGCGCTGATGGATGATGTGCGCGAGGAGCTCGCGCGGAATCTGTCGCTCACCCTGCGCCACCGTGCTCGGGAGCTGAATCACCTCGTGCGAGTCCTTCATCATCGGCTCGTACGCGCAGCCGTAGCTTTCCTTGAGGCGCTCCGCATCCGCCTGCGTGACGCCGAGCCCGTGCACGATGTCGCTCGTCACGTTGTTGCCGCCGAACCCGACGGTGCCGAGGAACCGGATCTTGCCCTCGTGGAACACAGCGAGGTCCGTCGTGCCCGCGCCCATCTCCACCAGCGCGACTCCAAGCTCCTTCTCGTCGTCCGTGAGCACACTGAACGCGCTGGCGAGCGGCTCGAGCACGAGCTCGCGCACGTGGTAGCCTGCCCGTTCGACCGCACGGCGGAGATTCGTTGCCGGTGATGCACCGATCGTCACCAGGTACATCTCCGTCTCGAGACGCATGCCCACCATCCCGATCGGATCGCGAATGCCGTGGTTCTTGTCGACCCGGTATTCCTGCGGGATCGCGTGCAGCAGCTCGCGGTCGGCGGGAATCGCTTGCGTGCGCGCCACTTCGTTCGCGCGCTCGACGTCGGCGCGCGTCACGTCGTCGCCATTCACCGCTACGACGCCCGAGCTGGTCATCGCCTGAACGTGTTCGCCCGCGATGCCACCGTACACGTGATCGACCGTCACGCCTGCCATGCGTTCCGCGTCCTGCATGGCTTTGGTGATCGATCGCGTCGTCTCCTCGATGTCGGCAACCACGCCGCGCCTGAGGCCCGACGTGCGCGACTGACCGACGCCCAGCACCTTCAGGTTCGGATGCTTGGGGAGATCGCCAACCACCTCCGCGATGATCGCGGTGGTACGCGAGGTTCCGATATCGAGCCCGGCAACGAGACGTTCGGGGTTCATTGCAGCCTGGCGATGACCTGATCTCTGAATCGAAGATCGAGCTCCGCGACGCGCGCATGACGCCGCGCGAGGTCGGCCTCGACAGGAATCACATCCGCGAGCCGCTCTGCGCTCACGCCTACCAATGCTCGTACCATGATCGATGGAAGTACCACGTCCAACTCGTCTGCCGCGCTTCCCTTGCCCCCGCTGCCAGCGCCCGTAGGCCGGGAGCTGTGTCGCACCGAGCTGATCTGCGCGAAGAGCCGAGGCTCGCGTGTCTTGACGTCGGCCAGGAGCTTGAGCACCGGCGGATCCGCGGACTCGACAACGGGCAGATCAATGTTGGTCCGACTCGGGTCGATCGGCAACGCGTGACCCATTCCATCGACCACGCGCATCGCGTTTGCTGATCCACCTTTGTCGGTCGTTCCCGAACTCTCGACCAACGCGACGGGCGCGTTCTCCACCAATCGCACGACAAGAGTTCCGGGAAGCTTACGCTCGATCGCAACGCTTCGCACCTGTGGGTCCCGTGCTACACGCCGCTCGACCGGCGCGAGGTTCATCCAGATGGACATGGTCGTGTCGACGTGCATCCGACTGATGATGCGCGACGGCTGCGCGTACACAGCGCCGTAGATCTCGACTTGCCTGAGGTGAAAATAGCCGAGCTGCGAGAGAAGGATCGGTCCCCACCATGCTGACGACACGAGCACCGCCAGCCCCAGCGCGCCGAGCGGAATCCGCCACCCGATATTGCGCAGGTGTTCGACGAATGCAGTCATGCGGCTCATGCGGCCGCCGCCAATTTATCGAGTAGCTCGCGTCCCGTGCGCGTGATGTCTCCGGCGCCGAGTGTGAGGACGACATCGCCCACGCCAACGTTGTCGGCGAGGGCCGCAGCGAGATCGGCGCGCGTGCCGTGCCACGTGAGCGCGCCACCGGCGGCGCGAGCGGCGTCGGCGATGAGATTCGCGCTCACGCCGGGGATGGGCTGCTCGCGCGCCGGGTAGATGTCGGTTAGGAAAATCGCATCGGCGCCGGCTAACGCAGCGCCGAAATCAGCGGCGAAGTCGCGCGTACGCGTGTAGAGGTGCGGCTGGAACGCAGCCACGAGGCGGCGACCCGGGAATGCGTTGCGCGCGGCGGCGAGCGTCGCGCGAATCTCGGTGGGATGGTGCGCATAGTCGTCCACCACCGTCACGCCTCCGGCTTCGCCCAACCGCTGGAAGCGGCGCTCGACGCCGCCGAATGCGCGGAGACCGGGCGCCATGGCCGGCACGGTCGCGCCCACGGTGAGGCCGGACGCGAGCGCGGCGAGCGCGTTCAGCACGTTGTGCCGCCCGGGTACGCGTAACATGACCTCGCCTAACGTCCGGCCTTGGGCCACCACGGTGAACGATGAGCCGTCGGCCGCCAGACGCAGGTCGCGCACGGTCAGGTTTGCGTTAGGCGCCGAGATCCCGTACCGTACGACGGCCGCGCCGGGCGGCACGTCGAGCGCGTCCGCGCCCGGATCGTCCGCGCACAGCACGATGGTCCTGGCGCCGCGCACGAACGTGGCGAACGCCTCGCGGATGTCGGCGAGATCGGCGTAGATGTCGAGGTGATCGGCCTCGAGGTTCGTGACGACAGCGACGGTCGGCGCGAGCGCCAGGAACGAGCGGTCGTACTCGTCCGCCTCCACGACGAACACGCTGTCGCCGCCGAATCGCAGATTCCCGCCCCACGCCGGCACGCGTCCACCGACAACGCCTGTGGGGTCCAGTCCGGCTGACGCGAGCGCTTCGGTGGTCATCACGCTCGTGGTCGTTTTGCCGTGCGTGCCGGCGATCGCGATGAGCTGTCCGTGCTCGCTCGTCACCGCCTGCGCCAGCGCTTCGGCGCGACGGATCACCGGGATGCCGAGCGCGCGCCCTGCCTCCACTTCGGGATGGGATGGGCGCACGGCCGACGTGACGACGAGCGCGCGCGCACCCTGTACGTGTGAGGGATCGTGTCCGGCAGCGACGGGGACGCCCAAGTGTGCGAGGTCCGGCGCGCCAGCAGGATTGGCGTCACACCCGGTGACTCGTGCACCACGCCGAACGAGCAGCTCGGCGAGGGCGCTCATACCGGCGCCGGCGGCGCCCATGAAATGGACGGGACGGGGATCGGAAGGATCGATGAGGGGCATCGACGTGCGCCAATCTAGCGCCGCACGGCCCCCGCGCTCAAGTGCGATGATGGTTTACATCGATGCTGGTAAGTCGCGACCGCGTTGACAGTTTGGCCCACGATAGCCGATCGCGATGCCGCACCCTTTTTTCATTGATCGCATCAGGATGCCAGGCGGAGTTCGCTCCCCGTGATCGCTGTGACGATATCGCTTAGGGCGTTGTTGCGCCTGCCACGCAACGCCTTGCCGTGGCGACAGCGCCATGCCTGTCAAAGCCGCCACGACTTCCCCGCGCCGAAGGTGTGGGCGGCGCGTGCAAGTCGTTATGGGGGATAATCGTAGCCACGAGCATTGAATGCAGCGGAGGCGCTTCCCCCGGCCCTCCCGAGGGCACGAATGCTGACGATGCCCCACGCATGCTGCCAACCCCCATCGACTCGGCGATTTTCAGGCGTCTCGAGAGCGGCGCGGTCGTTTACGACAGCGCGGCCGAGGTCTATTACGGCCTGAACGACGTTGGTGCGGCCATCTGGGAAATGCTCGAAGACGCGGCCGTAACGCCCGACCGCCTGGTCGAGTGTCTCGGTTCAAAATACCCGGATGCCGACGCCGCCCGACTCCGTGCCGACGCAGACGCGCTCATCACCTCGTTAGTCGGCTACGGACTGCTGCGCGTATCGGCGGAGAGGGCGTGAGCGCCATCCTCGGTATGGCCGGCCCGCTCGTTCGCTCCGCTGAGCGGCGAGTGGTCGGGTCGATGCTGGGCGCGATGGCGCGACGCGGAGCCGACCGCGCCGCGTGGCGCGCCGTCGGCGGAGCGCTGTTAGGCACGTCGCGACACGCATGGGAGCTCGCGACGGGGAGGAGCGGCCCGGTGCTCATTGCGCAGGATGGCGAGCTCGCCGTCGCCGCTGACGCGACGCTCTACTACACGGTCGATTTGGAGCGCGCGCTCCGCACGCGCGGTGCGGAGCCGGCCGGCACCGATCCCAGCCACCTCATTCTGGCCGCCTATCGCGCATGGGGCACCGAGTGCGCGGCGCACCTCGAAGGCGATTTCGCGTTCGTGGTGTGGGACGCGCGACGCCGGACCCTGTTCGCCGCCCGGGACTTCGGCGCCAAGCGGCCACTCCACTACGCTCAGTTAGGCGAGTCGATCGTTCTCGCGTCGAGCATCGACGCCCTGCGTGCGCACCCCGCCTGCCCCTGCGTGCTCGATGTCGCTGTGATCGCCGAAGAAGCCGCCGCGCTCTCCGGGTCGAGCGCCGATACCGCGTGGCGCGGAATCAAGCGTATTCCGCCGGGCCACAGCCTGGTCTGGAACGCGAGCGAGCCGTGTCGGACGCGCGTTGCGCCGCACTGGCACCCGCCGCACTTCGAGGATCGCGCACGTGCTTCCGATGGCGCCGAGGAACTGCTCGCGTTGCTCGGCGACGCCGTGGCCGAGCGCGTCGCCGGCGACGGACCGACGGCGGTGGCCCTCAGCGGAGGGTGGGATTCGCCGGCCGTATTTGCAACCGGGTCGCGGATGCTGGAGCGTGCACCGGGCCGCGGCGCGCTGTATCCGATCTCTGTGAGTTTCCCGCCGGGGGATCCGGGCCGCGAGGACGAGCTGATCGAGTCCATCGTTAGGCATTGGAACGGGGCGGCGACGTGGCTCGCCTCCGGCGACATTCCGGCGCTGGATCGCATGATCCGCCGTGCGGCGGTTCGCGAAGAGCCCTTTCCGCATCCGTTCGAGCCGATGAACCGGGCCATCGCGCGCGCCGCGGTGCGGGGCGGCGCCGCCATCCTCCTCGATGGCAACGGCGGCGATCAGCTCTTCGAGACGTCGAGCATCTATCTCGCCGACCTCGCGCGAGGCGGCCGGTGGGCGGACCTGTCGCGCGAATGGCGCGCGCGCGGAGGCGGCGCGGCCGCCCTGGTACGCGACGCGATGCTCCCCGCGTTGCCGAACGCGTTCCTGCGCGCCGCCGACCGGATGAGCGGCTTTCGCACCACGTTAGGCGACCTGTTCTCGCGGCGGCCGCCGCGCTGGCTGCGCCCGGACTGCGTGCGCGCGAATGATCTCGAGGCGCGCGAGCGCGAGCGCGCACCCTCGCGCGCCGGCCGGAGTCTCGCCTCCACCGAGTCGGCATGGCAGCTCACACGTCCCGTGCTGGGTCGCATGGCATCATCGCTGGCGTCGTTCACCCTCGACGAAGGCGCGGAGCATCGGTCGCCGCTCTACGACGGTCGGATCATTCGATTCGCGGCAACCCGTCCGGTGTCCGAGCGTCGCAGCGGTCGCGAGACCAAGCGGCTGCTGCGCCGCGCGATGACCGGCCTCCTGCCTCCAGAGATCCTGGCACCGCGGCCCACACGCACCGGCGTTCCGATTCGATACCTCACCTCCGCGATACGTGCAGCGCTTCCCTTCTGGCGCGAGCGTGTCCTCCACGGCTCGATGCTGACCGAGCTCGGGATTGTCGACCCGACCCGGTTAGGCGAGGCGTACGACCAGTGCATGGCCGGCGGCGGTGCGCATCAAACCGTGGCGCTGTACCTCGCGCTGGAAACGGAGCTGTGGCTGCAGGCGCACGCGAACGGCGCGCGCACCAACGATGGCAGTATCGACGCGGCCACGAGGGCCGCATCGCGAGCGGGTCACGACTGGCCCGACAACCTTGTCACACTGGAGGGAATGGATGTACGAGACTCCGAAGGTGGAGCGGTTCGGCACTCTGCGTGAGCTGACGCAGGGCAAGTCGGATCCGGGCTTCGATCTGGCCGCGGGACTGGGCTCGGACAACGTGGAGCCGGGCTGCACCGCGAATGCCCATCCCGGCTCGGCCGCCGCTTGCATCAGCGGCCGGTCCTGAGCCACGACGTCGGGAGACTCGGACCAGTGAGTCTTCCCGTCGTCGAGGCGGGTTCAATGAATCTGTATTCGATTTACGGCGGTTGCCTCCAGTCGGATGTACCGTTTCCCGCGCTCCCGGCGGGCGACGGACATCCGACCTGGCGGCTCCACCGCGCACAGGGTTCCGCGCCACCTGTTGCGCTGGTTCAGTTAGGCGAAGACCGTGTCGACCCCGGCGTGTCCGTCCGGCTGTTTCGGCATGCGCGAGGGCTGCGCCTGGCATACGATGACACCGGCGTGTTCGACGTGTACGACGGCGGTGCTCGCATCGACTGGTATCCGGGGACGGAGGCGCGCGTCGAGGCCATGCAGCTCGACGTGCTTGGACGCGTACTGCCCGCCGCGCTCCACGAGACCGGCTCGCTGTGTCTCCACGGGAGCGCCGTCGAAATCGACGGCACGTGCGTCGCGTTCGTCGCGCCGAAGCACCACGGCAAGTCGACGCTGGCACGAGCCGTGGCCGGCGCGGGAGGGCGGGTGCTGAGCGATGACGTGGTCGCCGTGGACTTCGCACCCACGCCGATCGTTAGGCCGGGAGTCGCGAGCGTCCGGTTGTGGCGCGACGCGGCCGCACGCTTCGACGACGTGTCTTGTGCGCGGCCCGACGCGTACGGAAAGTTCGTGGTGGGCGACGCGGCAGGCGCGGCGTTGGCGCCGCCGCGGGGTCCACTCGACGCCGTCTACGTGTTGACGCCGGTCACGGACGGGGCGAACGAAGCGGCGGCGCGCACCCTCCTCGACCCACTGCGCGCCACCATGGCTCTCCTTCCGCACAACCGTCTCGCGCCATTGCTTGGTGGTGCCGAGGCAGCCGTCACACTCGATCGCGTCGCGCGACTGCTCCGACACACGCCGGTGTACACGCTCGGCGTCGTGCGCGACTTCGACCGCCTCGAGGAGGCCGTTCGCATCGTATGGGCGTGGCACGAGTCTCCCGCACGGCCGGCGCGGCGCACGGCGTGACCTCACTCGCGACGATCCACACGAAGCCGGCGGAATTCGAGCCGCCCGTCGTCCGACCAACGCCGGACGTCGTGGTGCGCGTCGACTCGCTCACCAAACGATTCGCCGTCCGGCGCGGCTGGTCCGAGATCCTGCGACGTCCGCGCGGCGTCTCGTACGCGACGGCGCTCGACGGCGTGAGCCTCCAGGTGCGGCGCGGCGAGCTGTTCGGCCTGCTCGGGCCTAACGGAGCAGGCAAGACGACGCTGTTCAAGATTCTGTCCACGCTCATCACGCCCGACGGCGGCGTGGCCATGGTCGACGGATGCGACGTCGTGCGCGACGCCGCGCGCGTCCGGCATCTGCTGGCCCCCGCGATTCCCGAGGAGCGGAGCTTGAGCTGGCGCCTAACGGCTCGGCAAAACCTCGACGTGTTCGCGGCCCTGCACGGCCTCGCCGGCACGGCCGCCAGCCATGCGGTGGATGAGGTGCTCGCCGCGACCGAGCTCACGGAGACCGGCACCAAGATAGTGGGTCAATTCTCGTCGGGCATGCGGCAGCGCCTGCTCATCGCGCGCGCACTGCTCGGCCGCCCGTCCATTCTGCTGCTCGATGAGCCGACGCGCAGCCTGGATCCGATCTCGGCGCGACGCTTCCGCACCTTCCTTCGCGACGAGGTCGTCAGGCGCCGCGGATGCACCGTGCTGCTCGCGACGCACCGGGCGGAAGAAGCGCTCGAGCTGTGCGACCGCATCGCCGTCCTCGACCGCGGTCGCGTGTCGGCGATCGGTGCGCCGGACGCGCTCATGCGCGACATCGCCGGCGCTCGATACCAGGTCCGCGTCCAGGCCCGGGACCACGCCGCGATGTCCGCGGTAGCGAATGCGTCGCGCGGGACGGTGCGCGTCGTCGCCCATGGCGAGCCTGACGCAGAGGGCTGGGTCGCGGGCGACGTCGAAATCGCGGGCGGTTCGACGGGGGCTGCGACGTTCCTCGGCGCGTTGGGTCAGCGCGGCGTGCCGGTCGCATCGTTCGAGCGCGTGACGCTGCCGTTAGACGAGCTGATCGAACGCCTCGTCGCGCGCAGCGCTGGAGAGCCGGCCAATGCATGAGGTTCGCGCGCTCCTTCGAGCCAACTGGCAAGTCGGATCGAGCTACCGGCTCGGCATGGTGGCATCGCTCGTTGCCCTCGTGGTTACCGTCGTCCCGGTGTATTTCGTCGCGCACGCGTTGCAGCCGGTGATGGCGCGCTCGATCGCGTCGCAAGGCGGTCAGTATTTCGGGTTCGTCCTGGTCGGCATGATCGCGTTCACGTTCCTGGGCGTCGCCGTGAGCGCACTGCCGAAGGTGGTTGGGGCGGGGATCGGGTCCGGCACGCTCGAGGCGTATTTGGCCACGCCGGCGCGGCTCCCCACGATCCTCGCCGGCCTCGTGTCGTACGAGTTCCTGTGGTCGTTGGCGCGAGCGATCCTGATGCTCGGCGCGGGCACAGCGTTAGGCGCGCACGTCGCCTGGGACCGGTCGATCGCCGCGTTGGGCGTGCTCGCGCTCATCGTGCTGGCGCATCTGCCGTTCGGCATCCTCGGCGCGGCACTCGTGCTCTGGTTTCGTACCACCGGCCCGCTGCCGAAAGGCATTCTCGCGGTGTCCGGTCTGTTGGGCGGCGTGTACTACCCGACGCAGGTGATTCCCGCGTGGCTGCACACGGTGTCGGCTGGGCTGCCGCTCACGTACGGACTGCGATCGTTGCGGCGCGTGCTGTTGGAGGGCGCATCGTTCGGCGCGGTCGCCGGCGACATCGCTATTCTGGCGGCGTTTGCGACCGTGCTGCTGGCCGCGAGCGTGTGGGTGTTCGATCGAGCGCTGCGGGACGCGAGGCGCACGGGTACGCTCGCGCAGTACTAACGAACGCTTCTGCCTTATGGTGAATGCAACATCTGGGGCCGGCATCTACGCCCATGTGCAAACGGACACGACCGGACACTCCGGACACGACCGGATCAGTTCTGCTGGAGGACAAACCTCATCGCACGCGGTCCGAGTCTCGTCTTTTTGTTTACAAAAGAGCCGGCTCGTTTGACCAGTTAATAGAGATGGGACCACACGCCGCAGCCGAATGGTCCGGTCGTGTCCGTAGTGTCCGGTCGTGTCCGTTTCTACATGGGCGTAGATGCCGGCTCCTACATGTCGCATTCACTGATTGAATCCGCCTCTTGAAGCCGTTGTCGTATCACTCTGCATCCGGCAAGAGATTCGCGATGCGGTGCGCGATCTCCTCGGCGGCGTGCGGCCGGCCGCGCGCCGCCGCCTTGGCCGAGATCGCCGCGAGCGCGGCCGAGTCGCCGGTTAGGCGCCTGACGTCGGCCTCGAGGCGCTGGGGCGAGAGTTCGGTCTGGGGCACGTACACCGCGGCGCCGGCGTTAGCCAACACCCGCGCGTTGGCCGCCTGGTGCCCCGCCGCCGACGTCGGCAACGGTACCAGAATCGGCGGGATGCCCCACGCGCAGAGCTCGGCCAACGTCAGTGCGCCCGAGCGCGTGATCGCGAGGTCGGCCGCGGCATAGGCCCGCTCGATGGGCGAGAGGTAGGGCACGACGCGCACACGCGGCGCGTCCAGGTGCGCGTACCGCTCGTGCGAGCCGCGGCCGGTGGCCCAGATGAGATAGACACCGTCGGGCAGCCCGCTCTCGACCCATCCGGCGAGCGCATCGTTGATCGGCCGCGCGCCCTGGCTGCCGCCGAACGCGAGCACCACCGCACCGCCGGCATCCGGGAAGCCCCACTCCCGCCGCGCCGCCGCCTTGGCCGAGATCGCCGCGAGCGCGGCCGAGTCGCCGGTTAGGCGCCTGACGTCGGCATCGAGACGCTGGGGCGAGAGCTCGGTCTGTGCGACGTACACCGCGGCGCCAGCGTTAGCCAACACCCGC
>DATJET010000172.1:0-3857 GCA_035496295.1 Gemmatimonadaceae bacterium
CACGTTCCCGGCCGCGATCTGATACCACGCGAGCGCGTGCATCCGTGTCTCGGCCATCGTCGCCGCCACGCCGTAGAAGCCGAGCTCGAAGATGATGAACAGGAGCGTGAACGTCACCAGCACCGACGGTTCCTCCTCGGCGCGGTGCACGACGCGCGATGCGATCAGCCCCGAGGCGACGAATGCAGCATAGTGGAACACCGTGTACACGGCGACGTGCAGCACCGGACTGTCGCCCGCTGTGTTGCCGAACACGCTGAACAATGCCGCGCCTAACAACTCGGGCGTGTAGAACACCCCATGGCCGCTCACCACGTCGACGATGAGAAACCAGACCGCGACGCCCGTCGCGGCAATGATGCCGGCGACCACGCCCTCGCGCACCGTGTTGTGTCCTGCTGGCATGCCAACCTCCGCGTGTTCACGTGACGGACTCAGCTCCGCCAGACCTTCCCTCGACGCCTCCAATGTGCGACCGGAGACACGCGCTGCCTAGGCCGCCAGCTAACGGACCGGCACGCCGGGCTCGACAAACGCGCGCATTCGTGCAACTATCAGGCATGACACGACATGCCTCAGTGCCTCGGGCGGTGCTTGTCATGCCGGCTGCCGCCCTTCTCGTCGCTCTTGGCGCCTGCGGAGGCGGCTCAGGCGGCGGGGCACAAGCCTCCGCAAATTGTCCCGCGATGGACTCGCCCGAGTACACCAGCGCCATCGAAACCTACCTCCACGGTCTCGACCCCCAACCACTCCGGTTCCTCTTCTATGCCTCGGGTGATTCCGCACTGCCCGACGCTGCGCGGACCGCACTCCAGTCGAAAGGGCCAACGTACCTGTATCCCGCCGATCCCGCCAATCAGAAAAAGCAGCTCGACAACTTGAAGACGAAAGGTGACGCCGTCACACTGCTCTTGCTCTATACCGGCATCGACACCACCAACGCCGGCAACACCATTGGATTCGCCGGCCGGTACCTCGACAAAGAGGACAGCGGAAAGGTGTCGCCCTCGAAGAGCATCCTGTTCCAGTGCCGCGATCACCAGTGGCAAGCGGCGCCTGAAACCGCCGCGCCGCCGGCCAAGAGCGCGTGACCGCGACGCTGCCCGCTGAAGCCGTCGCGCCCGCGCGCGCGACCGGCGACACGACACCCACGCGCGCCCAACCGGTGCGCGAACGGCTCGTATCGCTCGACGTCTTTCGCGGTCTCACGATCGCGGGCATGCTGCTCGTCAACAACCCGGGAACGTGGAGCGCCATCTACCCACCGCTCGAGCACGCCGAATGGAACGGGTGGACGCCCACCGATCTGATCTTCCCGTTCTTCCTGTTTATCGTCGGCATCACGACGCACCTCTCACTCACCGGCCGCCGCCGCCGCGGCGCGACCGACGGTCAGATCGTCGCGCAGATCGTCAAACGCGGCGCGATGATCGTGCTCGTCGGCCTGCTCCTAACGGGACTCCCGTATCACGAGTTCGTGATTCAGTTGCCGTTCGGCGCCCAGTTCGATTCGGTCACGCCGCACCTTGGGCTCGGACACTGGCGCATCACCGGCGTACTGCAGCGGATCGGCGTCGCCTATCTCTGCGGCGCGTTGCTCACGCTGCGAACGTCCGTGAAGCAGCAAGTGATCATCGTGGCCGCACTGTTGTTAGGCTACTGGGCCGCGATGACGCTCCTCCCCGTACCCGGCCAGGGCGAGATCGGCGCGCTGCTCCTCAACACCAAGGACGCGACGCTCGGCGCGTGGCTCGATCGCACGATCTTCGGCGTCAATCACCTCTGGGTGGGCTCGCACACGTGGGATCCCGAAGGGATTCTGTCGACCGTCCCGGCCATCGGCACGTGCGTGCTGGGTGTGATCGCTGGACGATGGATCGCGACCGACCGACCGCTCCTCGAGCGAATCGTCGCCCTGTTTGCCGTCGGCGCGATGCTCATGGTGGCTGGTCTCATCTGGAACTGGGTCTTTCCGATCAACAAGAATCTCTGGACCAGCTCCTTCGTACTCTTCACCGCCGGCATGGGCGCAGTCACGCTCGCCACCTGCATGTGGTTGATCGACGTCGAGCGTGTTCGCTGGTGGACCTGGCCCTTCGTCATCTTCGGGCTCAATCCGCTTGCCGCGTACGTCGCCGAAGGATTCTTCTCGCGGCTCATTTACACGCTCGTTCGGGTACCATCGGGTGGGACGATGATCCCGCTCGAAACAGCGATGTACGAGCACTGGTTCGGGTCGTGGCTGCCGCCTCGCAATGCGTCGTTGCTCTTCGCTATCTGCTACGTCTTGCTGTTCTTAGGGCTCATGTGGGAGTTGTACAGACGGCGCATCGTGATCAAGTTGTAGCCGTGGGATCGTTGGGCGCGTGACGAAGGACCAGACTGCTCGTGAAGGAGTAGGTCCAACCGGCAGGCCGCCTGCCCCGCTTGTTCCGTAGAAATACCGAAAACTCCATCGAGATCTCGTCGCCGCGTCAGATGCTCCTGACGCGACGTCGTCATTGTCTTCGGCCCAACGTCTTCCCATCGATGCCGCGAGTCGCCCCCCGCCGCTACCCGTTGATGTTCGCCGCCGTCGTCGCCTCTCTGTCGGTCGGCGTCGTCCGCGCGCGCGCGCAGAGCGGTGCGAGCCCTGTGCTCGCGTCGACGTCTGTTGCGGGAGCCGAAGCCACCGGTGCGACGGGTCATCGCGTACGTCACCATCGCGCGCGCACGACGCGCGTGGCGGCGCTCCATTACGAGACGCCCGTCGGCACGTCTGCGTTAGGCCTGGACCTGGGCGCCATGCTCAACGCTCGCGTGCGGAGCGGGCAGTGGGGCGCGCTCGTCATGTCGCTCACGCGCGGCGACACGCTCTACTCGTATCAGCCCGACGTCGAGCTCCAGCCCGCGTCCAACCTCAAACTCTTCACCACCGCGCTCGCGCTCCAGGAATACGGCGCCGACCACGCGTTCAGCACCGATGTCCTGCGCGCCGGGAGCATCACACCCGACGGCACGCTCCAGGGCGACCTGGTTCTGCGCGGCGATGGCGACCCGGGCATCTCGAAGCGCTACATCCAGGGCGGCGCAGCCGCGGCGATGGATGATCTAGCGAAGGCCGTGGTCGCAGCCGGCATCAAACGCGTGTCGGGCACTCTGATCGCCGATGCCAGCGCGTTCGATCCGCAGCGAATTCCCGAGGGATGGAAGACCCGGTATCTGCAGTCCGGCTACGCGGCACGCGTGTCGGCGCTCTCGTGCAACGAGAATCTCGCCACGGTTATCGTCACGCCGGGCACGGGCAAGCAGCCCGCGCACGTCTCGATCGATCCCGCGACTGATCTTCCGTTGTCGGCGCAGGTCCGCACCGTTGCCGGCCGCGGCGCGCGCATCATCGCGCGCTCGCTCCCCGATGGCGGCATGGAAGTGCGCGGGTGGATCGGCGCGCGCGCCGGTGTGCGCAGCTACCAGGTGGTGGTCGAGGATCCGACGGCGTTCACGGCCGGCGCCTTCCGCCGCGCGCTTGAGAATCGCGGCGTGCGCGTCACGGGTGCCACGCGGTTCGCCACCACGCCTAACGACGCGATCAAGGTCGGCGGCCTCGCGTCCCCGCCGCTCTCGCACCTCATCTCGGCCATGAACCGCGAGAGCATCAACCATTTCGCCGAGCTCCTGTTCCGCGACGCGGGCCGCAAGGCGGCGAACGACGGCGTCGGATCGGTCGAGACGGCGAACGCGCTCCTGCAGAGTTTCTTGACGAGCAAGGTCGGCGTCGCGCCGGGCGCCGTGGTGGTGGCCGACGGCAGCGGACTCTCGGTGCTGGACCGCGTGACGCCGCGCGCGCTCGTCGACCTGCTGGCGTACGCGAACACGGC
>DATJET010000173.1:0-15786 GCA_035496295.1 Gemmatimonadaceae bacterium
GAGGCGGACACGCGCGCACGACGGAGCGCTCGCGAATCCGTCTGTCGCACCGCCGCGTATGTCGTTGCGGCCGAATCGCGCACTGGATCGGATGTTGCGCTCGGCTGCCATCGTGAGCGACGCATCGTACGAGTTCACGCCGTGTCCGATTTGCGGCGCCGTCGCGGCCACCGAGGTGGCCGGCGCGGAGGACATCCGCGCCGAGGTCGAACGATTGTGGGCGTTTCAAGGACAGCGACTCGAGGGCGAGACGCCTGTGTATCGGCTGATGGACCGCGTCGTGTTCTCGCAGCGTCCGCCGCTCAGGCTCGTCGCCTGCGATACGTGTGCGCACGTGTATCGCAATCCGTGGGAGCGGCGCGCGACCTTGGAGCGCGCGTACCAGCATGCGCACGCCTCGAGCGTGTCGTTCGAGCAATTGTATTGCACGCAGCGATCGGCGTTCGCGGCGCAGGCGCGCC
The DNA here is from genome assembly GCA_035496295.1 of Gemmatimonadaceae bacterium. GTDB lineage: Bacteria > Gemmatimonadota > Gemmatimonadetes > Gemmatimonadales > Gemmatimonadaceae > JADGGM01. The sequence goes on from DATJET010000173.1 coordinate 462, forward strand.
GCCTCGTGTCGACAGCGGGCGCGAGTGGCCGTGGGTTGGAAGTGGGCAGCTACGTGGGCGGATTTCTCGCGGCGATGCAGCATACCGGCTGGAGCTTCGAGGGCGTCGATATCAGCCGCGACGCCGTCGCCTTCGCGGCAAACCACGGTCTGCATGTGACGCTCGGCGGAATCGACGACGTAGATCCCGGCCGCCCGTACGACGCCGTGGTGGTGTACAACACGTTCGAGCAGCTCTACGACCCGACGGCGGTGTTGCGCTCCGCGCGCCGCGTCCTGCGGGCCGGCGGCCTGCTCTCGCTGCGCGTGCCTAACGGAACATTCTACCGCCGCTGGCGCACGCGGCTGCGCGGTCCGTTCGCTGCCTTCGCCGTGCGTGTGCTCGCGCACAACAACTTGTTGAGCTTTCCCTACCGGCAGGCCTTCAGCGAGCGATCGCTCTCGATGCTGCTCGACCGCGCGGGGTTCGCGACGGTGCAGGTCGTGGGCGACACGCTGGTGCCGGTCGCCGACCGCTGGACGACACGGTTAGGCGCGGTCGAGGAGCGCGGCGTGAAGTGGCTCGAGCGGCTCGTGCACCGCGGGTGGCGCGCGCCGTGGGTCGAAGTGTATGCCACACGTCTCCCCGATGCCGCCGGCGATCGTCACGCGGCCCTCGCGACGGCGCCTTGACGGTACGCCGCCAACGCACCTCCTGGGACGGACGTATGTCCTCAGTGGCCGGCATCCCTTCCCTTCCGCCCCGCTTTGCGTGAGCGCTATCGATCTCTCGAGTGACGTCGGTCTCGTCGCTTGCGGCCTCCTCACCCTCAATATCCTGTTGGGCCTTTTGCTCTCCATGCGGTACAACCCGTGGACGCACTGGCCCCATTACCGCTTCAATTACTTCCGCATCCACAACTGGACCGGATACGTCGCGCTCGCAGTGTCCGCGCTGCACCCGATCATCGTGTTGTTCTCGTCGACCGCGAAGTTCCGCGTCTTCGACATCGCCATACCCGTGCAGTCGCCCAAGCAGCCGTTGGTGAATTCGCTCGGCGCCATTGGTCTCTATTTGTTGGCGCTGGTCGTCGTCACGTCGTACATCCGCCATCGAATGACGCGCCACACCTGGAAGCTCCTCCACTATGTGGCCTACGTTTCGGCGGCGTTCTTCTTCGGGCATTCGCTCTTCTCGGATCCGACGCTCAAGGGCAATCCGGTCGACTGGCTGGATGGCGAGAAGGTGTACATCGAGCTGTGTGTACTCGCGGTGGCCGCCGTGTCGGCGTATCGTGTGCGGTGGATGCTCCTGCGCGCACGGCATCGTGCGTTAGGCACCGTCGCTGCGCGCTCCGCGGCGCCCGTGTCCGCCTCCCGCGTTGCCGGCGGATCCTGAGCCTGGCACAACGACCATGACTTCGCTGACACTCGATCCGGGAACCACAGCGCTCGTCCTCATCGACTTGCAGCGCGGCATCGCCTCCATCGCCACGCAGCCCTACTCGTCCGCCGACGTCATTGCAAACGCGGCGCAGCTCGCCGCGCGATTCCGCGAGCGCGGCGCACTCGTCGTGTTGGTCACTGTCGACCCCGGTCCGCTCGGCGTGTTGGGTCCACGACCCATCGCCGACGTGCAGCGGCCGCCGTTCGAGGCCAAGCCCGGCTATACGGACATCGTCCCCGAGCTCCACGCCACCGAGTCGGATGTGCGCGTGACCAAGCACCAGCCCGGCGCCTTTCACGCCACCGATCTGGACCTGCAGCTGCGGCGCCGGCGCGTGGACACGATCGTGATCGGCGGCATCTCGACCAACATCGGCGTGGAATCCACGGCGCGCGCCGGCTACGATCTGGGATACAACTTCGTGTTCGTCGAGGATGCGATGGCGGCGCGCGACGCGGAGCTGCACGCGTTCGCGGTCACGCGCTATTTCCCGACCATCGGCCGGGTGCGGACCACGCGCGACGTGCTCGACGCGCTCCGTTAGGCAGCGACACGTGCAGCCGCCGCGCCGCGCGCCGCTGCTCCGCGCGCTCCGGCACCGCAACTACCGCCTCTTTTTCAGCGGCCAGAGCGTCTCGCTGGTCGGGACCTGGATCACCCGCATCGCCACCCTCTGGCTCGTCTATCGCCTTACGGGCTCGGCGTTGCTGCTGGGCATCGTCGGCTTCTGCGGTCAGATCCCGACATTGCTGCTGGCTCCGTTCTCCGGCGTGCTCGTCGACCGCTGGAACCGCCATCGCATCCTGGTGGCGACGCAGGTCTTATCGATGCTGCAATCGCTCGCGCTCGCGGTGCTTGCGTTGGCCGGCATCATCACCGTGACCGAGATCCTGGTGTTGCAGGTGGCGCAAGGCATCATCAACGCGTTCGACACGCCGGCGCGGCAGGCGTTCGTGATCGAGATGGTGGAGCAGCGCGAGGAGCTGCCTAACGCGATCGCGCTCAACTCGTCGATGGTCACGGGCAGCCGCATCATCGGCCCGACCATCGGCGGCATCCTCATCGCGGCGGTCGGCGAGGGCTGGTGCTTCATGGTGGATGCGATCTCCTACCTGGCCGTGATCGCGTCGCTGCTTGCGATGCGCCTCGCCGCCGAGAGCGCGCGGCGCGGCCGGCGCACCAGCGCCATCGAGGAGCTGCGCGAAGGGGTGCGGTACGTGTCCGGGTTCGCACCGGCGCGCACCGTGTTGTTGTTGTTGGCGCTCGTCAGCACGATGGGCATGCCGTACATGGTGCTCATGCCGGCCGTCGCATCGGGCGTGCTCCACGGCGGCCCGCACACCCTCGGCTTTCTCATGACCGCGTCGGGCGTCGGCGCCTTGGCCGGCGCGATGTACCTCGCCGCCCGGCCATCCGTGTTAGGCCTGGACCGGGCGATCGCCATCGCGACGGCGACGTTCGGTGTCGGCCTCGCGGCGTTCGCGCTCTCGCATACGCTGTGGCTTTCGCTCGCGCTCTTACCGATCGCCGGCGGCGGCTTCATGGTGCAGACGGCATCCACGAACACGATCCTGCAAACCATCGTCGACGAGCGGTTGCGCGGCCGCGTGATGGCATTCTATGCGATGTCATTTTTAGGCACGGCGCCGATCGGGAGTCTGGTGGCGGGCGTCGTCGCAAGCCGCATCGGCGTCCAGATGACCATTCTGTTAGGCGGCTTGGCGTGCGTCGCGGGCGCGTCGTGGTTCGCGCTCGAGCTGCCCAAGCTCCGCGCGATGATCCGGCCAATCTACGTGGAGCGCGGCATTCTGCCCGCCGGTCCCTCGGATTCGGCGCCGGTCATCTGAACCGGCGGGCGCCTAACGGTCGCGCTACTGGATGAGGGTGAGCGCCGCCTGCCGGATCACCTCGAACGCCGTCGGCTTCCCATCGGGACTCGCATCGTCGTTCGTGTTGAACGCGGCGACGATCGCAGCCTTGGTGGCCGGATTGAAGTACATGAACGCCAGAAAGCCGGCCTGGCTTCCCGTGTGCCCGATGAGCGTCGATGTGCCGCGCGGCAACACGAAGAACGACAGCCCCATCCATTCCGGATGCGTCGCGCTGTCGGGCGTGGTCAGATAGCGCTGGTGCCACATCTCCGCCAGCGACGCGCGAGAGAGCACGAAGCCGTAGCGCCGCTCGAGCGCCGTGTCGCCCCGCGACGCATCCGTGAGGAACGCGAGGTACGTCGCCAGGTCCGCCAGTGGCGCATTCCATCCGCCGTTCGGTATGGTGATGCCCGGATCGAACTCGCGTCCGTTGTCCTGGACGTGCACGCGCCCCGTCGCCGAATCGCGCACCACGGTGTAGTTCGCGGAGCGATCATCGGCCAGGTAATACGGCGTGGTGTTGAAGTAGCTGCGCGTCAGGCCTAACGGAGACAGGATGTTCTTCTGGACGTACGTCTCCCACGGGTCGTCGGTGAGCTCGGAGATGATGCGGCCCAGATAAATGAACCCGGGGTTCGAGTAGCTGTACCGCGAGCCCGGCTTGAAGAACAGCTCCTGGTACGGCATCATCGCGACCAGTTGCGACCATGTCGTCGGCTCGAACGGCTCCCATGGCAATCCCTGTTTGTACGGCCACGTGGGGTTCTGGAAACCGGCCGAGTGCGACATGAGCATCCGGATGGTGATGCTGTCCATCGAGCCGTACGGATCGTGCACCTGGCGGAGCTCCGGGATATAGCTCGTGACGCGATCATCCAGTGTGAGCTTCCCCCGATCGCGAAGTTGCATGATCGAGATGGCTGTGAGCTGCTTGGTGATCGACCCGTAGTGGAAGATCGTGTTTTCGGTTACGCGCTGGCCGCGCGCGCGATCGGCCCAGCCATATTCGTGGTGCGCGACGATGCGCCCGTCGCGCATGAGGAGCACCGCCGCTCCCACGATGCTGTCGCTGTGCGCCGCGCTGTCGAAGAGTGACGCGAACGGACGCCACCCCGCCGGCTCGGCGGCAGGCTGAGGCTTATGTTGGGCGCGCGCCGGGTGCGGCGCGGCGACGATCAGCGCGGCAACGGCCGCAACCACCGCGCGACGGGCACTCGACCGCGATTGCGGGATCGCCGTGCGTCGCGCGAAAAAGGGCGTGATGAGCACGCCCCTGTAATAGCACTGGTGTCAAGATGTCGCGAGCGCGGGCGCGGCGTCGCCGGCCGGCGGCGCGCCGACTTGCAGCTCGAACCGTCGCATCATGGTCTCGAACCCGCGCGCGATCACCGGATCGAACTCGGTGCCCGCGCGCTCTCCGATGTACGCGAGCGCGCGGTCGATCTCCCAGGCCGCGCGATAGGGACGGTCGGTGCACAACGCGTCGAACACGTCGCACACGTGCACCAGGCGGCTCGCGAAGTGACAATCGCGGCGGTACCGCATCACCGGGTAGCCGCCGCCGTCGATCATGATGTGGTGCTCGTACGCGACCGCCGACGCTACGCCTAACTGCTCGTCGCTCTCGAGGATGATGCGCGCGCCATCCACCGGATGCCGGTCGAGGACCGCGCGCTCGTCGACGCTCAGTTTGCCGGGCTTGATCAGAATGTCGCGCGGCACGCGGACCTTGCCGATGTCGTGCAGCAAGCCCGCCGTTCCGAACGCCCGCACGTCGCGCGGGCCCAAGCCTAACGTTTCGGCCAGGGCCATCGTGAGCACGCCGACATTGATCGAATGCGTGGTGGTGTACTGGTCGAACTCCTTGAGGCGCAGCAGCGGAATCACCACCCGATTGCTGCCATGCATGGCCACCGACAGTGACCGCACCACCGCCTCCGCTTCGAGCAGCGCCAGCGTGCCGGCCTCGCCCATCTCCTGATGGATCCACCGCACGGCCTCGGCTTCTTCGTCGAGCGTGTACGAGAGCGTCGCAGTCGCGAGCGGCTTCTGCTCCGCCAGTTCCCGCACGTCGCCTTGCAATCCGACGGCGCCATATCGGATGTGTGTGCGCAGTTCGGGGCGCAGCGACGTCGAGCGCGATGCGACACCGGCCAACACGTCGGCCGCCTGCTCGAGGAAGCCCGCGTACTCCTCGAGCGTGATCCCCGATTCGATCTCCAATCGCTGCAGCCCGGCGTCGCCAAGACGCCGCGACCATTCCCACTCTTGCAACTCGCGCATCGCGCGCTTGCCGTACACCACTTCGTCCATGAGGAAGCTGAACTGCGGCCGCGGATTCTCGGCGAGAAGTGTCGTGAGGCGCTCGAAGGACTGCTCCACGGCTCCTTGGCGCCGCGGATGCGCCTCGCCGTACAAGCTCATCGTAGCGAGCGTGCGCGTGAACGAGAGAAGGAACTCCACGGCGGCGCTCATTTCGCGCCGCCCCACTGCGCGACGGCGTTGCGCACCGCCGGGTCCGGGTGCCGGCTCGCGCGTGCGAGCACCGATACAGCGCGTGAATCAGCCGGCCAGTGTACCACGAGCGCCGCGAGTGCGGCGAGCAAGCGCGGTGATCGCGGCGCGAGACGCCGTCCGCCGAACCATCCGCGGCCTGTCGTCACGCACGAAAGCAAACAATCGAGCGCCACCGGGTCGCTCGATGCGGCGAGCACTTTGATCGCGAGCACGTCGAGGTCGGATTCCAGCTCGCGGTCGGCGACGCGTTTGGCGATGCGCAGGACCGCGGCAGCGGGGCAGTGGTCGACCGCCGCGCCTAACGCGAGCCGCACCACCTGGTCATCGGCGTCGCCGAGCGCGGTGAGCATGGCCGCGTCGCGCCGGTCGGCCGGCGCGGTCCGCAACAGCATGCGCACGGCCTCGCGCCGCACGCGCGCATCGGCGTGCGCGGCGTAGGGCGCCAGCGAGAAGCCCTCCGGCCAGCCGCCTAACCGGTCGATCAGAATGAGCAGATTGCGCTGGAAGTACCACGGCGCGTTGGGCAGGCGCGCCGCCGCGGCCGCGCCCAACGCCGGCCCCTGCTGCGCCAGCAGCCCGAGCACCTTGCGCCGCGTGGCGCGCGACGACGACGTGCCGAGCACGTCGAGCAACGGCTCGACCGCGCGTTCGCCTAACCGTCGCACCACCCAATCGAGCTGCTCCGCCTCGGGTGTGTGCGATTCGAGCAGCCGCCGGAGGTGCTCCTCGGTGGCCAACCGCTCACCGATCGCCGTCGCTGTCTCGTTGTCCGGGTCGGCCTGCGACACGACCGACACGAGCGTGCCCATCTGTCCGCTCTTTACCATCGCGTCGACCGCATCGTTCGTCTGGCGCCCGATCACACCGGCCTCGATGCTCATCTGCACCATGCGGAGCGGCTCACACGCGTACGTGCCTTCCACGGGCTGGACAAACAGCGACGCGTCGGGCGCCATACGGTCGAGCACCACGGCATACGCGCCCGGCGTCGGATCGGGCAACGCCCAACCCTCTACCAACTGCCGCATCTGGTCGCGCAGTGCCGTTTCCGCTTCCGCGCGCACACTGGCGTCCCCGCGCTCCGCATGCGCCGCCAACTTTGAGAACAACCGCAACAGGGACGTGGAGATCACGTGCTGCGACGCATCGGCGGCCGAACGCACCAGCGTCAGCGCAGCATCCACGCCCAAGCCCTCCGACGCGTCCATTAGAAAGCGCCGGCGCTGCGTCGTGTCGCCGCCTAACGCAACGATTCGGCGCAATTGATCGGGCTGGAGCGCGCCGATGAGCCGCGAGACGCGCTGCCGCAGCACCGCCGAGTCCGCCCGATCACCCGACGCAAGCTCGTTCGAGATCTTGAGCAGGTACCCGATGATCACCTGATCGTACGCCTGCTCGCGCTCGTGCGAGTTGATCGCCTCGGCGACGAGGTCGGGATCGGTGGCCGGCGACGCCGACTCGTCGGTCTGGAGCGCCGCACGGGCCAGGTCCAGCCACAGTTGCGACGCACGCGGCCGCGCGGCGTCGCCGCCTCCCTCGCCGTCCGCTTCATTGTCGTGGAGCAGCTCGAGCTGATCGTAGCTGAGTGGAAACAACCGCACGTGCGGCCACGATGGAACCTGATGCGATCCGTTCGACGCCTTGGCGCGCGCAGACGCGTCGTGCTCGGGGTCGCGCGCGAGCATCCGCAGCACCTGATCCATTTCCTCATCCGCCACACCCGCGAGGAACTTCAGGGCCCCGGTGTCGTGCGCATGTAACTGGCGCGCCAGTCCGTGCAGCAGCGGGTGCCGCGGATCGGTGGCCACGCCTTCGATGATGAGCTGGTCGCGCGCCACGCCTAACGACAACGTCTGTCGCTCGGCGAGCAGCGCATCGAGCCGCCGAAGCACCCGCGTGCGCGACGTCTCGAGCGACGGATGACCGTCGGGATACATGGCGTGCTTGTGCAGCGCGATCGACAACTCGATCACGAAGTCCGACAGGTCGCGCGACAGGATGGCGCTCGTCGCGCGCGTCGAATCGGCCGTCGCGCTCACCAGGGCAGCGCGGAAGATGGACGCAATCCCATACTATAGGATTGGGACCGTCTAACCTGTGGACGCGTAACCGTTAAGGCGGACAGGGCCGGACACAGCCGGACACTACCGGACCGTTTGGGTGCGGCAGGTGGTGCATCTCCAGTGGCTGGCCACGCGCCCTGCCGTTCCGTAAACAAACGGAAGGGACTTGGACCGCGTGCGATGAGGGTTTCCCTGCGCCCCGCACGGTCCGGCAGTGTCCGGGTCTGCCCGGCCGTGTCCGCCTTACCGGATCGCGCGCCCCGTGCGCCGCCCGCGCTGTCCGTCGCGAAGCGCAATGCCGCCATTCACGATCACGGCCGACACGCCCACGGCGTACTGGAACGGATCAGCGAATGTCGCCCGGTCCTGTACCGTCGACGGGTCGAACACGACGACGTCCGCCGCGTATCCGGTCGCAATGTGACCGCGCCCGCCTAACCGCAGGCGCGCCGCCGTTTGGGCCGACATTTTGTGAATCGCCTGCGGCAGTGTGAGCACCCGGCGCTCGCGCACGTAGTGGCCAAGGATGCGGGCGAACGTCCCGAGCGACCGCGGATGCGGATGACCAACACGACCCGGACCCGAGATCGACACCGCGCCGCCATCGCTGCACACGGTGCACAACGGATCGGCGAGAAAACGCTCGACATTGGTCTCGCTCATCGCGAAGCCCACCATGCCGACGTCGCCGTGACTGCGCTCGAGCAGACCGACGGCAGCGTCGAATGGATCGCGTCCGATGGATGACGCGTACTGTCCCATGCGCTGCCCTTCCACGCCGCGATCCTCGCTCGCGGCAACAGACGAGATGAGCACGTTGTCCCATCCGCCTAACAATTGAATCTTGCCGGCCACCGCGTCGCGCAGCCGCTGCGCGAGATCCGGTTTGCCGAGTCGGGCGACGAATGCCTCGGTGCCGCCGTCCTTGCTCCACGACGGGAACAAATTGCCCAGATCCGTCTGGTAGGCGATGTACGGATAGCGGTCGAACGTGACATCGAGACCGGACGCGCGGGCAGCGCCGATGCGCCGCAGCACGTCGTCGATCTTGTTCCAGTTGCGCTGTCCCTCCGTCTTGAGGTGGGACACCTCGAGCGGACAGCGGGCGCCGCGCGCGACGGCGATCGCCTCGTCCAGCGCGTCGAGGAGGCGGTCATCTTCGTTGCGCATGTGCGTCGCGTACGGCAAGCGTCGCGCCGCGAGCGGGCGCGACAGCGCGATCAACTCGCCTAACGGAGCGAACTGGCCGGGGATGTACTCGAGGCCGGACGATGCGCCGCACGCGCCGTCGGCGAGCGCGGCGTCGACGAGCGCCGTCATCCGGCGCAGCTCGTCCGGCGTCGCGGGACGATCATCGTCGCCCACGACGACGTGCCGCACCGTGCCCAACCCTACCATGCTCGCCACGTTCACCGCGCTCGGCAGCGCGTCGATGGCGGCGAAGAACTCGCGCAGGGTGCGGTACGCGGGCTCGCCCGCTTCGCCCGGACGGATGGGTGCGCGCGACGACCCGTCCTGTCCGACGATCACCGTCGTCACGCCCTGGCGGATCACCGATTCCGCGAGCGGATCGACGAACAGCCCGTCGTCGGCGTGGGAGTGGATGTCGATGAAGCCGGGGGCGACGGCGAGGCCGCGCGCGTCGATGAGGTCGCGCGCGTCATCGCCTAACGACGCGGACACAGCCGTGATGCGGCCGTTCACGATACCCACGTCGCGCTCGATGCCATCGGCGCCCGTGCCGTCGAACACGGTGCCGCCGCGGATGATGAGATCGAACCGCCGCCGGCCGGGCGCGCGAATCGCGGGCGCGCAGCCGGCGAGCACGAGCGCCGTGAAGGCAGCCGATTCGGCGAGGAACTGGCGGCGGTTGGGCACGTGGTCGTTGGGCAAACCGCTAGCGCTGCGGAGCCCGGCGGGGCGGCCGCGATTCCGGCACCACGGTGGCCGGCGAGCGCGCGCCGTGGGCGCCGACGCTCCGCACGCCGGCCCACAAGTCGTCGAGCTGGGCATCCACCACGATCGTGGTGTCGGCCGCTGGAACCACGCGTTGCCACGCGGGCGAGGTGGTGGACCGAAGCAAGATCTCATAGGCGGCAGCGCCGGGCACGGGCTCCCACGTAATGCGCCATTGTTGCCCGTACGGCCGGACGCGTTCGATCCGCACGCTGTCCGGCGACGCGGGCGCCGCGCCCACCGCGCCCAGCACCAGCGCGTTCACGCGCGCGATGTTCGCCGCGTACCCGAAGTTGACGTGCGAGAACACGTCGTTAGGCGAGTGCTGACGGTCCAGCGCCTCCATGCGCTCGGTGGTCCGGATGCCGGGATCGCCTAACGCAACGAAGGGCTCATGGTCCGTGCCCCGGCCGATGCGGTCGATCCGGTATACCTCGAGGATCGCGATGCCCGGATGATAGAGCGCATCCAGTGCACGCGCGTACCGCGCCAGCTCGCGGCCCGGGCTGTTGTCCGGATCGCCGCTGTAAATGCGCATGCTCGTCGAATCCGTGCGTCCGTTGTCGGCCGACACGTTGCCGTCGATGTCGTCGGACATGTCACCCGACACGCGATAACCCGCGTCGTGGAGCCGACGCGCCAGGTGCGTCGATCCCAAGAGTCCCTGTTCCTCGCCCGCCACCGCCGCAAACAGAATCGTCGCATTCAGTCCTGTTGGAAACCGGCGCGAGAACACGCGCGCCAGCTCGATCACGTCCGACGTGCCCGACGCATCGTCATCCGCGCCTGGCGCGTCGTTCACCGAGTCCATCGGATCGAGCGCGCACCGGCACGAATCGTAGTGGCCGGTGAGCACGACGACACGGGTCGTATCGCGCCCCGGCAGCCACGCCAGCACGTTGACCACGTTCACCGGCGGATGGTTAGGCGCGCGCGGGAGTGGAACCATCGCGGGATCGTACTCGACCCGCAGGCAGCCGCCGCACTTCGTGCTGATCGCGCTCAGCGTCGTGAAGATGTATCGCCGCGCCGCGCCGATGCCGCGCGTCGAGCTCGTCGTGTCGCTCAAGGTATGCCGCGTTCCGAACGACACCAGCACAGAGTCCGTGTGTCGGATATTCGCCGGGGACACCTCCCGCAGCGCGAGCGCGAGCGCGGGGTCCTTCGCCATGCCGGCTGTGGACCCGATCGGTCGTCCAGCCGTACCCACCTGCGTGGCCGCGCTGGCCGGGGCCGCCAGGCAAAGCGCCACGGACGCGGCTCCTACGTGAAGGGCGCGCCGGGCGCGCAACATGCGCTTCTTCCCCTCTGGGACGCGCCGGGGCGTCGGAGTTTCTACACCCATAGACCTCCCGATCGAAGGAACTGCGAACCGCCCGGATAAAGCTCCGCGGACACGGAGGGCGCAAGTGCGTCGAGCCAATATGACCGAGCTTGCGAACGCGACAGCGGCGCCAGACTTTTGCTCCGTGACGCGACCCCCTGCATCAGCAGTCCTTTCCTAGTGGAGCCACGTTCGGACGCCGAAATTGTCGCCCAAATTCTTGCTGGGCACACCGACGCGTATGCCGTTCTCGTCGATCGGCATCGTGATCGGTGCTACCGTTTCGCCGTGCGACTGCTCGGAGACCGCGACGACGCGGATGAAGCAATCCAATCGGCGTTCGTGCGCGCCTTCCGTGGACTCGCAGGATGCCGGAACCCCGAGCACGTTTCGGCGTGGTTGCTTCAGATCGTGCGCAACGAATGTCGTACGGTCGCCGGGCGTCGCGCCAAACGTGCGCAGCGTTTCGTTCGGGATGAAGATGAGTTGAACCGGGTATCCACGGAGCAGCCGGCCGCGAGCACCGCGATGCTCGAGGAAATCCAGTACGCGCTCGACCGGGTCGAGATCGACCAGCGAGAAGCGTTTCTGCTCAAGTACGTCGAAGAATTGAGTTACGACGAGATGTCGGCGCTCACCGGCGCCAGCATTCCGGCGCTCAAGATGCGAGTCAGCAGGGCGTGCACGCAGTTGCGGAAGCTCCTCAAGGGAGAGGGGATTCACTCATGATCGATCACGATGCTCGCGACATGAACGACAACGAGCAGGACGACGCGTTTGTGCGCGGCGTCGCGGACACGCTGCGCGCTGCCGAGCCGGCACGACCGGATCTCACCGAACGCGTGATGCACCTCGTGCATTTCGACGTGCGTCGCTCGCGGGCCGTGGCGCGCGGGTGGTGGACTCGTCGCCGCACGATCCACATTTCGTATTCGGCCATCACCGCTGTTGCCGCCACAGTGGTGATTGCGGTAGCCGGCGCGATCGTTGGGCGCACGCTGTGGCGGCCGCCTAACGCTGCGCAGACGGTCGCGTCGGCAACGGCGAGGACCGACACCGTTCGCATCGTCCGCTTCGTGCTCCACGCGCCATCGGCGTCGAGCGTCGCGCTGGTCGGCGACTTCAATGACTGGCAACGCGGGGCTACGCCGCTGCGTCCGGCGGGCGCGGCCGGCGTATGGGCCGTGTCACTGCCGCTGCCGCCTGGACTCCACCAGTACGCCTTCATCGTTGACGGAACCCGGTGGACACCCGATCCTGCAACGTCCACGACCGTGACCGACGACTTCGGCACCACGACGTCTGTGATTGCCGTCGGTGACGCGACCTGACGTCTCCGCCCAACGGCATCGCATACCGATCGTCGCATCTGCGCGCGGAGGCGGCCGCATGGCCTTCGCGCTCGCATGCATCGCCGCCGTCACCCGGACGGCCGCCGCGCAACGCATCGACGCCACGCTGGACGCCGGTGCGGCGGGCATTCGATATAGCGACTCCGTCAACGCCGGCGCGGCCGTGCTCTCGCCGAGCGTCCGCTTGTCGACACAAGCGCTCACCCTTGGCGCGACCGCCAGTTTCGCTCAGCTGAACAGCGGAACCTGGGCCGCACAGGGTTCGTTAGGCGGATCGGTCTACTCGCCGTCAATCGGGCCGCTGCGCGGCGAGTTCGACATCGACGCCGCCGGTTCGGACCGCGAGGATGGTACGCGAGCCGGACAGCTCGAGGGCTTCGCGCGCGTCGATCTGACGCGTACTTCGTGGGGCGCGTGGTTCGCCGGCGGCGCCGGCCGTGCGTGGGACGGCGCGTCCGGACACTCGCTCGTACTGGCGGACGCCGGCGTCTGGCTGGAGCGTCACGCACTCACCACCAGCGTGAGTGCCACGCCGACGGCCATCGACGACAGCATCGACTACACCGATTTTGAAGCCGCCGCGCGCTGGGCCCGCGCGCGTCTCGAGCTGCGGGCATCGCTCGGCGCGCGCGCCGGACACGCGCTTGCCGCGGCGTCGCGTGGTCGCACCTGGGGCTCGGCGGGTATCGTATACTGGGTAGGATCGCGGGTCGGCATCACGGCCGACGCCGGTCTCTATCCGCCCGACATCGCACAAGGATTTCCTAACGGCCGCTACGTGTCGGTTGGAGTGCGATTGAGCGTGCATCCAATGTGGCGCTCGCGCATCCCGACGAGCTCCGGAACAGACCTCAGCGAGCAGTCGGCCGCGGGCTCCCTGAACGCGAGTATGATCGAAGGCTTCAGCGTTCAGAGCGCCGGCACACAACGCACGATCCGCGTGCACGCGCCGAGTGCACGCCTCGTCGAATTTGCCAGCGACGTCACGAACTGGACTCCGGTAGCTCTGTCGCGGGATAGCGCCGGGTGGTGGACGGGTACGTTCACTGTGGCGCCGGGAATCCATCAGTTGAGTTTACGGGTGGACGGGCAAACCTGGATCGTTCCGCCCGGATTCGTCAGCGTTACAGACGAGTTCGGTGTAACGTCGGGCATTTGGGATGTGAGGTGATGGCCCGCGTCGAAGCGCGGCAAAGTTGGTGACCCGGAAGGCGTTACGAGGAGTCACACTGGTAGAAGGACATCGAGGCCGGATGATCCGATCGGCAATGCGGCCTGTTGGAACCGGACGAGGATCCACCCATGACACTGCATCGTTGGGCATCCGTCATTGCATTGTTAGGCACGACGTGGGCGTCGGCGCTCGGCGCGCAAGCGCCGGCTGTTCCGGCTGCGGGTGATCCCTCGGCTCTGCTCCGCCAGGTACTGCCGGCGGATGTCGCTGAGCGCGTGCTCGCAACGATTGCGGACGCGCGTGCGCATGGACTCGCGGCAGACGCCCTCGAGCAGCGCGCGCTCAAGTTCAGCGCCCGTGGCGTGGCGCCGGCCAATATCGAACGTTCGGTTGCCGAGCAGGCCCAACGCCAGGCGCAGGCGAAATCGCTGTTGGAAAGCGCGCGCGAGACACCGCCCTCGACGGACGAAGTCGAGGCCGGAGCCGAGGCGATGCGCGAAGGCGTGGACGGTCAGGACGTGAGCGCCATCGCGAAGAGCGCGCCGTCGGGCCGCTCGCTCAGCGTTCCGCTCTACGTGCTCGGCAGCCTAACGTCACACGGAGTCGCTTCGGCGGATGCGCTCGCACGCGTGAAGCAGCGGCTCTCGGCGGGGGCGACGGACGCCGACCTCGAATCACTTCCGGCGCAAGCGACCGACAACGCCGCCGGTCCTGGTGCGGCGCCGGGCCAGGTGAAGCACGAGGCGGGTGACCATCCAGCCAACGCAAACGGGACCGGAGTGGGGAACGGGCCGCCGCCGGGGGTACCACGCAACGGGAATGGAACGGATCACAAACCGCCGAAGCCGCCAAAGCCACCGCATCCAGACAAACCTTGAGGTCGACATGTCACTCGCTCAGCACGGCCGCATCGCTGTTTGGGCCCGCGCAGTTGCCGGGTTCCTTGCGTTAGGCACGATCGCGTCCTGCGGCGGCGCGACCGCCGCCGGCGGCGCGCCACGGTTCTCCGTTCGTCTCACCGACGCGCCCGGTGACGTACAGGCCGCCGTCGTTACGATCGCCGAGATCGACCTGCAGGGGAGCCACGGTTCCACCGTGCTGATGAACACGCCGGTGACGACCGATCTTACGACGCTGGCGGGCACCACTACGGAATTGGTTTCGGGCGCCGTCGTACCGCCCGGCACGTATGCGCAGCTGCGCTTCGTGATCACGGGCGCGTACATCAAGGTGGACAACGGGGACGGGACGTCGAGCATCTACGCGTCGTCGCCCGATTACGCCGGACTGCCGTCCGGTGCGCACGTGACCGGCACGCTCCAGATGCCGAGCTTTGGGCAGAGCGGGCTCAAGGTGAATCTGCCGGCGTCCGTTGCGACATTGACCAGCGGTGAAAAGGTCGTGCTGGTGGACTTCAACGTGTCACAGAGCTTCGGTCACGCGGCCGGTCAGTCCGGCACGTGGGTGATGCACCCGGTCGTGAAGGCCACCGACTTCGAAGTCACCGGCGGCCTAACGGTGAACGTGACGCTCGATCCGTCGGTGACCATGCCGACGGTGAACGGAACGGCGCTGACGCTGGGCGACTTCAGTGCGGTGCTAACGGCGAGCGACAACTCGACGACGCAGGTCGCGCTCACGGA
>DATJET010000174.1:0-6338 GCA_035496295.1 Gemmatimonadaceae bacterium
AGGTCCACCAGCTCGGAGAGTCGCGGCTCGATGGCCGCCAGCTCTTCCAGCGCGTCGCCTAACTGGGCGAGCTCGGCGGCGTCGATTCCACCCATGCCGGCCGGCACCTCGCTCCCGTCGAGCGTGACCTCGAAGCTGCTGCCGCGTTTCCGCGTCCGGCGGCGGCGCGCGTAGTCGATGATGAGCCCGCGCATGGCGCGCGATGCGTACGCGAGGAACCGCAAGCGATCGGGGAACGCGAGCTGCGGCCGTCCCGTGATGTTGAGGTACGCCTCGTGGAGCAGCGTCGTCGTGCCCAGGGTCACCGATGCGTTCGCGCGTCGCAGCTGTATCTCGGCCAACCGATGCAACTCGTGGTACAGCATCCGGAACAGCTTGTCCGCAGCCGCGGGATCGGCCTGGTCAGCGCGCTGGATCAGCGCATCGATCTCGGTTTCCACATCTCCTCGACGACGACAAAAGGGCGACGGTCATACGCGCTCAACGTACTGCGCACATGACCGTCGCGAAACGTCCGTTGGTCCCGACGTGGCGTGCCCAACCGTGGTCAGCGCGAGGCGCGCATTTCTGCTTCACGGTGCAGGAGCGCCCGCTTCCGCTCGACGCCCCACCGGTAGCCGGTGAGCGAGCCATCCCTCGCGACGACCCGATGACACGGGACAATGATGGCGAGCGGATTCGCGCCGCACGCCGCTCCAACGGCGCGGGCGGATCCCGGGCGATCGAGACTGGCAGCCAAGTCTGCATACGTGGTGGTGGATCCGACAGGGATCGCGCGTAGCGCTTGCCATACTTCGCGCTGGAAGGGCGTGCCGCGCATGTCGAGCGGCACGTCGAGCTTCTTGGCGGGCGCGTCGACCAGTGCGGCGACCTTTGCGGCAAGGGCGTCGAGCGCGGCATCGGAGCCGGCGAGCTCTCCTAACGGAAAGCGCCGTGCGAGCTCGCGCCGCAAGGTATCGCGGTCGCCGCCGATGAGCACGGCCGCAAGCCCGGCCGCACTGCGCGCGACGAGCATGAGTCCGATCGGCGAGCGTGCAAACGCGACGTGTATCACGTCGGCACTCCCGCGGCGCTCGGCTGATGCTCGGCGGGGCCGACGGGAACGCGTGCTGAGTGTAGCAGTCATGGAATCCTCTCGAGCAAATGTCGGTCGTGGTGAATCGCGGACGCAAGATGGTGTCCCACGAGGGGGTCTGGCTGGCCATATTCGGCCACCGATATGAGCCGGGTATTCGCGCGACAGCCGCTGCCAATCATCACATTGACCGCGAGTGCCCAGCTGTCCGAAAACGGCTAGTACAGACCTCCGGGCTGGACTAGCTTCCGACCATGACTTCGGACACCACTGCTCTCTACCAGGCGCTCGCGTCACACGACCCACGCTTCGATGGCGTGTTCTATGTCGGCGTGACATCCACCGGCATCTATTGTCGTCCCGTGTGCACGGCCCGCACGCCGAAGGCCGCGAACTGCCGGTTCTTCGACAGCGCCGAGGCGGCCGAGAAGGCGAACTTCCGCCCGTGTCTCAGGTGCCGGCCCGAGCTTGCGCCCGGCAACGCGCCGGTCGATGACGCGCACCGCATCGCGAGTCTCATTGCGCACCACATCGACGAAGGCCTGCTCGACGACGGCGGCGGCCTCGAAGCGATCGCCAAGCGCTTCGGATGGAGCTCGCGCCAAATTCGCCGCATGATGCAGCGCGAGCTCGGCGTGTCGCCTATGGAGTTGGTGCTCACGCGGCGATTGCTCTTGGCCAAGCAGCTCCTAACGGAAACGACGTTGCCGATTTCCGAGATTGTGTTCGCGAGCGGATTCGCGAGCGTGCGGCGCTTCAACGACGCGTTCAACGGACGCTACGGCATCCCGCCCACGCAGTTCCGGAGGGCGGCGCCCGACGCACGGACCGCGGCGACGTCGGCGGACACGTTCCGGTTGCAGCTCGTGTATCGCCCGCCGTTCGATTGGAGCGCGCTGCTCGGGTTCCTCGGCGCGCGCGCCCTGCGCGGCGTGGAATGCATCGATGGCGATGCGTACTTGCGCACGGTGCGTCTCGGGACGCACACGGGTTGGATTCGCGTCGCGCACGTTCCGCAGCGGCGCGCACTCGTGGTGGAGCTCACGCACGTGCTCACTCCCGTGCTGCCGGCGCTGCTGGGCCGGCTGCGCCACCTGTTCGACCTGAGCGCACGGCCCGACGTGATCGCGGCGCATCTGTTGGGCGATCCTGTGCTCGCGGATTCGCTCGCACGTCATCCAGGTTTGCGCGTGCCGGGCGCGTTCGACGGGTTCGAGCTGGCGGTGCGCGCCATCCTTGGCCAACAAATCACCGTCAAGGCGGCGACGACGATCGCCGGCCGCTACGTCGCTGCGTTAGGCGAAGCCGTGCGGACGCCGCACGCGGGACTCGACCGGCTTGCCCCGACAGCCGACCGTGTGGCACGCGTCCGCGTCGAGGATCTCGCCGCGCTCGGCATCGTTCGCGCGCGGGCCGAGAGCATTCGCGCACTCGCGCACGAGATGGCGGCCGGACGCCTCTCGCTCGAGCCCGGCGCCCAGCCCGACGAGGTGATCGCGCGGCTCACGGCGCTGCCTGGCGTGGGACCCTGGACGGCGCAGTACATCGCGATGCGCGCCCTGCGGTGGCCGGACGCCTTCCCGAAAGAAGACGTCGCGGCACGCAAGGCGTTAGGCGGCGTGAGTGCCGCCTCCGCCGAGGCCGCGTCGCAGGCGTGGCGGCCGTGGCGGAGCTACGCATTGCTGCACCTGTGGCAGACCGCATCACGACCGTGATGCGGCCTGCCGAGAGGAGCTCCGATCAGCAGCCGGACCCTGCCCTTGCCGGCGCCGGCGCGGACACGTCGGTGAGCGAATGGCGGCCGAGCGCAGCGTCGAGCGCGGGGAGGTCGGCCTTCGTTAGGCGCTGGGCGGCGGTCGAAACCGTCGCCAGGTCCTTGCACGCCGCGGCGACTGCTGCTAACGAGGAGGTCGTCGGCGCCATGTCGCCGTTGTCCTGCGCCTCGAGCAGCTGCACGAAGGTGCCGCTCACGCGGACATAGTCCGGCGGCGGCGCAGGGCCGCGTCCGAAGCGGAATCCGCGTTCGCCCAACGAATCGCCGGCCACGCTGTCGAGCTTCGTCTCGAAGGTTTTCACCGCCTCGGTCACCTCGCTCGCCGGCGAGGACCCGGCGGCCTTGTCGACGCTCGCGCGCAAACCGGCGAGCGTGTGATAGCCCGCCCACGCGCTCGCGAGTCCGCGATACACGCGCATCGTGAGGTCGTGCTGTGCACGGAGCGCCACGATGTTCGCGGGCGAGCGCGGATCGTTGCGGACCGTTGCCGTCTGCGTGTACGTCGACCCGTCGACGGTCAGCTTGATCGTGTACCCGCCGGGCAGCGCGATCGGCCCCTCGGGAGACGCCGGCGTTAGGCCTGGGTTGGCGTTGATCTCGAAGGTGTGCGTGAACGCCGGCGGCGCATCGTACCGCAGGTCCCAGTTGATGCGATTGAGACCGACGGCCGTCGGCATCGGCGCCGGCTTGGCGAGCCAGAAGTTGGGCTCGGGCGGATCGGACGATTCGCGAACAGGTCTCACGGGCGCGCTCGACATGTGCCGCACCACTGCGCCGGAGGCATCGAGGACGTCGAGCGTGATGTCGCCGCGCGGCGCCGCCGCCAGTGAGTAATAGATGATGAGACCGTCCGGCGGATTGAGCGCGTGCGGCACCTCGGGCGGGAACGGGGTGTCGGCGCCGTCGTTGCGGCGCACGCGGACGGCGTCGTCCGGCTTGAAGAGATGCGCGGGCGCCGTGGCAATGGCCGGCGTCAAGTCGCGCAAGACGGTGTAGTCATCGAGCACCCAGATGCCGCGTCCGTACGAGCCGACGATGAGGTCGTTCCCGTGGAACGTGATGTCGCGATACGACGTGTTCGGCAGGTTGAGCTGCAGCGACTGCCAGTGATCACCGTCGTCGAACGACACGTACATGCCGCTCTCCGTGCCGGCAAACAGCAAGCCCGCACGCTTCGGGTCATTGCGGATGGTGTGCGCGAAGCTGCCGCTCGGCTCGTCGGTGGGCAGGCCGGTGACGATCTTCGTCCACGTCTTCCCGTAGTCGCGTGTGCGATAGAGATAGGGCGTGTCATCGCCCATGTTGTGCGCGTCGATCGCCACGTACGCGGCGCCGGCGTTCGTGTGCGAGGCGTCGATGGTCTGGATGTCCGCTCGCGCTGCGTTAGGCAGGTCGGGGATCGACACGTCGGCCCACGTTTTCCCGTTGTCGCGCGTCAGGCGGATGAGGCCGTTGTTGGTGCCCACCCAGATCGTGCCGGCCGCCACGCTGGATGGCGCAATGGTCTCGATAATGCCGCCCGTCGGCGGGCCACCGCGCCCGCCGCGCGTGGGCGGCTGCGGCGCCGCGGGCTCGCGGCCGTGCGGCACGCCTAAATCCGGACTGAGCTTCGTCCAGTGCGCGCCGCCGTCGGTGGTCGCCATGAGATACTGGAAGCCCGCGAACAGCTCGCGCTGGTTCCACGGCGCCCACACGAGCGGCTGCGTCGACCCCATGCGCAGCTCGAGCTTCGGGTCCTGCGCCGGGCTCACGTTGATCCATTGCTCGCTCGGGTACGTGACCTTCACGATGCCGTTGCCGCTCGCGTATACCGTGTCCGGATGCAGCGGATCGGGCACGATCGTACCCCATTCCCAGGTCGGCACGGGACTCCAGTCGAGCGGTGTGATCTCGCCCAGATTGCCGCGGTTGCGCGTGCGCACCGCGCCGGCATCCTGCTGCGTGGCGTAGATCCAGAACGGATACGACGCATCCGTCGAGATGTGGTAGACCTGCTCGGTCGATTGATTGTACCAGGGGCTCCACGTTAGGCCGCCGTCGAGCGTGACCGTCGCGCCCTGGTCGAGGCCCATGAGGATGCGCTTTCCGTTCGTCGGGTCGATCCACATCTGCTGCGGATCGTCGCCGCCGGGTGCGCCCTTGAAGCCGGTGAACGTGTTGCCGCCGTCCGTGGAGATGTAGCTCGACGTGTTGATGGTGTAGACGATGTCCGGGTTCTGTGGATCGACGTATACGCCGCAATTGTAGCCGCCCTGACCGTTGCCGACGCGATGGTCGGTCGAATCCATCTGCCGCCACGTGCCGCCGCCGTCGTCGGAGCGATAGAGGCCGAAGTTTCCGATCAGAAAAACGCGTTGCGCATTGGTGTGCGCGGCGACGGCGACGGACGTCCGTCCGAAGAGGCGCGGCAGCCCGCGGCCGTCGACCACACGCCACGTTAGGCCTTCGTCGGTCGACTTGTAGAGCGCCGTGCCCGTGGGCCCGGAGTCGGGCGCGGCGCCGCGTCGCTGGATGGCGCCGGGGGCGCTGTAGTGCCGGTCGGTGGTCGCGAACATCACCTGCGGCGCGTCGAACGCGCCGGCGAGCTTCTCGATGCCGGTTTCCTCATCGACGAACAGCGTGCGCGTCCACGTGGCTCCGCCGTCGGTGCTGCGGAACACGCCGCGCGCGTCGCTCTTGTGGTGCAGGTCGCCCTGCGCGGCCGCGATCACGAGGTTCGGGTCGTGCGGGTCCACGATGAGCGACGGAATCTGCCGGGATTGCTCGAGACCGATGTGGCGCCACGTTAGGCCGGCGTCGCTCGACCGGTACGTGCCGTCGCCCTGGTTGATCGAGCCGCCGGTGGGCATGTCGCCGGTGCCGGCGTACACGATGTTGGGGTCCGACGGCGCCACGGCGATCGCGCCGACAGCCGCCACGCTCTTGATCGAATCGAATACCGGGAACCAAGTGGCGCCGGCGCTGGTCGTTTTCCAGACGCCGCCTTCGGGTAGGCCGGCGTAAAACACGCCGGGCTGGCCGATGGCGCCGGTGACGGACGCGATGCGCCCGGCGCGAAGCGGACCGACGTTGCGCCAGACGAGTCCGTGGTAAAAGACGGGGTCGATCGGTCCCTCGGGCTTAGGAAGCGGAGTCGAGCGCGGCGCGAAGAGGCCAAGTACCGCGAGCGACGCGGCTGGCAGCCACTGGTATGGGCGAAGCGATGTCATGGTCGAGAGTCCAGGGGAAGCGCGAGGAGAATTGTGCGCCGAGTATGTACGGATGACACGGTTGGGAGCAAGCCGAGCGGTGGCCGATCGCAAACGCATGGCGTCGCATGCTGGCGACGCTTGACCGTAGCACAATTGGAGTACATTGTAACACATGCGGGACATGCACCTGACGCTGCGTCTGTCGCGCGATCTCGCGCGGGCGGTATCGCGGTGGGCGAAGGCGCACGGCGTGGCCAAGTCGCAGGTCGTACGCGAGGCCGTCGCCAGCTACGTCGGC
>DATJET010000175.1:0-8268 GCA_035496295.1 Gemmatimonadaceae bacterium
CCAATCCGCCCACCGATGTTCGAGGTGCAGGCCAGCGATGCGCGCCATGAGGTCCATCTCCGATGGCCACACGTAGCGGAGCGTCACCGGATAGAGCCGCGTGCCCCGCTCGGTTAGGACAATATGCTGGCTCGTGACCCGTTGCTGCGCCAGATCCAGCTGCGATGCATCGATCCGCACCTCGCTCGATTCCAGGCCCACCACCCGCACAGTCTGATTGGAGACAAAGCGCGCGAGGTCGGGTACGAACGCCTCGATCACGAACCGGCCGCCCGGTGACAGGTGCCGCGCCACCGTCTCCATGCAACGGATTTGCTCCTCCTGCGTGACCGGTGCGAAGAATGTGTTGAACGCGATGTACGCCAACGCAAAGCGCTCGTCCACCGAGAAGTCGGAGAACGTCGCCATCGTGACCGGAATCGCGTCACCACCGCGCTTGGCGCGGAGCTTGGCGACCATGGCAGGCGATGCGTCCACACCGTGCACATCCACGCCTCGCTGTCGCAGCGGAAGCGCGATCCGACCCGTACCGATGCCCAACTCGAGTGCGGAACCTCCGCCCGCGAGCTCGGCCAGCAGGTCGATGCAGTGTTCGTCGAACGCGGCGTACCACGAATCGTAGACATCCGCGATTCGCTCGCCGTATGTGTCCGCTGTGTAGTCGTCCATGGCAGTCGCCGAGGGAAGGCGTACGATCGGGGCTTCGTCGATTTGGCAATGTCGCGCCGACCGGCACGGGAGAGCAAGCAATGCCGCTGTCGCCACACGGCGAACGCTGGCGATTCAGGAGAGGGGACCGGATATTCGGAGCGCACACCCGGCGTCACCGTGTCGTGAACTTTCGCGGGGGGACCAATGCACGCAGCGTGGAAACACGCCGCCCTGGCGGCGTCGTTCGTGGCGTGTCTTTCAGGGCAGTCGGCGCAAGCACAGTCGTCGCATGCCATCACGGTCGCCGGGTATGGATCGGTCGACTTCCCGACGTCGACGCGGTCGGCGACCGCCCAACGGCAGTTCTCGCGGGGCGTCCTGCTGCTCCACCTCTTTCATTACGACGCGGCGGCTGACGCCTTTCAACAGGCCGAGCACGCGGACTCGACCTTCGCGATGGCGTACTGGGGCGAAGCGATGACGCACACACACCCCGTGTGGGACGAGCAGGACACGGCGGCGGGACGTAAAGCGTTAGGCAAACTCGCCGCGAGCGCGGACGCACGGGAGCGCGCGGCGCCTACCGAACGCGAGCGCGGATACATGCGTGCCGTCGATGCCCTCTACGGCGACGGCCCAAAGGCAGCGCGTGACACCCTGTTTTCGCAGCGCATGGCGGATGTGCTGCACGCGAACCCGCACGACGACGAGGCGCGACTGTTCTACGCGCTCTCGCTCATGGGTCTGAGCCAGGGCGTGCGCAACGTACCCACCTATCTGCACGCAGCGCAGCTCGCGGAGAGCGTGTTCGCGCGCCACCCGAACGAGCCGGCCGCGACGCACTACTGGATTCACGCGATGGACGACCCCGATCACGCGGCGCAGGCGCTGCCGGCAGCTCGGGCGCTGGCCCGCGTCGCGCCGGACGCCGGGCACGCCCAGCACATGACGTCGCACATCTTCATGGCGTTAGGCATGTGGGATGACATGGTGCGCGCGAACGAGAACACGATGCGAATGATGGACGCCATGGCGGCCAAACACGGCATCGATCATTTCTACTGCGGACACGGCCAATCGTGGCTCGCGTACGGCTACGTCGAGCAGGGCCGGCTCGCCGATGCGCGGCGCATGGTGGTGGGCTGCGAGCAGCAGGCGGCGCGTGCGCGGTACAAACCCGGTATGCACGACCTCGATCCGGACGTGTCCGCGATGGGAAGCGCGGTCGGCGTGTGGACGCACTACATCATCGACACCGAAGAGTGGTCGGGCGAGATGATGAACTGGACGCCCGATCTCGACAGCGCGGCGGCGCCACGGGTCGCGTATCAATTCACGCGTGGCTTCGCCGCGGCCCGGCGCGGCGACGGCGCAACGGCCAACGACGCGCGCACGGCCTTCGAGCAGGAACGCGCGCGACTGGCCGCGCTGGTGCAAGCAGAACCGAACCCGGACCCGTCCGACGTGCAATACATCAGGGGCCTCGCCGTACTCGGCGTGGAGCTCGAGGCAGTGACGAAACTCGCGATGCACGACGGATCGCTCGATTCGGCGGGCGCAGTGACGCTGCTGACCAGCGCGACGGTGGCCGAGGATTCGCTGGCCTACGCGTTCGGGCCGCCGCCGGTATTCAAGCCGTCGCACGAGTTGTTAGGCGAGTTGCTCCTGGGGCTCAAGCGCTACAGCGATGCCGAACGCGAGTTCAAAGCGGCGTTGGCACACCAGCCGCGCCGCGTGCTCTCGCTGCGTGGATTGGCGGCGGCGGCTGCCGGTGCCGGCGACACCGCGACGGCGTCGCACGCGCGCGGCGATCTGCACGCCATCCAGCACTTCGGCGGGTCGACAGCGGGCGCCTAGCCGCATTGTCCGTTAGGCACCCTGCGGGGCGCGGCGCCGGGGCCCACGGCGGCCGTCAGCCCAACTGCGTGAGGACGCGGGCGAGGTCGGCGGCGCTGGACACGCGGTCGGCGGGGTCCTTGGCGAGCAAACGCTGCACGATCTCCGACAGGGCGGCCGGGATCTCGGCGTCGAGCGCCGAAGGCGCTGGCGCGTTGTCGCGCAGGACGCGCGCGATGAGCGCCACGGCGGACGGCGCGTCGAACGGCAGCCGGCCGACGAGGCACTCGAACAGCACCACGCCCACGGCGTAGAGGTCGGCGCGCTGGTCGAAGTCCTCGCCTAACAATTGCTCGGGCGCCATGTACGACGGCGTGCCGATCAGCAAGCCCACTTCCGTGAGGCCGCTCCCCGCGCCGGTGGGACGGGCGACGCCAAAGTCCATCACCTTGAGCACACCCGTGGCGTCGAGCAGCAGGTTTTCCGGTTTGATGTCGCGGTGCACCACGCCTTGCTCGTGCGCGGCGACGAGCGAGTACGCCAGCTGGCACGCGATGGCCAGCGTGGGCGCCACGCCTAACCGGCCCCGCGTCGCGAGCAGCCTCCGCACCGTGATGCCTTCGACGTATTCCATCGTGAGAAAATAGACGCCACTGTGCTCGCCAATGTCGTACGTGCGCACGACGTGCTTGCTCGAGATGCGCCGCGCGAGCCGAATCTCGCGGCGGAATCGCTCGATGGACGCCGCGTCCGTGACAACCACCGGCCGCAGCACCTTGAGCGCGATCGTCTCGTCGAGCTCGCGATCGTGTGCGCGATACACGACGCCCATGCCGCCCGAGCCAATGATGTCCAGAATCTCGAACCGATTGGCGAACCGCTCCCCTACCGTTAGGACCGGGACATCGCGCGCGTCTCCGCTCGCCGGCGCCGCCTGTTGCGCGGCGCCGATCTCGCGCTTGAGCGCCTCCACCTGGTCGCGGAGTCGCTGCTCGCGCGCGCGAACCTGGTTCGCCATCGCGTCGAACACGCGCGCCAGCCGGCCGAGCTCATCGCCGCGCGCGGCAACATCGGTGAGGCCGCCGCTCTCGTAGCGTCCGCTCTCCACCGCCGTCGCCGCATCAATCACCCGGCTTACGCCACGCAGGTACTCGAGCTCGATGTCGCGCAGCCACTTCTTTTCGAGGCAGGCGCGCAATCGTGCCTCGAGCAGCACGGGGTCGAACGGTTTGGAGAGATAGTCATCGGCACCGTGCTCGATGCAGCGCACCACGCTCGCAAGATCGTCCAGCGCCGAGATCATGATCACCGGAATGTCGCGCGACGCAGCCGTGGTCTTCATGCGCTCGAGCACGGCGAGGCCATCGAGGTCGGGCATCATGACGTCGAGCAGCACCAGGTCGAATCGCTCGCGCGCCAGCAGGTCGAGGGCCGCGTATCCACCGGCGGCGCACTGCACGTGGTGCCCCTGCCGTCGCAGGCGGCGCTCGAGCACGACGCGGTTGTCCTCGAGGTCATCGACGACGAGAACGCGGGCCGAGCGGGGCGTGCTCGGTTGTTCGTTAGGCGCGGAGTCCGGTCTGACCGGCGCCGGCGCGGCGTCGCGATGCGCGCGGTCGGCGCCGCGCGGCAGCTCGACCACCAGCAGTCGCTCGGCAGCGCTCCGGATGCGACGCACATCGCGCTCGAACTGCGCGTCGGTGTCGCCGCGGACGAGCGCAAGCAGCTGATCGGTGGCGGCGATGATCCGCGCCTGCGGCTCGCGGATCGCGTCGCGGAATGTCGCGAACTCCCGTTCGGATATCTCGCTGCGCGAAGGCGGGATCGCGGCGTTGATGCGTTCGAGGATGATGCGACCGGCGTCGAGCGTGTGCTGGAGTGCCGCGCAGCACTCGGGATCGACCGCGTCCTCGGCCAGCATTTCGCTGTAGCCGATGATGAGGTTGAGCGGGGTCCGCAACTCGTGGCGCAGCTCGGCCACGGCGTCACGAGTGATGAGGCCGGTCACGCGCGTCTCGCGAGGAGTGCTTCGATCTTGCCTAACAGCCGGTCGAGCTCGACCGGTTTGGTGTCGTAGTCGTCGCAGCCGGCGGCCAGGGCCTTCTCGCGATCGCCCGACATGGCGTGCGCCGTGAGCGCGATGATGGGCACGCGGCGGCCGCTGCCCTCGGCTTCACGCACGCGGCGCGCAGCTTCCCATCCGTCGAGCTCGGGGAGGCTCATGTCCATGAGGATGAGGTCGTGGGTGCCAGCCAGCGCCATCGAGACACCCTGCATCCCGTCCACGGCGAGCGCGACGTCGTAGCCTTTCTTCTTGAGGCGGCGCGACAGCATGTCGCGGTTCATTTCGTTGTCTTCGACGAGCAAAATGTTCGGCACGCGGGAACCTCGGAGGCAAATCGATCGGCGATCAGCGGGCGGCGACCGTCACTGGTCGCGTCATCGCGGGATGGCGTTAGGCCCAGCCGCCACTCGTACTTCGGCCAGGAGTGCGTCGGCGTGCAATGCATGCTTCTGGAGTACGCGCTCGACGCCGCCGTTGAGGCGCTTGCGGTCGTCAGGCGACAGCGTACGCGCGGTGATCACGACGACCGGGATGTCGCGCCGCGCTTCGTCCTGGCGGAGGACATCGAGGAACTCGAAGCCGTCCATCTCGGGCATCATCAGGTCGAGCAGCACGAGGGCGGGTCGCGCGGCGGCCATGCGTTCGAGCGCGACACGCCCGTTCTCGGCTTGCAGCACGGTCCATCCGGCCTTCTCGAGCGTGCGGGCGTACAGCGTGCGCGTGTGTTCATCGTCCTCGACGACCAGCACCGGCCCGGCTCCCTTGTTCGGCACGTGCCGCCTAACGAGCGCCGCGAGCCGCTTCCGCTCGATCGGTTTGGTGAGGTACTCGGCGGCGCCGAGTGCGAAGCCCATGTTCCGGTCTTCGACGATCGTTTGGAGGATCACCGGAATTGCCGCAAGGTCCGGATCGGCTTTGAGCGCGCCGAGCACCGCCCACCCGTCCATGCCGGGCATGAGGACGTCGAGCGTGATGAGCGCCGGCCGAGCCTCGCGTGCGAGGCGCAACCCGGTTTCGCCGTCGGCGGCCTCGATTACCTCGTAGCCTTCGCGCGCGAGCACGCGGTGGGTGATCGCGCGTGCCGCCGGGTCATCGTCGATGATCAACACCGCGGCCCCTCGCGGCGCCGTGACGGCCACGGCGGAGGCTGTATCGGCAGGCGCCGGCACCATCGCTTCGCCTAACGGAGTCGATGCATCCACGGGCAGCCGAACGGTGAACGTCGAACCAATGCCGATGTGGCTATCGACGCCCACGTCGCCGCCCATCAGCTCGCAGAACCGGCGCGTGATGGCCAGGCCTAACCCGGTGCCGCCGTACTTTTTGCTCGTCGTCGTATCGGCCTGCGAGAACGGCTCGAACAACCTGGCCATCTGTTGCGGCGTCATGCCGATGCCGGTGTCACTCACGCGCAGGATCACGGCCGCGCCGCTTCGCTCGGCTGAGAGCGTGATGCGGCCGTGTTCGGTGAATTTCGACGCGTTCGACAAGAGATTGAGCAGCACCTGGCGCACGCGCGTCAGATCGGAGCGAATGGCGCCGAGGTCGTGGGCGCAGTGCACGGTCAACGCGTTGTTGCGACGCGCGACTAACGGCTCGACCGTGGTCGCCACATCCTTGATCGCCGTGGCCAGGTCGAACGTCTCGAGATACAGCTCCAGCTTGCCGGCTTCGATCTTCGAGAGGTCGAGCACGTCGTTGATCAGCGCGAGCAGGTGGCGCCCCGCGGCGCGGATCTTCTGCAGGTCGGGGACGTAGTCGTCGTGGCCGCGATCGGTGGCGTCTTCCTCCAGCATTTCGCTGTAGCCGATGATCGCGTTGAGCGGCGTGCGCAGCTCGTGGCTCATGTTCGCGAGGAACTGGCTCTTGGCGCTGTTCGCCGCTTCAGCGACCTGTCGCGCCGTGAGCAGCTCGCTCACATCGTGATAGAGGCCCATCATGCCCGTGCGCACGCCATCCACGATCACCGGCACGGCGAGCACCTCGACGTCCACCATGCTGCCGTCTTTGCGCCGCCGCTGGCCGATGCCCTGCACGGTGCGCGACTGCGCAGCCTGCACCGTATACGACACCGCCTCGCTGCGTGTCTCCGGTGTCGTGATGAGATCATCGAGATTCGCGCCGATCACTTCGCGTTGGGTATATCCGTACAGCTCCTCGAATGCGGGATTGCACGACAGCACGCGATGGTTGACGTCGAGCACAACGATCGCGACCGGGCTGTTGCGCACGAGCACCTCGAAGTACTGGCGCTCGCGTTGGGCGGCGGCAAAGAGGCGCGCGTTCTCGAGCGCGATGGCGGCCTGCTGCCCGAACAGCGCGAGCAGCCGGCAATCCGCTTCGGAAAACGCACGTGACGGATCTTCGTGCCACACGTTGATGGCGCCAACCGCGCGCCGTCCC
Source organism: Gemmatimonadaceae bacterium (assembly GCA_035496295.1). Classification (GTDB taxonomy): domain Bacteria; phylum Gemmatimonadota; class Gemmatimonadetes; order Gemmatimonadales; family Gemmatimonadaceae; genus JADGGM01. Next base: position 6,956 of record DATJET010000175.1, read on the forward strand.
ATCATCAGGGGCGACACCACAACACCGCGCGCATCGATGCGCGCGTACTGCGGCGAACGGCCCTCCCACGTTTGATAGTCGGCAATCATCATCTGCTCGCCGGTCGTCACCACAAGTCCCATCGCGCCTTCGTTGACCTTGAGGTGCGTGCCGCGCGAATCCTCCACCATGTTGTGATTGGCGGCGATCACGAGCTCGCCGGTGCGATCATCGTAGGTGGCCAGCTCGCCGCCCGCTGCGCCGAGTAGCGTGACGGCGCGAGTGAGCACCGCATCGAGCAAGCGCGAGAGCTCGAGGCTGCCCGAGAGATCGGTGATGTTGTCGAGCAGAGCCTGCCGTTCGTCGGCGCGACGTCGCTCCGCGTCGATCAAGCGGATGCGCGCGAGCGCAATCCCGGCGTGCTGCGCCGACGCCGTGAGGATCTCGCGATCGACTGGTCCAAACGCATCGGGCTCGCGACTCTCGACGACAAGCACACCGAGCACATCGCCGCCGGCGCGCAACGGCACATCGATTTCCGAGCCACTGCCGAGCCCCGCTACGTATTCGGGTTCGAGCGTTACGTCCGGTGTGTAGTGCACCGCACCATCGAGCAGGGGACGCGCGCTCAAGCCCTGGTCGCGCGGGATGCGCATGCCGTGCGGAATGTCGTCCCAGCCGACCGAGGCGCCTAACACGCGCTCGCCGGTGGCCGCGTCGAGGAGAAACACGCCGATGAAGTCGTAGCCGATGGCTTCGTCGTGCAGGCCATCGACGACGGCGCGACAGACCTCGGCTTCGGTTTGCGCGGAGGCGATCGACGCGCTGAGGCGCAGCAAAGCGGACTGGCGCCGAGCAAGGCCAGCCGTGTTGGTTGCGGGGGGACGTGGTGCTTTGCGGGCTGGCGTCATGTGTGGACGAAGGAGGTCTTGCCTGGGAGAAGCTACCGTTTTTGGCGCGCGTCGCCAGACGATACCGAGCTGCGGACCTCCGACCAATCCGGCCAGACCCGATTCACATCAAGACACCTGTGTGAAATTCGTCAGGGTCGGCTTTCTGCCCTCGTGGCACTGCGAGGCGGCGTATATCGTGAAGCGCAATCACCTATGCGTCGGAACGACGCAGGAGATCGCGATGCCCAGAACATTGACTCTCGCCGCCATCATGGTCGTGCCCGGTGTGGTTGCCATGCCCGCCGGCGCGCAACGACTCATCACGTCGGGTCCGCTTGCTGCCGTTCCGGCTCCTGTTTCGCTCGACACCACCGGCCTTTTTCGCGCGGCCTTCTCGCGCGTAGGCGACGATGTCTACCTCGCCGGGCAGCCCACCGAGCG
>DATJET010000176.1:0-3612 GCA_035496295.1 Gemmatimonadaceae bacterium
GACTCCAGCGCCCGGGCGCGCGAGACGTGGCGCAGCCGCGAGAGCGCCTTCTCCTTGATCTGCCGCACCCGCTCACGCGTGATGCCTAACAGTGACCCGATCTGCTCGAGCGTCATCGGCTCCTCGCCGTCCAACCCGAAATACAACCGCAGAATCTTCGCCTCGCGCTCTTTGAGCGACGACAGCGATTCCTCGATCGCCTCCGTCAGCGCCTTCTCGAAGGTCTGCTCGTCGGGCGTCGGATTCAGATTGTCGGGGAGATAATCGAGGAGCTTGTTGTCTTCGCCCGGCGTGAGCGGCGCGTCCAGCGAGAGGTGCGTCTGCGAGATCGAGATCGTCTTCGCGACCTCCTCCTCGCTGATGTCCATCTCCTCCGCGATCTCCTCGTGCGTCGGCTCGCGGCCCAACTCCTGGAGCAGCGCGTTGGCGCGCTTGCCGATGCGGTGCAGCGTGCCCGCGCGGTTGAGCGGCACGCGCACGATGCGCGACTGCTCCGCCAACGCCTGCAAAATCGCCTGGCGGATCCACCACACTGCGTACGAGATGAACTTGATGCCTTTCGTCTCGTCGAACTTGTGGGCCGCGCGAATGAGACCGAGGTTGCCCTCGTTGATCAGGTCCGCCAGGGCCACGCCCTGGTTCTGATATTTCTTCGCGACCGATACCACGAACCGCAAGTTGGACCGTACCAGCTTGTCCAACGCATCGCCGTCGTTCTGCCGAATCCGCTGTGCCAGTCGCACTTCTTCATCGCGATCGATGAGCGGATACACGCTGATGTCGCGGAGGTACTGGTCGAGCGACCCTTCGTCGTAGGATGCCTTCTTGTTGCCGGTTACGGCCATACGGACGACAGCTCCTGCGAGCGAACATCGCAGCCACACGTGGCGGCTTGGTCGGGAACGTGGATCCCGATCTGCCGGTGGTGCCTCAGTGGATTATCGTTCCGAGCCGGTGCCACCGAATGTCGGTGAGCCACGGATATGAGTGCTTGTCGTCGTGTGCGTAACTGTAGTACACGAACATGGGGCGGCCAATCAAGAGCGACTTGGGTACGAATCCCCAGTACCGGCTGTCCGACGAAATGTCGCGATTGTCGCCGAGCACGAAGTAGCTGTTGGGGGGGACGATCAGCGGACCCCACGTGTTACGAGAGGGATGATATCCCGCGCTCGCTTCGGCGCGCGTAACCAAAAAATTGCGCTGCCAATCAAAATCCGCGAAGGACTGATCCGAATCGGGCTGCACGTGCAGCACGTAGGGCTCCGGCCTCGCGAGGCCGTTCACGAACACCGTGTCGTTACGCATCTCCACGGTGTCGCCCGGCAATCCGATGAGCCGCTTCACGTAAGGCGTGACGTGATCCTTGGGGAAATGGAACACGATCACTTCGCCGCGCCGCGGGTCGCGGAACGCCGGCATGCGCAGATGCGTGAACGGAATCTCGGCACCGTACACCGCCTTGTTGACCAGCAGGAAATCGCCCACGAGCAGCGTCTTCTCCATGCTCGCCGACGGAATCTTGAACGCTTCCATGACGAACGTGCGCGCCAGCATGAACAGCGCGACCGCGATGATCACGGTGCGTGCGTAGTCGGCGAACGCGCCCCAGCGCCACGTGGTCCGGTTCATCGCGCGCAGCACTTCCGCGCGGTGCTCGTCGGTGACGGACCTGAGAGTGGGAATGGCGGCGGGAGCGCGCTCGGTCATGTGCTACGATGCAGAGGAGAGCTGATTCAATGATAGACAGCGACGTGGAAGAGCGGCAAGGGGCGCTTCACGCATTGTCGGTGTCGATCTGCGCGCGCTGCAGTTTGCCCGAGAAGTCGACGTAACCCACCTTGGTCTCCGAGTAGAACTCGTACACTTCCCAGCCGCCCTCGCGGTGTCCGTTGCCGGTCTGCTTCACACCGCCGAACGGCAGGTGCGCTTCGGCGCCAATGGTTGGAGCGTTGATGTACGTGATACCGTTGTCCAGCTCGTTCAACGCGCGGAACGCGAGCGACACGTTACTCGTGTAGACCGACGACGAGAGACCGTACTTCACGTCGTTGTTCACGGTGAACGCGTCGTCGGGTGTGCGCACGCGGACCACCGAGAGCAGCGGCCCAAAGATCTCCTCTTGCTCGAGACGCGATCCTGGTTTGACGCCGGTGAAAATCGTGGGCTCGAAAAAGTGCCCGCGATCGAGACCGTCGGCCGACGCGCGCTTCCCGCCGCAGCGGAGCTCCGCACCCTCGGTTCGCCCAACTGACACATAGTGCTCCACCTTCTCGACCGCCGTCCGGTTGATGAGCGGCCCGACGTCGGTGCCGTCCGTGCGGCCGTCGCCCAACCGGAGCGCGCGCACCCGCGTCTCGAGCATGGAGACGAACGTGTCGTGAATCCCGTCTTGCAGAATGAGACGACTCGTGGCCGTGCACCGCTGGCCCGTGGTACCGAACGCACCCCACAACACGCCCTCGAGCGCCAGGTCCAGGTCCGCATCGTCGAGCACGATCATCGCGTTCTTGCCGCCCATCTCGAGCGAGAGCCGCTTGTGCATGCGTCCGCAAATCTCGCCCACGATGCGCCCCGTCTCGGTCGAGCCGGTGAACGAGATGATCGGCACGTCCGGATGCTGGATCAGCGCAGCGCCCGCGACCTCGCCCTGTCCGTGGACTAACTGGATGACCTCGGGTGGCAAGCCCGCTTCGAGCAGCAGTTCCACGAGCACGGTCACGGTGTGCGGCACATCTTCCGCCGGCTTGATGATCACCGCGTTTCCGCAGAGCAGTGCGGGGAACATCTTCCACGTCGGAATCGCCATGGGGAAGTTGAACGGCGTCACGAGACCCGCAATGCCGATCGGCCGCCTAAAACTCATCGCCCATTTGTTGCGCAGCTCACTCGGCACGGTGTGCCCGAAGAGACGGCGGCCTTCGGAGGCGGCGTAGTACGCGGTGTCGATGCCTTCCTGCACGTCGCCGCGCGTCTCGCTGAGCGGCTTCCCCATTTCGCGCGTCATGAGCGACGCGATGTCCTCCTTGCGTGCAGTCAGCAGATCGCCCACGCGGCGCAACACGTCACCACGTCCGGGCGCCGGCGTGCGACGCCAGATCTCGAATCCCTTCTTGGCCGACGCCACCGCGCGATTCACGTCGTCGGGACTCGAGCGCGGGAATGTGCCGATCACGTCCTTCGTGTCGGCCGGGTTGATGTTCTCGAAGGTGGCGCCGGTGCAGGCGTCCACCCAGCGTCCGTCAATGAAGTTCTGAAAGGTCATCATGATACGACGAGTGGTTGCGGTTCATGACTCACCCGCACATCCAGACCGCGGGATGCGCGGCGTCGGGTTTGGCGTAGCCGATGCGCGGCAGCACTTGTTGGGCGGCCAGCAGTGCGCCCCAGAGAATGAGTAGCAATGAAAGGACGTGCCCGCTCGCTGAACGATGACGCCAGGTCCAGATAGCGCTCCACCCGCCGGCGACGATCACCACCACGGACGCGGCGAGATAGCCGAAGAGCCCGAGCCCGCACTTGGTGGAGTAGGGCCAGAACATGATCGCCACGCCTAACGCAATGGCGAGCACCAGCCGCGCCATCACGCCCAACGTGGACGTCTTGCGCGTC
>DATJET010000177.1:0-4271 GCA_035496295.1 Gemmatimonadaceae bacterium
GTTCGGGATCCGGTCGCCCGGCACGATTTCGGAGATGATGCCCGACTACGGCAATTTCGTGATCGCGTGGACCAGTTACGGGATCGTGGTGCCGCTGGTGGAGCACTTCTTCGGCATCATGCCTAACGCTCCGAAGAAGACGGTGGTTCTCGACCCTCATCCGCCCACGGGGTGGAACGACATGTCGATCCGGAACCTCCCCGTGGGAGCGACGCGCATTTCCTTCTCGCGCACGCGCACGTCGCGCGGGATTGCGTACGACATCGAGGCGAGAGACGATGGATGGAGCTTCGTCCTCGAGGGCGACACAGGGCCGGGCGCAAAGTACTATTTGAACGGACGGCCGGTGCCGATTGACTCCTCAGGCATCCGAATGAGCGGCCGCCGGAACCGCGTACTGGTCGTGCCGTGAGCGCCTAACGTGCAGTAGGCCGGCCTCTACGCTCATGGTGGCAACGGACACGACCGGACACGACGGACACGACCCGACCGTTCGGGTGCGGCAGGTGGTCCATCTCCATAGGCTGGCCAACGCGCTATGTTCTTGTAAACAAAAAAGGCGAGACGTGGACCACGTGCGATGAGGTTTTCCCGTGCAGCAGAACGGTCCGGTCGTGTCCGTCGTGTGCGGTCGTGTCCGTTTCCGCATCGGCGCAGATGCGGGCCCCCACATGCTGCATTCACCGACTGAATCCGCCTTGGATAACTACTGCAATCAAACCCGGCTGATCATGCCAACGTGCCGCAGCTGCTTCGTCGCCATCGCCGCCGCAGTGCTGAGTACCGCGCTCCCGTGTCTCGCCGCCGCCCAACACGGCGTTCCCGCCACACCGGACCACGGGCAGCCGCTTCCGATACCCGGGCGCTCGATGGTCATCACGCGCTACGGCATCGTGGCCGCGAGCCAGCCGCTCGCCGCGAGCGCCGGCGTGCACATGCTGGAGTTAGGCGGCAACGCAGTCGACGCCGCCATCGCCGCGAACGCGGCCAACGGACTCATGGAGCCGGCGATGAACGGCGTGGGCGGCGACCTGTTCGCCATCGTCTACATCGCCAAGACAGGACAGATCTACGGGCTCAACTCGAGCGGGTGGTCGGCGAGCGGAATGACGCCGGAGTTGCTGGCGTCGAAAGGCCTGACTCGCATTCCGATTCGCGGCATCTGGGGCGTGACGGTACCCGGCGCCGTCGCGGGATGGCAGGCGCTCCATGACAAGTTCGGGAAGCTGCCCTTGTCCACCGAGCTCGCCCCAGCGATTCGCTATGCAAACGAAGGCTTTCCGGTGACGCAGGTGATCGCTGATACATGGGCCGAGTACCTGAAAACCCTCAGCGAGACTCCTGATGCTGCGAAGACGTATCTGATCGACGGCCACACGCCGCGCGAGGGGGAAATCTTCCGGAACCCGGATCTCGCGCGCACGCTCACCCTCATTGCGAAGCATGGCCGCGACGGGTTCTACAAGGGTGCTACAGCCGATGCAATCATCGCCACCGAGCAGCAACTCGGCGGCACCATGACGGCCGCCGACCTCGCGGACTTCCAGCCGGAATGGGTGACGCCGCTCCACGTCGACTATCGTGGATGGACGGTGTACGAGCTGCCGCCTAACAGTCAAGGCATCGGCACGCTCATGATGCTGCAGGTGATGTCGCATTATCCGATGCGTGCGTACGGATTTCACGCCGCGCAGTCGCTGCACGTTACGATGGAGGCCAAACAGCTTGCCTACGCCGACGTGCTCCGGTACGTGGGCGATCCACGGTTAGGCGACGTCCCCGTCACCCAGATGCTCGATTCGGCGCACGCGGCCGCGCGCGCAGCCATGATCGACTCGACGCGGGCCATCTGTAGCGAGGCGCCATCCGAGTTCTCGTCGATCACCGACAAGAAGGGCGGCGACACGATCTACCTCACCGTCATCGATGCCGACGGCAACATCGTCTCGCTCATCCAGAGCAACTACGAGGAGTTCGGCTCCGGGCTCGTGCCCGCGGGCACGGGATTCGTGCTGCAGGATCGTGGGGCGCTGTTCACGCTCGACACGGGCAGAACGAACACACTGGCGCCGCACAAACGACCGCTGCACACGCTGATACCGGGATTCATGCAGAAGGACAGTCTGCGCGTCGGGTTCGGCATCATGGGCGGGTGGAATCAGGCGCAGGCACATGCGCAGTTCGTGTCGGACGTCGCCGACTACGGCATGAGCATCCAGCAGGCGCTCGAGGCGGGGCGGTTCACCAAGCCTGACTTCTCGGGGTGCGACTTCGACATCGAGTCGCGTATTCCGCAGGCGGTGCGCGATTCGCTGTCGGCGATGGGCTACGACCTCACGCTGTATGGTCCGCGCACCGGCCACTTCGGGTGGGGGCAGGCGGTGATGGGGACGGCCGGTGGTGTTCACTACGGCGCCAGCGATCCGCGGCACGATGGCGCGGCGATTCCAGAGCAGCTCCCGCTCAAACCGTGAGATAGTTTCGGTTAGGCGTAGAGGGCCATACGGATCACGGGCTCTCGATGTGGTACACCTGCCGGATGGCTGTCCGTAGCCCGTACATATCCGTGCCGACCGCTGTCTGGACGATCGAGTCACCTGGCAGCGCCGGGACGACCAACCGATAGGCGATACTGCCATCCGTCGGGAAGTCGGGCGAGTTGTACGCGTCATCGCGCGTGATCGCGCCCGTCAGGTGGAGTTCATCGCGAGCGAGCCCTGAGTTATCCTCGTACGTCGCGCCGACGTTCACCGTCTCTCCAACCAGGACCGTGTCACCCAGGTAGACAAATTCGACTCGTGGCGGGATCGTGTCGCCGATGGTGAGCACGTCGCTTGCGCTGTCGGCACGGCCTGAAACGGTGCGCGTCCGCGCCGTGAACAGCAACCGTGCGCTAATTGGCGCGTTGGGCGCTGTGATATCGACATCGACCTCCTGTTGTTCGTCACCCGCGAACGGAATGGGAACGCTGTCGCGTTCGTCGCCGGTCACGAGGCGAAGCCAGGAGTCGGCAATTCGGTCGCCCTTGAAGGGTGTGAGGGAGATGAAGATGGTCGCCGTCTGGCGCGGCCCAATGTAGGTCGGAGCGATTTGCATGTGCAGCAAGGGTGGCGCGATCGTCGGCGAGGTCGCATGATCTCCGCCACACGACATGGCGCTGACGATCAATAGTGCGATGGAAAATCCGGCGCGCAGAGGGATGCGGCGCGCTGGGCCACCACCGGTGAAAGCCACAGGAACCTCACAGGGAAGGGCGTGCGTGCAGGCGCCTAACATTCACCTCGCGTGGCGGCGATGCAAGAGACAAAGTTTGCCGGTCTGTTGGGCGGTCAGGTCTCGAGGCGCGGCCGCCGGCGCGCACCTGCACGAGTCATTGCACCCAACGTTAGGCGGACGACAAACGGGGGCTTTCCGATGCGCATTGGCCCGACCCTGCTGGTGATGCTCGCCGTCACAGGCGCACGGCCGGCAGTTGCCGCTGGTCAGGCGGCTTGGCAACCGTCACCGGGCCACACGCAAATCCCGATCTGGCCCGATACGATGCCTAACGCGCAGCCGGTCAACGGACACGAAGTGTCGGGGACGGTTGTGGACGCCGCGGGTCGCCCGCGCCTCGTTGGCGGCAGGCCGTGGACGTACGTCGACAGCGTCTCGAAACCGACAATGACCGTGTATTCGCCGCTGGGAGACAACACGGGCGCGGCGGTGGTGGTCTTCCCCGGCGGCGGTTACAACATTCTGGCGATCGATCTCGAGGGCACAGACGTTTGTGACTGGCTGACGTCAAAGGGCATTACCTGCGTGTTGCTCAAGTACCGCGTGCCGTGTGTGAAAACCGGCCCGTATCGCGATTGCCGGACGGCGCTCGAAGACGCGCAGCGAACCGTCGGTCTGGTGCGCTTCCAGTCCGCTCGCTGGCACATCGACCCACGCAAGATCGGAGTACTCGGCTTTTCGGCCGGCGGGCATATTGTCGCTGCCGTTAGCACGCATGTCGCGAAGCGGCTCTACGCGGGTGTCGATGCCGCAGACACGGTGAGCTGCCGTCCGGATTTCGCGATTGCCCTCTATCCGGGACACCTGGCGGTACCCGAACGGCATTTCGCGCTGAATCCCGATATTCGGGTCACCCGCCTAACGCCGCCGACATTCTTGCTGCAGGCCGAGGATGATCCCGTGGATCCGGTCGAGAACTCGCTCGTCTACCACGCGGCGCTGCGGAAGGCCGGCGTTCCCGTGGAGATGCACTTGTATGCGAAGGGCGGCCACGC
>DATJET010000178.1:0-4731 GCA_035496295.1 Gemmatimonadaceae bacterium
GTCGACGAGCGCCGCCAGATCATCGGCGTAGGAATCCATGTCGTTCTTGTTCGACGTCTGGGTCGACCGGCCGTGCCCGCGCCGGTCGTGGGCGATGGCGCGGAATCCGTTGGACGAGACGAAGAACAACTGCTCGTCCCATGCGTCCGCGTTGAGCGGCCAGCCATGGCTGAACACAACCGGTTGGCCCGAGCCCCAATCCTTGTAGAAGATCTTCGCGCCGTCTTTGGTGGTAATGGTTGGCATAGTGTGAGGCTCCGTCGTTGAAGGGTGAAGAGGTAGGCGAACACGCGCGTCGATTCACCGGCCGCTGTGGGCGCGGCGGAGATCCGGAACGGTACGAACGCGGCGATCATTGCGCGGCCGGCGCTCGTAGCCATCAAAGATGGCCGTCGATTCGGCGGCGTCGATTACACCTTGGTATCAGCCTGCCCGCCTAACGGAGCGCAGCCTGACCGTCGCGCGCGTCCCCGCCCGCGTCCGACCCGACGGTCGAGGTCGCCGTGGGACATGCCGGCCGCTCGCGATCGGTGTGACGCCCGACCGGAAGCCGCGTCGCAATAGTGGGAATCCGCGGGCCGCGCGCCGCTCGTATACCCAGGTGGCACGCGTCCTGAAATGCTGAACTCCCGCCGCGCGGGATCGCGCACTGCGCGGGCGGGTACATCGACATGAGCTTTGCAGCACGCCCAGCGCGTCACAAAGGAGCGCAGTACCAATGCCTCACCGAGGTTCGCCCCTCCCGCCGCCGAGTGTCTGGCGGCGCGCAGCATGGCTGGCGCTCGTCGCGCCAATGCTCATCGCTGCGCGCCACGTCGCCTCCCCTCCTCAACTCGGCACCATCATCCTCAATGGGTCGGCGCGTGACAGCATGAACTCCATCTGGAGTCGCAGCAACGCGCACTGGAACGAGCTCGCCGGCGAAAACACGCTCACCCAGATGATCGGCAGCGGCAAGCCGACGCAGCGCGAATACATGGGCTGCATGCAGGGCTCGATCTCCCACGACACCCTGTTCGTCACCGGAAGCGTGCCGTCCCACCACATGCGGCAGCTTCAGTTCGCGGTCACCGGCGACTGCGACAGCGTGCCCGACTTCGTGGGTGCCTGGCACACGCATCCGTACCGCGCTGCGCCCGACGGACACGCGCTCAAGGAAGCGGGCCTCTCGAAGCAGGACCTTGATACGTTCTCGGCCGGCGATGATCCCGCCGTGCTCGTCGTTTGGGACGTCGACTCGCTCGACGCCGCCGCGCGCGGTCCGGACGGCAACGTCGTTCACCCGATCACGGTGGTCATGCACTGATCGACTGTGCACTTCCGCCCACGCTGGCCAGGACTACGTTTCCCCACATGGAGCCAGTCCTGACCGAGGCCGCGAGGGCGGATGTGGCAACGGCCGCCTCATCTTCGCCCGACTCCCCCCGTCCCAGCACCACCGCACGCGAGAAAGAACAGCGCCTCGTCGCCTGGCTCGCCGCGCGCCGATCGGTCATCCTCGGCTTCAGCGGCGGCGTCGACTCGGCGTATCTCGCGTGCGTGGCGCTCGAAGCGCTTGGCCCCGCGCGAGTCCTGGCTGTGATCGGCCGTTCGCCGTCCTATCCGGATGCGCAATGGGACGCGGCCCGGACGCTCGCCGGGCAGTTCGGCATTCCCGTGCTCGAGGTGAACACGCACGAGATGCTCGACCCGCGCTACGTGGCGAATCCGTCCAATCGCTGCTACTTCTGTAAGACCGAGCTCTGGTCGGTTCTCCAAGTCGTGGCCGACGAACGCGGCTTCGGCACGATCGTGGACGGCACCAACGCCGACGACATGCACGACTGGCGGCCCGGATTGCAAGCGGCCCGCGAGCACGAAGTGGAGTCGCCGCTCGCCGACCTCGGATTTACCAAGGATGAGATCCGCGCGCTGTCGCGGGCGCGCGGGCTTCCCACGTGGTCGCAGCCATCATCGCCGTGCCTGTCGTCGCGGCTGCCCTACGGGAGCGCCGTCACCATCGAGCGCCTCCGCCAGGTCGAGCGTGCCGAAGCCGCCCTGCGCGCGCTCGGCGTGGACGGCGACCTGCGCGTTAGGCACCACGGCGACCTCGCGCGTGTCGAGCTGTCGGCCGACCGGCTCGACACCTGGCTGGCCGCGCCGAACCTGCGCGCGCTCACCGGCGCCGTGCGCGGCGCGGGCTTCGCGCGGGTGGCCGTGGATCTCAAGGGATTCCGCTCCGGCTCGCTCACCGTGTTAGGCGCCGCGGGCGTGTGAGCGCACCGTCGCTCGCCGCCGCGCTCGCGGCGCAGGGTGTGGACGCGCGGGTCGACGCGCGCGCCGCGCTCGCTGTGCTCACCGTGCCTAACGCAGACGCGGCGGAGCGGCTGCGCGACGCGGACGTCCGGCGCGCCGTGATCGCCCTCGCCGCCCAACACGGCTTCACGACGGTGGCGCTCGAGCTCGCAAGTGCAACGGACGACCGTGCGGCTCTTTCTGGCCATTAACCTGCCCCCTTCCGTTCGCCGCGACATCCGCGCGGCCACGGCGCCCATGCGCGACGCCACCCACGACCGCCACGCGGTGAAATGGCTCGACGACGACCATCTGCACATCACGCTCAAGTTCCTGGGCGAGCAGCCCGATGCGTCGGTTGGGCCGCTGCGCGCGGCGCTCGACGCCGCCGTCTCGCCCCACACGGCGTTCACCCTCGACGTAGGCGGCCTCGGCGCGTTCCCAAACCTTCACGCGCCGCGCGTCGTATGGATGGGTGTGACACCGGAACCCAAACTCGAGCTCCTGCAGCACGACGTCGAGCGCGCCTGCGCCGCGTTGGGCTATCCGTTGGACGCGCGCGCCTTTCGCCCGCACATCACGCTCGGCCGCACGCACGACCACGTGGCGCGCGATGACGCCCGCGCGATCGCAACTGCTGCACGCGGCGTGCGATTCACGGCGGCGGCACCGGCGCGGAGCGTCGACCTGATGCAGAGCGAGCTCGGGCCTCGCGGCGCGCGCCACACGGTCCTCGCCGCGCTCCAACTCGCGGGAGCGTCGTGATGGGCGGCTGCCTGCGTTCGATTGGATGCCTCGTGCTGCTGGTCGTGCTCGGCGTGTCGGCGTGGCTGTTCCGCGGCGAATGGGAGCCAGTCGTCCGGCGCGTCGCGACGGGATCGCTCTCGACACCCGATCAGTCGGCTGTGCACTGGGAACCCATCACCGCTGAAGGCAGCTCGCACGCGCGCGACGCCATCGATCGGTTGGGCGCGCGCAGCGGACCCGTGTTTGCGAACGTGGCGCCGGGCGATCTTGCGAGCTATGTGTTCGACGCGCTCACGCGGCAGCTGCCGCCGTCCGCATCCGACGTGGAAGCGGCGGCGATCGGGGAGCAACTGGCCATTCGCGCCGATGTACGCTTGGCCGACTTCGGCGGCCCGGCGTCGTTCGGACCGGTAGCCGGGATGTTGAGCGACCGCGAGCCGGTCCAATTCACGGGCACGCTCGCCATCACCCAGCCCGGGCTCGCCGAGTTCCGGGTGACGAGCGTGCGCATCAAGGATTTCGCGGTGCCAACGGCGATGATCCCGGGCATCCTGCAGCGCATGGGACACGCGCCGCGCCCGGCGGGCACGTCGCCTAACGGATTGCCATTCGCCGTGCCGCGATCCATCGCCGACGTGCGCGTGCACGACGGCAAGATCACCCTGTACAAGACGGTGCCATGAGCCGACGCATCCTGGTGGCCGACGACGAGAAGGGCATCCGCGCTGCGTTAGGCCAGCTTCTCGAGTACGAGGGCTACGAGGTGCGCGCCGTGGGCACGGCCGTCGACGCCATCGCCGAGTTCGAGAAGTGGCGCCCGCACCTGTCGTTCCTCGACGTGAAGATGGGCGGCATCGATGGCCTCGAAGCCCTCAAGAAAATCCGCCAGTTGGATCCCGCGGCGATCGTCGTCATGATCAGCGGGCACGGCACCATCCAGACGGCCGTCGAAGCGACGCAGCTCGGCGCCTACGATTTCCTCGAGAAACCGCTCGACACCGACCGCATTCTCGTCACGCTGCGCAACGCGCTCCAGCACGGCAATCTGCAGGAAGAGAACAGTCGTCTCCGCGAAACGATCGAGTCGCGCTACGAGATCGTCGGCAAGTCGTTCGCGATTCGCTCGCTCATCGAGAAGGTCGAGCGCGTCGCACCCACGCCGGCGCGCGTGCTCATCAGCGGCGAAAACGGGACGGGCAAGGAGCTCGTGGCTCGCGCCGTGCACCGCCTGTCCGCCCGGAGCGCGAAACCGTTCGTCGAGGTCAACTGCGCGGCGATCCCGAGCGAGTTGATCGAGAGCGAGTTGTTCGGTCACATGAAAGGATCGTTCACTGGCGCGATCGCCGATCGCACGGGCAAGTTCGAGCAGGCAGATGGCGGCACGCTGTTCCTCGATGAAGTCGGCGACATGAGTCTCTCCGCGCAAGCGAAAGTGCTGCGCGTGCTCGAGGACGGTGTGGTGACGCGTATCGGCGGATCGAAGCCGGCGGGCGTCGATGTCCGAGTGATCGCGGCCACCAACAAGAACCTGGAATCCGAGATCCACGAGAACCGCTTCCGCGAAGACCTGTACTACCGGCTCAACGTGGTGCCCATGACGGTGCCGCCGCTCCGCGAACGGCGCGAAGACATTCCGCTGCTCGTCGCGCATTTCACGGCGCTCTTGTCCAAGCAGCAGGGAATGGCGCCGCGCACGTTCACGCCGGACGC
>DATJET010000179.1:0-13623 GCA_035496295.1 Gemmatimonadaceae bacterium
GCCTTCCGCGCTATTCACGCGCAACGTCGTGCGCGCGCCGCGCCGGTAGTTCGCAAGACGGTCTCTGAACTGGTTCACGAGGAACGCCATGCCGTTGCCGAGTTTCGTCATCGTGGGTGAACGCAAGAGCGGGACGACCGCCCTGTGCCATTGGATGGCACATCCGGATGTCTACATGCATCCCCGCGAGGACATGAATTACTTCATCGAGGATGAAATCCTCGTGACGACAACCTGGCGCGACGGCCCCGCGGACCCGCAACGCTGGGAGCGCACGCACTCGGCCGACCAGTACGCCTCGTTGTTCGCGGAAGCCGACCATCAGCGCGCAATCGGCGAAAAGAGCGCCGACCTCTTTTTCTGGCGGCCTGCGCACGAGCGCATGGTGCGGTTGCTTCCCCATGCGAAGTTCATCGTCCTCCTCCGCGATCCGGTGAAGCGGGCGTGGTCGCACTACTTGGACGAGTTGGCGAAGGGCGACGGCCGGGAAGCGCTCCCGTTCGACGATGCCCTCGCAGCGGAATCGGACCGGTCGGCGCGCAGCGCGTACGCGCGCCTGCACCTGTCGTATCGCGCGCGCGGATACTACGACGACGTGATGCGCGATTTCCTGGTGCACGTGCCGCGCGAGCGGCTGCTCGTGTTGACGCTCGAGCAAATGGGCGCGGCACCGCGCGAAACGCTTCAGACCGTGTATCGGTTTATTGGCGTCGACGCAAACATCGGCCTCGACTTGGCGGGGACGCGCCACAACGAGGCTGGCGACACCAACGTGCCGCGCCGCTGGGCGCGGTGGCCCGTCGTTAGGCCGATCGCCGGCGCGTATCACCACGCGAGCGCCAGGGTGATCGAACGGCTCGTCTCCGATCCGGCGCGCCGCCAGCGCGCCAAGAATGCCGCGTACTTGCCGTTCCTGCGGTCGGGCAAGCGGCTCAAGATGTCGGCTGAGACCCGCGCGGAGCTGGCGCGCGACTTCACGCCGCACGTTCGCGCGCTCGAAGAGCTGCTGGGCCGCGAATTTCCGGAGTGGTCGAGCACGCCGTCATCCGCCAACGCCGGACACGCTGCTCGATGACGCGGTCGTCGGTTCGTCCGCGCATTGCGGCGCTCCTGCCGTACGTCTGGAGCGTGCGCAACGTCGTCTACGGTGGAGTGCTGGACAGGCTCACCGCGGGCGGCGCCGACGTGCATCTTGTGCTGCGCCACGGCGCGCCGTCAGCAGATCACCCGGCCGCCGCGCGGTTCGCCGCCGCGAGCCAAATCCACGAGCTGCTCGAGCTGCCTGCGCGGCCGATTCGCGGGAAGGCCATGCTCGACGCCGTGATCCGCAGCGGATTCAATCGCCGGTACGATATCTCCAGCTATCCGATCTACCGCCGGTGGTTCGAGCGCGATTGGACGCCCTTGCAGCGCGCCCGCGCAGCGGGGATCGAGATGCTCGGCGCCGTTGCCCAACGGAAACCGGTCTTGAGTCGCCTGTGCCGCCTCGTTGAACGGCGCTACCGCGAGGCACACGATCTCACGCCGGTGCGCGAGCAGTTGGCGCGGATGGCGCCGACCGTGGTGTGGTCGACGTTCTGCGTCACGCCCCTCGAGTATCCGTACTATCTCGCCGCGCGCGACCTGGGGATTCCGGTCGTGACATCGATTCTGAGCTTCGACAACCTCACGAGTCGGAGCGTGATTCCGCCGTACGATCACTACTTCGTCTGGCACGAGGGCATGCGCGCGCAGCTCTTGCGCCTGTATCCTGAGACGCCGCGCGACCACGTCACCGTCACCGGCACGCCGCAGTTCGATTTTCACCGCGACCCTGCCTATCGCCGCCCGCGCGCCGAGACGCTCGTAGCGTTAGGCCTTCCGGACGATGCGCGATACGTGCTGTACGCTGCCAGCTTCGTCGGATTGGCGCCCGATGAGCCTCTGCTCGTGCGGGCGCTGGCCGAGCTCATGCAGCGCGTCCCGGCACTGCGCAATCTGTGGCTCGTCGTGCGGATTCATCCGCTCGAGACGCGTGAGCGCTGGCGTCCAGTCACCGACGTCTTCCCCAACGTCGTGGTACAGACCGCCTGGGAAACGCCTCCCGATGGAGACGGCTGGACGCTCTCTACGCCGGCCGATCAAGCGCGTCTCGTGAGCGCGATCGCGCACGCCGAAATGTGCGTCAACGTCGCGTCCACCATGACGCTCGACGCAGCGCTGCTGGATCGGCCCGTCATCGGCATCGACTTCTCGATGGAGCCCGATGCGCCGCGTGGCGTCATGTACGAAGAGTACGGCGTCGAGCATTATCGTCCGCTCGTCGAACGCGGCGGCCTGCGCGTCGCGACATCGTGGAGCGAGTTGGGGTCGCTCATGGAGAGCGCCCTCACCGATCCGGGACGCGATCGGACGCAGCGCGCACAGATGGTCGAATACGAATGTGGCCGCGCCGATGGAAGCGCGGCCGATCGCCTAACGGCCGCGCTGTTGCGCACGGCCGGACATACCACACCGGCTGCGATGCTGGAGCATGCCACCGCCGGCACTGCGACGACTTGGGAATAACCGAGGACCACACCGTGACGAACGCGAAGTCAATGCTCATCACCGGCGGCGCCGGATTCATTGGATGTCATGCGGCGACCCACTACGCGGAGCGCGGGTGGCGCGTTACCGTGTTCGACGACCTGTCGCGGCGCGGCAGTGACATCAACTGGGACCACCTGCAACGCCGCGGCGACCTGCGGTGCATCCGCGGCGACGTGCGGCAACCGGCGGACCTCGATCGCGCGTTCGCCAAGACCGGCGCCGTGGACGCCGTGCTCCACCTCGCGGCGCAGGTTGCAGTCACGACCTCGGTCACCGATCCGCGCCACGACTTCGAGGTCAATGCGTTAGGCACCTTCAACGTGCTCGAGGCCGTGCGGCGCCACGCGCCGGACGCGGGTTTCGTGTACGCATCCACGAACAAGGTGTACGGCGGCCTCGAGCACCACGACGTGATCGAGCGCGACGGCCGCTACGACTTCGCGTCGCTGCCCAGCGGCGTGAGCGAAGCAGAGCCGTTGGATTTCCACTCGCCGTACGGCTGCTCGAAGGGCGCCGCGGACCAATACGTCCGCGACTACTCGCGCATTTATGGGCTTCGCTCATTCGTCGTTCGCCAGTCGTGCATCTACGGGACGCGCCAATTCGGCGTCGAAGACCAAGGCTGGGTGGCGTGGTTCACCATTGCGTCCGTCCTCGGGTTACCCACCGCGATCTATGGCGACGGCAAGCAGGTGCGCGATCTCCTCTGGGTCGACGACCTCCTCGGCCTCTACGACTTGTGTCTCGAGCGTGGCAAGGCCGGCTCGATCTACAACGCCGGCGGCGGCCCCGCCAATCGCGCCAGCGTGCTCGAGGTGTTGGGCGAGCTCGAGCGCCAGTTAGGCCGGTCGGTCCCGCGGACGTTTGCGGACTGGCGGCCCGGCGACCAGCGCGTCTTCTACAGTGACAATCGCAAGGCGACCGAGGAACTGGGTTGGGCACCTCGCACCGGCGTCCGGGCAGGCATGGAGCAGCTCGTCGCCTGGGTCAACGAGCACGCGCCGGTCATCGCGCGGGCGCGCGCGGCCTGATCGCCATCGACGGATCATGCGCATCGTTGCGGTGCAGACCGGGCTCTCGCCTAAGTCCGTCCTCGGCGGCACGATCACCGATCGCGAGTTTCTCACGCGTATCGCCGATCGCGGCGTCGATGTCCACTTGCTGGTCGAGCACGGCGAGCCGGTCGTCGAGCATCCCAACTTCACGCCGCATACGTGGCGCCGCCGCCTGCGCAAGAAGCTGCCGTACATCGGGAACATGGATGTGGCGCTCGATCTGCGACAGTTGCTCAAGCGGTTGCCGCCCGTCGATTGGATCCGGTTCAACAGTCCGTACTCCGTTGGCGTCGGCGCGGTAACGGCGAGCGCCGGCCACCGCATCTGGGGGTCGTACCTCCATCTCGAGGATCGGCCGTTCTGGCGAATGGTCGACCGGTGGCTGCCGGCTAAATGCGACTTGATCACCTGTCTGTCGCCCGACACGCGTGACGATCTCGTGCGCGCGTGCCCGCGAGCGGATCACGATCGGACGATCATCATCCCGATGGGCATCGACTCGTCGCGCTTCGATCGCGCGCGCCCACACCGCGCCGCCGTTCGCGCACGGTTAGGCATCGGTCCCGACGAGGTGCTCGTGTTGTACGTCGGCGTCCTCTCGCGCCGCAAGGGCGTGCGCGACCTCGTCGCCGCGTGGCGCACGATCGCCGATACACCGGGAGCGCGGCTGCTGATCATCGGCAAACCGGTCGAGGAAGATCAAGCAGTGTTGGTCACCGAGCTCGCGGCTGCCGACCCACGTGTGATGCACCTGCCGGGCGTCCCGTACGAGGAGATGCCGGAGTATTTCGTTGCCGGAGACGTGTTCTTCTTCCCGAGCCACCTCGAGGGATACGGCATCGTCGTCGGTGAAGCGATGGCCAGCGGGATGCCGGTCGTGACGACGCGCGCGAAAGGCATTCGTGGCGTCATCGCAGACGGCGAAACGGCGCTGGCCGGCGACGTGGGCGACGTCGCCGCGCACGCCGAACACCTGCGCCGCGTGATCCAGGACGAGATGCTCCGCCGCCGGTTAGGCGAAGCCGGCCGGCGCCGCATCGCAACGCGCTTCGCGTGGGACGGAATCATCGATCGCCTCATGCTCGCGCTCGAGCAGCCAATGCGCGCGGGATCCGCCGCGTGACTGCCATGTTGGACAAACTCCCCGTGCAGCGACTGAGCGGATGGCGCGCCGCGGCGACGCCGCGCCGAGGCCTAACCGATTGCTCGCTCGTCATCCCGACGTACGAGCGGCCGGCCGCCATCACGACGCTGCTCGACGCGCTGCTGCTCCTCGCCGATACGCCGGCCGACGTGGTGATCGTGGATGGGTCCCGCGGTCGAGCGACCGGTGAGGCGCTCGAAGCGTGGATCGCCACCAACACGCCCCATTTCGATCTCTCGTATGTGCGAAGCCCGGCCGGCCTTACGCTGCAGCGCAACGTCGGCGTTGATGCGTCGACCGGAGCGTTCGTGTACTACCTGGACGACGACTGCGTGCCGTTCCCCGGCTACTTCCAGGCCGTTCGCGACGTGTTCGCGCGCGACACGACCAGCAGCGTCGGCGCCGTAGCTGGGGCGATCGTCAACAACATGGGCGGCACGCTGGCGTGGCGTTGGCGCATCCGGTTCGCGCTCGGAGTTGCGCAGCGCGCGGAACCGGGGTCGTATCTGCGCAGCGGCGTGTCGGTCCCGATCACGAACGTGACTCCTTTTGCGGGAACGCGCCGGGTGCAGGTGGTTCCGGGCTGCGCCATGGCGTATCGGCGCGCCGCCCTCGAGCGCCACCGCTTCTCGCTGTATTTCAGCGGGTATTCGCAAAGCGAGGATCTCGAGATGTCGTTGCGCTTGGGCCACGAGTGGACGCTCTTGTGGTGCGGTGACGCGCACGTGTCGCACAACCACGCGCCACAGGGACGGCCTGACGCCGCGCGGAAGGGACGAATGGAGGTGCGCAACCGGTATTTCATCTGGAAGCGGTACGTGACGCCCGGTGTCGCCGACTCGATCAGATTCTGGCTCGATTTCGCGTACGGCATGGGTGTCGATCTCCTCGAGTTTGCCGCGCACCCGACCTCGACGGTGCCACTCCATCATGTGCGGGGCGTTCTGAGCGGGCTGGTCAGCTGCCTGACGGACCCCCCGCAGTACGACGAACCGCCGGCGCGGCGCGAATACGAAGTCGACTTCGCCGCGGCCGGCGATGGCGCGGCGTTGCCGTCAGGCACGGACGACGGTGGCACCGCATCGGGCGTGCGATTGCCCACGGGATCCGCGCGGTGACCGCGTCCACGATCGTACAGGCGTTCGAACCGAACAGCCCCTGCGCGCCGTTGACGTTAGGCATCCCGGCCGCTGAGTACGTCGGTGCGGTCGGACGCGGAGCGCCAAGCCCGTGGGCACCGAGTGGCGCCGCGCGCTGGTCCAGTGCCGATCAGGTCCTGCGCTTCGGTCTGACGTTAGGCGCGCTTGCGCTCGATGAGCATTCGGCGTCGCGACCCATCACCGTGACCGCGGTCGTCGAACGCGCGATAGCGATCCGGCGGTGCAGCGTCCGACTGCGCGCGCGATGCGCCAGCCGCCCCCGCCACCTGGACGCGGGCTTCCGGTGGCGAGAGGTGCACGACCGCGCGGTTACGACCGAAGCCACGCCGTTCGTGCTTCGCTGGCGCGACCCGTCCGGATCGGTGCTCGAGCTGCGATCGGCGCGCGGGTGCATCCCGGCGGTCGTGGCCTGGAATCGCGGCGTGCTGACGATAGATGTCCAACTTGATGCCGCGGCGCTCCACCCTCGCTGGTCGTTTGCCGGCGGCCGAACGGAATCGACGGCCGCACCGGCGCGTCCGGCAGGATGGTCGTCGCGCGTCGAGCTCGTGCTGCGACGCCTCGACCGTCCCGCGCCCACGCCGGCCGTGCTCGGACGCCTGCCGTTCGGTGCCGAAGCGGCGCTGACGATCACCGACCATCCCGACTTCGACGATGAAGAGCGGTTCCGCGTGTTCACGAGGGGCACCAACGGAAGCCGCGGCTGGGCGGGCCGCGGCCTCCGCCTAACGAAAAGTGTGTTCGCGGTGGAGAGTGACTCGGTGCCGCGGAAACCCGCGCCGACGCTGGAACGTCCCGCGTATCGGGCGCTGCTCGACGAGCTCCACAGCGAGGGAAGCGAGATCGCGCCGCATGGCGTCAACGAATCCGGAAACATTGGGCCCGACCGGTTTCGTCGCGCGCTCGCCGGGCTCGCCCAACGATATCGGCCCGACACGTGGATCGATCACGGGTTGTCGCTCTTGTATTGC
The DNA here is from genome assembly GCA_035496295.1 of Gemmatimonadaceae bacterium. Lineage (GTDB taxonomy): Bacteria > Gemmatimonadota > Gemmatimonadetes > Gemmatimonadales > Gemmatimonadaceae > JADGGM01. Next base: position 6,902 of record DATJET010000179.1, read on the forward strand.
TACACAATGGGTGGCGCCGACAATCCCGACTACGACCTCTTGAGCCGGCTGCGCGACCACGGGATCACCGCGCTGTGGTCCTATCACGACGCGCCGGTCAACGCGGTGGCATCGCTCAACCTACTCGCGCCTGACGCCAAGGACTTGGGCGACGCCATGCGCGGTTCGATGCGCCATGCGGCGAACAGCAACTACCTCATCGCCGCGCACTACCTGCGCTCGGCATTTCTGTCGCGTGCCACGGGCGCTGTGCACCACACGGTTGGCAAAGCATTGAGTGTTGGGCGACGCGCATACCTGCTGCGCAGCGGTTCCATCGCCAGTCGCCATGCCGCCGCGTTGTCTGCCGCTAGCGTCGCACTCCTCGGTCTGTTCGAAGCATCCGGGCAGCCGCGAGGTACAAACGCACCCGCCGAGCGGCTGTTCTCGCGTCGCGAGGGACTGGCGTGGGGCGCAATGGTGTATCCTGAGCGCGCCGTACCGATGCACCAAGTCCGCGCCGACGACCAGCTCCTTTTCGCGACGCAGGAGGTTCTCCACCTGCGCGATGCGTACACGCCAGAGGCGTTCGAGCGCCTGATCGACGAGCGCGGGCTCCACGTCGCGCACACGTATCTGCTCAATACGCTGCCGTATGTCGCGGGCATGTTCTCGCCGGACCACTCCGAACCGCGTCTCGCGCCTGCGTGGCTGGGCGCGCTCGATAGCCTGACCACCGAGGTCGCCTCGGGACGCTTGTGGAATCCGACTGTCGGCGAGCTCGCCAAATGGTTCCGCGGCATGCAGTGCGTGGCGGTCACGCCGCGATCGGAGTGCGCGCTCGAGCTATCGAACCCGACGGGAGACGTCTTACGCGGCGCGACCGTGATGTTGCCGGCTTCCGTGAGCCGAGATGCCGTGGCATGGAACGGCGGCCCCGTCACCGGCTCGCGCCGTTGGAGCGATTTTCTGTGCGTCTGGGGCGATGTTCCCGCCAACAGCACCATCGTGGTGCGCTGGGACCGGGTGCGGATCGATACGCCCGCACCGCTCCGCGTACGACCTGATCACACCGCCAACCATGCCGTCGCGCAGCCGGCGGATGCGGGAGCCGTGCCTAACGTCGTAATCTTCTGGGACTACGACACGCAATGGGGCAATGACCGTTCGCGCAATCCGGCCGGCAAGGGCAACTGGGGTCCGCTCGAATTTCCCAACACGGACCTCCTGCTCGAGCTGCACGCCCGGTACGATATCCCGGCATGTTTTGCGGTCGTCGGTGCGGCGGCGCTCTCCGGCAGTCGTCCGTATCACGACCCCGATCAGATCCGCCGCATCCACGAGGCCGGCAACGAGGTTGCCAGCCATTCGTTCCGTCACGAGTGGCTGCCCGCTCTGGATTCCGCTGCCCTCGACGAGACACTCAGGCACAGCAAGGACGCGCTCGAGCAGTGCATCGGCGCTGAAGTCGTGACATTCGTGCCGCCCTACAACCAGCCCTTCGACTATCTGCAGAAGCTCTCCGTTAGCCTGTCGGAGCGTCGGACCGTGCGACGCGAACGGACGGACGTCGGCCGCCTCTGCGCATCGCTCAGCCACGCCGGCTACCGGTTCTGTCGTCTCGCGTATCGCTCTCTCTACGAGCGTGTCGCCGAGGTCACAAGCGGTCGGTTGCCGCGGCGGCCAGGCACGCTCGAGGACATCAACGGCGTGACGTGTCTTCGGCTCAACTTGCCCGTCGGCTTCACGTCCGAAGTACAGCGGATCCTCGAAGGCAATCTCGATCGCGGCGGACTCTGGACGGTGCACGCGCACCCGCATTCGATCAGCGACCCAAGGAATCCGCAATCGATCCACTTGTTCGAGCCGATGCTCGCGCTGATCCACGGGTGGCGGACGCAAGGTCGCGTTCGCACTGTGCTGCCCCGCGATCTCGTGGGTGCAGCCGCCAACCAATGGTCGTCGTGACGTCGACGCTCGACGCGGCGGGTGACGCTCCTCCGTCGTCGGTGACGGTGCCACTGAGGCCTGGTCGCCGACTGCGCGTGTGCGCCGTCTCGTTCAAGCCGTGCTGGCAGGACCAGTCGGGGCGCTGGATGTCGTTCGGTGGATTCCCGTTCCAGATGGCCGCGATCGGGTCGCTCTTCGATGACATGACGCTCGTCATCGTTCGTGTGCCGCCGCGCGCTGGCGGGATACCGCTTCCGGCCCACGCGCGCGTCGTGCCGCTCCGATCGCCGCGTGGCGCGGATCTGCGACGCAAGGTGTCCGTCGCCGCGCGCATGCCGTACTTCGTCTGGAAGATCGCCGCGAGCGCGTGGAACGCCGACGTCGTGCACGTGCCGTTGCCTGGCGACGTCCCGTTGTTAGGCATGTGGATCGCGTTGGCCATGCGAAAGCGAGTGCTGGCGCGGTACGGCGGCTCCTGGGTGGCGAACACGCAATCCACGTTCATGAATCGCGTGACGAAGGCCTGCATGCGTCGCTTCGCAGGCGGCCGAAATGTGATGCTCGCCACCGGTGATGGAGACACCGCGCCCGCCGCAGGTGTCGAGTGGGTATTTTCTACCGCGCTCGCCCAACGCGAGCTCGATCGCATCGCCCCGCGCCTGGACCGCGGATTGTCGAACCCGCCGCGACTCGTCTACGCCGGCCGATTGTCGCCGGAGAAGGGCGTCGCCGTGCTCATCGATGCGCTAGGACTGCTCGCTCGGGACCCAGATTTTCCGCGGCTGCACCTCACGATTCTGGGCGACGGGGACGAGCGCGCGGCGCTCGAAGCGCGCGCCGCATCAGTCGGCTGTCTCGACCGCGTGGCGTTCCCCGGCCAAGTGGGCCGCGAGACGCTATCGAGTGCGCTCGATGTAGCGGATGTATGTGTCCAACCGTCTCTTACAGAGGGGTTCAGCAAAGCATGGCTGGATGCGATGGCGCACGGCCTGCCCGTGCTCACCTCGAACGTCGGAGCAGCGTCCGCGGTGATAGGCCAGGCAGGCGAACGTGGGTGGCTCGTGGCGCCGGGTGACAGTCGAGCGCTTGCCGACGCCATCCGCCGCGTGGTGGTGGAGAATCAGGACTGGACAGCGTTGCGCCGCCGGTGCCGTCTGTACGTTGAAGGCAGGACACTCGAGGCATGGGCGGAGCGCATCGGAACGATCTGTGCTGCGCACTGGGGATGGACGATGACGGACGGGCGACTGCAGGCATGAATACACCGCCAACCCTGCCCATCGCGGACTCGGCGCCGCCGCCGATTCCTCCTCCGGAGGAGCAGGCGCCGCCTCGTCGTCCGTTAGGCCGAGCGAAGGTACCCCAGACCGGCAAGTGGTGGGGACCGCTCTTCTCGCTCTTCGTCATCCTCGTTTGGGCGGCGTCGTTCGTCGTGGGCTTTCAGAGGGCGCTGACGGTCATCGAAATCGTCGGGCTCCTCACGTTGGTCGTCGGCCTGTTCAACCCGCGCCTCGGCATGGTCGGTCTCACGATGCTGTGCGTGATCGACGGGCCCGCGCGCGTGTACCTGCTCACCGGCGGCTTGCTACGATGGAACACGCTGAGCTACTGGTTGCTCTTCGTGATGCTGTTGTACGTGCCGTTCCTGATCCGTCTCCGAGATCGCCACAGCATCTTGCTGACGGCGCTCGTGGGCCTGTTGGTGGTCGACTTGTCGATCACGAACAATCTCATGGAGGGGGTGCAGCACATCCTCAACATCTTCATCACGTTCGGGATATTGATCTACTTCACTCGGGCCGGGACCGACAAGCGGATGTGGTTCTGGATCAGCACGATCGCCGGCCTGGTCGGTGCGTTAGGCGGCTTGTCCTGGTTCTTCCAGCGCCTGCATTTGCCGCCGATCAACGAGAACGCGTGGGCGATGTTCCCGGCCGCTGCACTGTTCGCCATCTGCCTTGGCTTTCCGTACGCCGTCGCGATGAAACGTGGTCAGGCGACACTGCTGTCGTTGGCCGTCGTGAATCTGATGTGGATTTTCTTGAGCGGCAGTCGTGGGACGCTGCTCATCGGCGCGTGCTGCGTCATCGTCCTGTTGCTCACCATGCGCGGGTTGCGTCAACGGACCGTCGCGCTCGTGAGCGGCGCACTCATCATGATCGTGGCTGCGGCGCACTTCAGTCAGATGCAGGAACGCGCGACGTTCCGCCTGTTCAAACTGTTCACGACCGACGAACCGCTCAGCGGCAACTATTCGCTCTCGAGCCGTACGAGCGGCCGGTCGGATCTGGCTATCGGTGGCTTCTACATCTTCGAGGAGCATCCGATGGGCGTCGGCACGGGCAGCTTCAAGCTCGCATGGAAGAATCTCGATCGGCACGACAACATGGGCGACTACGCGCGCGGTGAGCTTCGCGCCGCTCACTCGGGTTGGGTGAAGGTCCTCGCCGAGAACGGCGTGCTCGGCATTCTGCTGCTCGCGGCGTGGGTCGGATCGTTCGCCTACGGCGCGCTCAGAACGCGAAAGCGCATGCTGCGGCGACTGGGATTGCTCACGTCGCTGGCGTTGGCCGCCGCATTGTTGTCCACGGAGTTTCAGTCCAAAGGGCTGTGGTACCTCGCGGCCGGCGCGACGGTGTTCCTCGAGCGGGACAGCGTGGAAGGGGCAATGTTCATCCGCAAGCGGATCCCGGACCCCCGCCGGATGCCGCGCCGCGCGGCCGCCCGAGGTGCCAATGTGTGACCATTCGGCACCCGCCTAACGGAGCGCCGGTGCGCATCGCGCTGGTCGCCGGAACCCTCGGACAGGGCGGCGCTGAAAAACAACTCGTGTACATGGCGCGCGCGCTTCGCGATTCCGGCGCCGACGTACACGTCTATAGCCTGACGCGAGGCGAGTACTATGAGCGCGCGCTGGCAGACATCGGACTCGAGCCCCAGTGGATCGGACGGTTTGCCGCACCGCCGCTGCGCACGCTCGCGCTCGCGGCAGCGCTGCGACGCGTCCGCCCGGACATCGTCCAATCGGCGCATTTCTACACCAACTTGTATGTCGCCATGACGGCGCCGCTGGTTGGGGCAATCGGCATCGGTGCGGCGCGCAACGACGTAGTGCACGAGGTCCAGTACAACGGCCGCTGGGGACGCTGGCTGCTGCGTACACCGTCGGCGCTCATCGTCAACTCGTCCGCGGCGCGCGACAACGCCCAATCGCTCGGCCGGCCGCCCGACGCGATTCACGTCTTGCCTAACGTGATCGACCTGCGGGCCTTCGATGCGAGCGCCGGCACGATGCCGCACCAGATGAACGATCCGTTGATCGTCGTCGGCGTTGGGACGTTCGTGCCGCAGAAGCGGTTCGATGTCTTTCTCCGTGTGATCGCGGCGGCGCGCGCGCGGGGCGCCTCCGTGCGCGGCGTGCTCGCCGGAGATGGCCCCGAGCGCGCGGCGCTCGAGACCCTGGCCGTCTCGCTCGGTTTGGGAAGCGATGCGGTGTCGTTCGTCGGCCGGCGCAACGACATCCCGGCGCTGCTGCGCACCGCGGACGTCTTCATGCTCACGTCCGACCACGAAGGGTTTCCGAATGTCGTGCTCGAGGCGATGGCTGCGTCCATTCCCGTGCTGTGCACGGCAACCGGCGACGCACGCGCCATCGTCGAACACGGAGTCACCGGCTACGTGACGGCGCTCGGCGCTGCCGACGACCTAACGGAACACCTCCTCGCTCTTTCGCGCTCGGCCGCAGACCGCCGGCGGCTGGGCGAAGCGGGACGCCGCCGTGTCGAAACCCAGTACGCGTTCGAGAACCTCGCCAGCCGGCTCGCCGCCATCCACGAGGCGGTCGGCCATGCGCGGGCCGGCAAGCGGCGCGCACCGATGCCGGTCTAGGTCGTTAGGCGTACGACGCGATGCGAAAGGGGCGGGCGACGTGGTCGCCCGCCCCTTTCGGCATCGTTGCGTTGCCGACGCTATTTCTTGAGGACGACGAACGTCTCGAACTGCGTCCCTGTCGACGGCATCGCGTGTCCGGTAATCCCGCTCGGCGGCGAAACCGAGCTAATGGGAATCGTGACCGGTCCGCTGTACGTGCCCGACACCACCGGCGCACCGAAGAAGTTCTGTGCGTTGACGACGACAAAGTTGTCGCCGGTCTTGAGTGCGCCCGACAGGTCGACCGTCACCGAGCCGGCGCCGCGCCAGTTGAACACGATGACGTTCGCGCGGCCGGGCTCGTACGCGTTCGCCTCCACCACGACGTGGTTGGCGGGCAGCGACGCCATCATCGTCGAATTGACGTCGAAGCCGTATTTGGACTCCCACGTCGAGAAGCTGAGGGCCGAGCTCAGGACCTGGATCGGCGACGACATGGCGCTGCTGTAGGTGTTGTTGCTGAAGGTGCTGCTCGTGGGCACATCCTGGTCGATGAGCAGATCTGTGCCGCCCGGATTGACCACGGTATTGCCGGTAAACGTCAGCCCCGAGAGCCACTGGCTGAGGAACATGGTGCCGACGACATAGTTGTTCGTCACGACACCGTTCTTGTTCGTGGTGCCGAAGTTGTAACCCACGCGCATGCTGTTCCCGATTTTGCTCGGGCTGTAGTACGCCATGTTGCCGTTGACCACCAGGTTGTTCAGCGTCGAGCCACCGCCCAAGGTGTAGTTCATGCCATCGCCCACACCCGAGTTGAACGAGACATTGCCGTCAACGGTGAAGTTGTTGAGGTACGCGTTTCCCGATCCATAGACGTGAATGCCGTAGCCAAACTGATCGAAGAGAATGTTGTTCTTCAG
>DATJET010000180.1:0-7912 GCA_035496295.1 Gemmatimonadaceae bacterium
GGCATCTCGGCCGGCCAGGGCAACAACAGTTATCGCGGGCGCGTGTTCGTCGGACCCAAGGCGGCCGGCGCGCGCAACTACACGCAGTGCGACTCGATGCTCATCGGCAACCGGTGCGGCGCGCACACGTTCCCGTACATCGAGGTCGGCAACGACACCGCGCAGGTGGAGCACGAAGCGTCCACGTCGAAGATCGGCGAGGACCAGATCTTCTACCTGCAGCAGCGCGGCATCTCGAAGGAGAACGCGGTGTCGATGATCGTGGCCGGCTTCTGCAAGGACGTGTTCAAGGAGCTGCCCATGGAATTCGCGCTCGAGGCGCAGCAGCTACTCGGCATCACACTGGAAGGAAGCGTCGGTTAGGCACTGCGACGCGCGGTCACTTACTCGGGGAACGGACATCGTGCTCGATATTCGAAACTTGCAAGCCAGGGTCGGCGGCGGGGGCGGCGCGGACATTCTCAAGGGCATCACGCTCTCGGTAAACGCGGGCGAGGTGCACGCGGTAATGGGGCCGAATGGCTCGGGCAAGAGCACGCTCGCGCAGGTGCTGGCCGGCAACCCGGCATACGAGGTCACCGGCGGCACCGCCACGATCGACGGCAATGACCTGCTCGCGATGCAGCCCGAAGAGCGCGCGCACGCCGGATTGTTCATGGCGTTTCAATACCCGGTCGAAATCCCGGGCGTGTCCAACGCGTACTTCCTGCGCTCGGCGTACAACGAGATCCGGAAAACGAAGGGCCTCGAGGAAGTCGACCCGCTCGAATTCCTCGACATCATGGAAAAGAACCTCGCGTTGGTGGACATGGATCCGTCCATGCTCAACCGCAGCGTGAACGCCGGATTCTCGGGCGGCGAGAAAAAGCGCAATGAGATCCTGCAGATGGCCGTGTTGCAACCACGGCTCGCGATTCTCGACGAGACCGACTCGGGGCTCGACATCGATGCCTTACGGATCGTCGCCGAGGGGGTGAACAAGCTGCGTCGCCCCGACAACGCGACCATCGTGGTTACGCACTATCAGCGGCTCTTGAACCACATCGTGCCCGACTACGTGCACGTGTTGTCGGCGGGCCGGATCGTGAAATCGGGCGGCAAGGAGCTGGCGCTCGAGCTCGAGGAGAAGGGCTACGATTGGCTCGAGACGCCCGCGGAGGCAGTGGCGTGACCGCACCCGTGTTGCTGCGCGACTTCGAAGACTTCGCGGCGAACGGCGGCGGTGGCGGCCCGTCGTGGCTCTTGCCGCTCCGACGCGCAGCCATCGATCGCTTCGCCGCGCTGGGATTCCCGACGCCCAAGAACGAAGACTGGCACTTCACGAGCGTCACGCCCATCGCGGAGGGCTCGTTCCGCGCGGTCGCGCCGGCGCGTTCCGTTAGGCTCGAAGCGGCAGACGTCGAAGCATTCACGTTCGGGCGGCCCGATTGGATCAGGCTCGTGTTCGTGAACGGACGCTTCGACGCGGCATTGTCGAGCAGCGCGCCGCGGCCCCAAGGTGTCACGGTCACCGACCTCGCCACCGCCTGGCGCGAGCAGCCGCATCTGCTCGAGCGTCACGTGGGCAAGGTGGCCGACTTCCAGCGCACCGCGTTCACTGCGCTCAACACGGCGTTCATGCATGACGGCGCACTGATCCAATTCGCGCCTGACGTCGAGCTCGAGACGCCGGTGCACCTGGTGTTCGTGTCGACGCCCGACGCCGCGGGATCGGCGTCGCACGTGCGCACGCTCATCGTCGCCGGGCACCATGCGAAGGCCACGGTCATCGAGAGCTATGTGTCGTTGGGCGGCGCCAAGGGCTACTTCACCAACGCGGTCACCGAAGCCGTGCTCGGCGATGGCGCGACGCTGGCGCACGTGAAGCTGCAGAGCGAAAGCGAGCGCGCGTTCCACGTGGGCACGTTGCAGGCGCACCAGGGCCGCGACAGCCATCTCGTGTCGTTCTCGTACGCCGCCGGCGGCGAGCTCGCTCGCACCAACATCTACACGCTGCTCGGCGGGGAAGGCAGCGGCGCGACGCTGCACGGCCTCTATTTGTTGGACGGCGAGCAGCACGTGGACCAGCAGACGCGCATCGAGCACGCGAGCCCGAACACGTTCAGCCGCGAAGTCTACAAGGGCATTCTCGACGGCGCGTCGCACGGCGTGTTCAACGGCCAGGTGTTCGTTAGGCCGGAGGCGCAGAAGACCGACGGCAAGCAGGAGAACAACAACCTCTTGCTCTCGGCTCGGGCGCGGGTGGATACCAAGCCGCAGCTCGAGATTTTCGCCGACGACGTGAAATGCACGCATGGCGCCACCGTCGGACGGCTGGACGAGCTCGCGCTGTTCTACATGAAGAGCCGCGGCATCGGGGCCGAGCAGGCGCGAAAGCTGCTCACGTATGCGTTCGCGGCTGGGGTAATCGAGGCGGTCGGCGTTCCGGAAGTGCGCGCGGAGCTCGAGGCGCTCACGCTGCGGCGCTTCACGGGGGCGGCCGCGGGATCGTGAGCTCCGCGGCTCGACCGGCGCTCGAGCGCGTCGCCGACGTGGACGAGCTGCCGCCCGGCTCCCTCAAGGGCGTGACGCTGTCGACCGGGGAACGCATCTGCCTCGTGAACACGGACGGCGAGATTCACGCGTTAGGCAACGTTTGCACGCATCAGGAGTTTGCGATGTCCGATGGCGCGCTGCTTCCGGGCGGCATCATCGAGTGCGCGTGGCACGGTGCGCGGTACGATTGCCGGACGGGAGCGGTCAAACGCTTCCCGGCAACGGATCCGCTGCCCGTCTACCGGGTCCGCATCGAGCAGGACGCGATCTGGGTGGGAGAACGCATCCGATGATGAGCGCCCTGCCCCGCTCGGACTTTCCGCTCCTCGCCGCGTCGCCGCGCCTCGCATACCTCGACTCGGCGGCCACGACGCAGAAGCCGCGCGCCGTGCTCGATGCCATCCGCGACTTCTATGAGAACGACAATGCGAATCCGCATCGGGGCGCGTACGCGCTCTCGGTACGCGCGACGGAGCGGTACCACGAGGCGCGCGCACGCGTTGCTGCGTTTCTCGGTGTTGGCGACGCGGATTGCCTGATCTTCACGCGCGGTACCACGGAGTCGCTCGGTCTCGTCGCGGCGTCGTGGGGCCGGGCTAACGTCGGTGCGGGTGATGAGGTCGTGGTGACCGGCGCCGAGCACCACGCGAATTTCGTCCCGTGGCAACAGTTGGCCATCGAGAAGAAGGCGCGGCTTCGAATCTGCGACCTCGAGGCCGACGGGACGCTCGACCTCGACCGGTTGCGCGCAATGCTCGGCGCGCGGACCAAGGTCGTGGCCTTCGGATACGTATCGAACGTACTGGGCACCATCGCGCCGGTGCGCGAGATCGTCGAGCTCGCGCACCGCGTTGGTGCCATCGCGGTGTGCGACGGTGCGCAGGCCGCGCCGCACCTCACGGTGCACTGCGACGAGTTAGGCATGGACTTCTTTGCCGCCAGCGGGCACAAGATGCTGGGGCCCATGGGCATTGGCGTGCTGGCCGGACGGCGGGAGCTGTTGGAGACGATGCCGCCGTTTCTCACCGGCGGCGACATGATCGAGTTCGTCGAGGATGACCACAGCACGTGGAACCGGCTGCCGCACAAGTTCGAGGCCGGCACGCCTAACGCAGCCGGCGCCGTCGGCTTGGCGGCGGCCGTGGGCGTGCTCAACGGCGTCGGTATGGACGCGGTGCGGGCGCACGAGCGCGAGCTGGTGGGCGCCGCCTACCGCCGGCTTGCCGCCATCGAGGGCGTCCGGATCTACGGGCCCGGACCCGACGATCGCAGCGGTGTGCTGAGCTTCAACGTAGGAGATGTACACCCTCACGATCTGGCGACCATTTTGGACGCACACCACGTCTGCATTCGGGCCGGTCATCATTGCGCGCAACCGCTCATGCGGCGGCTCGGCGTCAGCGCCACTGCCCGCGCGTCGTTCTACGTGTACAACGACGGCGCGGACATCGACGCGCTGGTGAACGGCGTGATGGCTGCCCGGGAGATGTTCAGTCGTGTCGGCGCCTGACGACCGCAAGGGCGCGCCCAACGGAGCGGATTCCCACCGCGCCAACGTCGAGGCGCTCTATCAAGAGTTGATCCTCGACCATTACCGGCGCCCGCGCAATCGCGGCAAGCTGGAGCACCCCGATGTGGCGCTGCGCAAGAGGAATCCGCTCTGCGGTGACGTGATCGACCTGCAGCTGCAGTTCGATGGCGACACACTGCGCGAAGTGCGATTCACCGGCGAGGGTTGCGCCATCTCGCAGGCGTCGGCGTCGATGCTCACGCAGCGTCTCAAGGGCAAGTCGACGGCCGAAGCCGTGCAGATCATGGACCGATTCACACGGATGGTGCACGGCGAAGAGGGCGCGGCCGACGAATCGCTCGGCGACTTGCGCTCGCTCTCGGGTGTGTCGCGACTGCCGGTCCGTCATCCATGCGCGCTGCTGGCGTGGGACACGCTGGCCGAAGCGTTGGCCTCGCGCCGCTGACGCACGTGCTCCTCGAGCTACTCCTCGCCGCATCGACCATCCTACCGTCGCACGGCACCGTGCGCACCGACTCGTTGTGGTCGGCGGCGTTAGGCGTCACCAAGCACTATCTCGTCTACCTGCCGCCGTCGTACGCGACGAGCACGACGCGCCGCTATCCGGTGGCGTACTATCTCCACGGCCTGAACGGCGACGAGACCAATTGGGTTCAGTTAGGCCACCTGGATGCGGCAATGGATTCACTCATCGCGGGCGGCGGCCCCGAGATGATCGTGGTGATGCCCGACGGCGACAACAGCTGGTACACGACGTGGAATTCGATGGGCGACTACAACGCCTGCAAGCGCGACACGACGCGAAAGGAGCCGGCGTCGGAGTTCTGTGTGCCCTGGCCGCACTACGATGACTACGTCGCGCGCGACCTTGTGCACCACGTGGATTCGGTGTACCGCACGATGCCGGATCGAGCGCACCGGGCCATCGCGGGACTGAGCATGGGCGGATACGGTGCGGTCGAGCTGGCGCTCCAGTATCCCGACGTGTGGAGCGCCGCGGCGAGTCATTCCGGAACGCTGCAGCTGATGTACGCGGGGCCGCATCCGTACGCCGGCCACGACGTCTACGCGGCGAACATGGACCAACTCCAGCAGGCGTCGGGCGGTGCATGGCCGTCGCTGCGGGAAGCGTTAGGCAAGGACACAGCCGCGTGGCGGTCGCGCGATCCGCTCACACGCATAGAACGGCTCAAGGCCGCCAGGCCGGCGATGGTGCCCGCGTTGTACTTCGACGTTGGGCGCGACGATCCGTTCGTGGATCAGAATCGCGCGTTCGATGGCGCGCTCACCGAGTTGCACGTCCCGCACGAGTATCACGAGTATCCCGGCACGCACAACTGGGACTATTGGAGCGCGCACGTTGGGCAGAGCCTTGCGTGGATCCAAAAGCAATTCGCGGCTGTCGACTAACCCAACGCGACGAAAGTCGGTCGCGTCCTATTTCGTTCGCTTCTGCTTCGGCAGCTTCTGCTTGGCCCGGTTCTGCTTCGCTTTGAATCGAACGATGCGTGCGATGAGGGCGTAGGGAATCGGCCGGTCGAGTGGGAATCGCAGATTGCCCTTCTCGCCGGCGTAACGGGTCAGCGCGCGCTCGAGCGTCGGGTTGCCGCGCACGGGTGGATACACGCCGATGTGATGCGTGAAGGCCGCGATGTATACGAGCACCCCGTGCAGCTTGAATACCGGGATACGATAGCTGATGCCCTCCTCGACATCCGGGACCGCCTTGTGGATCGTGCGGCGGATCCGTTTCAGAATGGCGCGCACATCGCTCGGCCGGCGCGCGATGTAGTCATCGATTGTCTCCGGCGTCGATCGAGGTGATGTCACGCTCATAGGCCTCGGCGGGTGCTCTCTCCACAATGTTAGGCGTCTCCTGTCGCACAGGCCACTGCTCGGCCCGACGCGCACTTGACGTGGTGCCGGGGCGGGCGAGATAATCGGCCGTGTTGTCGAGAGCCGTCCGTCCTTGCCCTCCTGGAGGTCGACATGCGTGGCGCCCGGATCAGTGCCTTCGTTGTGTTCTGCTCACTTGCTGCACCGCGGTTGACCGCGCAAGCATCGGCCTCGCCGGACCCGTGCAGTCTGCTCACGGCCGCAGAGGTGAGCTCGGTGGTCGGGATCAAGTCGCTTGCCGGCCGGCCGTATCTGGGAAGCAAAAGGGTCTGCTTATTCTCGCCGGATACATCGGCCTACAGCGAGCAACCCGTTGTGAATCTCATGGTCGAGACGCCTGCCATGTATCAAGCCGCAAAGAACACGTTTCCTCCGCACGCCGTGAGCGGTCTGGGCGACGAAGCCTATTGGAGCGGCTCAGGCAGCTACGCGAAGGTGGCGGTGCGCAAGGGCAGTCGGGCGTTCACGATAACGATTGCGATGGGCAAGGTGCAGAAGACGCAGGAGCAGATCGAGCAGATGGAGGAAGCGTTGGCGCGCAAGGCCGTCGCGCGGATCTGAGCTGCGATGAGTCAACCGAACCACCCGAGCACTCTGAGCGCGCGCAGGGTGATCCAGCGACTCGGTGCGCCGACGGCGCCGGCGATGTCCTCGTACAACGTGTCGGGATGCCGCACATCGAGGAGCCAGCGGCCGTCGGCCTGGCGCCGATCGAGCACGATCGAGACGGCTTCGTCGACGCGCGCGTCGCGCGGCACGGCGGCCGCGCGGAGGTAATCGAGTGCGCGCAGGCCGTCGTAGTGCCAGAGCGGCGGGAAGGCGAATCGCGTCCATGCCGGGTCGATGAGGTCACCCGTCGATTGTCGTCTCAGCAGACGACGCTCGAGGAGATACTCTTCTCCCGTCCTCCGTGCTTCCGTTAGCACCGGCCTGGCGCCGAACGCGTTCTCGAAGGCCAGCAGTCCCTCGATCACGCAGAGCGTCGTGTGAAACGACGAGCGCACCGAGCCGCGTTCGGCTTCACAGTTCCAGCCGCCGTCCGCGAGCTGTTCGCCTAACAATCGATCGACGAGCCGGTCACTGCGCACGCCGAAGTAGGCGCCGAGTGCGACGACGCGGCCGTTGATGCAGGGCTCGACTTCACCCTCGAACAACGGCGCGTTGTCGAACTCCGGCCCCCACGTGACGTTGCGCCTAACGCGATCGATCGCGGTGCGTGCGCGGCCGCTCGCCGGGTCGAGGCCGAGGTCCTTGAGGTAGACCAGCGTGTACAGGTTGGTCCACCAGAGCGGCGTGTCGACGCCGTCGCCCCAGTTGCCGTCGGGGCGTTGCCGATCGAGCAGCATCGGGCCCCAGCCTTCCCAAGCGACGCGTGCGCGCTCGGCCGCAATGACGTCGGCGGGCGCGTCGGTGAGATCGCGCATGACTTGCCAACGAATCGACGGGTCGGCGTCGAGGAGCCATTCAGCGATAGTCGCCCGCATTCTCTTACCAACCTTCACCAGACGAACGGAATCAACCGCTTCGTTCGCGACTGATACGAGGGATACGTCCCGGGGAACAGCTCCAGCATGATCCGCTCTTCCTTACCGACGCGTGAGAGGAACAGGGCGGCTGCGAAGATGAAAAGAATAGCTCCGAAAATGGTGCCAGTCAGCGCGGTGCCTAACGCGGCGACGATGATGCCGGTGTAGATGGGGTGGCGGACAAAAGCATACGGTCCGCCGGTCACGAGCTCGTGTTCTTCCTTCATCGCCGGTCGTGGGCTCCAGTTGCGGCCGATGTAGAGGCGGGCCCAGATCGCCACGGCGATGCCGATGGCTGTGAGCGCAGCGCCGATCCACAAGAGCGGCGGAGTGGGCGCGAACAGCGACAGTCGATTGGAGAAGAGATTCGCTCCGGAGTGGTGACGACGAGACGAGCGAATCACGACGATGATGACGATCGCCA
>DATJET010000181.1:0-5003 GCA_035496295.1 Gemmatimonadaceae bacterium
TAGCCGTCCGGGCGCGCGGTGAACACGATCTGCGGCAGCGCTTCGGCCATCGTGCGGTAGCGCTGTTCGTTCGCCTCGAGCAGCGCGCGCGTCGACTGCTCCTCGAGATGCGCCATGCGCTCCTGCTCGGCGCGTTTGCGCTCGGTGATGCGCTCGGTGATGACGATGATGCCGCCGATGGCGCCATCCTGCTCGCGCCACGGGCGCACCTCCCACCGGAACCAGTCTTCGGTGCCATCGCTGCGGACGACGCGTTCTTCTTCTCGGCGCACGATGGTGCCCGCGAGTGCACGGCGATGGACGGCTTTGGCGTCCGCGCCGACATCGAGGACGAGGTCGTAGTGACAGCGTCCTTCGATTGCTGTTTTCTGCAGCCCGTGCTTGACGCGCCAGTGGCGGCTCGCGAACAGGTAGCGCATGTCGCAGTCGAACATCGCGACAGCGACCGGGATGTCCTCGATCACCTGGCGCATGCGCTCGTCGTCGCGGCGCTGGCGTTCCTCCACCTGCATGCGCGCCGTGATGTCGCTGAGCGTGCCGCCCATGTTGAGTAGCCGGCCGCTCGCGTCGTGGTGTGCGCGCGCGTGCATCTGCACCCAGCGCACGCTTCCGTCGCGTGCCAGCAGGCGGAGCGGTTGGGCGATGGTCTGCTCGGCGCGGCTGGACAGATCGCCCAGACTGCGCAGGAGCTTCTCGGCGTCCGCGGGATGCACGTGTTCGATGGCCGGGCGGCCGAGGCACTCGGCTACCGTTAGGCCGGTGATGCGCATCCACGATGGATTGAGCAGCACCCAGCGGCCGTCGGCGTCGGTTTGGAAGATCACGTCCTGCACGTCGGCCACGAGCACCCGGTATCGATCGTCGCTCTCGGCGAGCGCCGCGAGGGCCGCGCGATGCTGGCGGTTTTCACGCAGGAGGCTGGTGGCGGCGGTGCCGACCGCGACGCACCCGATGAGCGTGAGGGCGACGAGCACGAGCAGCGCGACGTTCACCGACCGTCGGCTGGTCGCCACGCGGACGACGAGCAGCGAGTCTTCTTCGGCGCGCATGGCGGTCGTCACGGTGTTGATCGAGTCGAGCAACGTGGTGTCGGCGGCGGTGAGCGCGCGGGGCGACCGGCCGTTGGTGAGCGCCGCTCGCACGACCGTGTCCAGTTGGGCATGACGCGCGCGGATCAAGCGGCCCAGGCGGATGACGCGCACCTGTTGGGCAGGGTTGTCCGTGGTGACCTCGCGCAGATTGCGCAGCAAGGCGCCAATCTTGATCACCGCGGGCGCGCGGTGCTCGGGCATGGTGTCCCGCGCCGAGAACGCGCGCCGGGCGTGATCCATTTCCAGCACGCCGAGCTGCACGCTCAGCGCGTTGACCATGGATTTCACTTGATACGAGTGCGCGATCCAGCGTTCCTGGGTCGCGACCTCGCGGGTGTGGCGCACGGCGATCGCGCCCACGACGCCGAGGAGCACGACGCACGCGGCGAGCGTACCGACGAGCCTGGCGCGGGGACGCGTCACGCGGCGCTCTTGCCTAACTGACGGTCGATCGCGTCGAACAGCACCGCCTCGTCGACGATCGGCTTCGTGACGTAATCGTCGAATCCGGCGCGGAGGTACGTCTCGCGGTCGCCGGCCATCGCGTGCGCGGTGAGGGCGACAATGGGGAGCGGTGACGTGCGCATGTCTTCGCGCAGTCGCGTCAGTACTTCGACGCCGTCCATGCCGGGTAACGAGATGTCGAGCAGCACGAGTTCGGCGCCGGCGTCCGCGAGGCCCGCGATGGCGTCGGCGCCGGTCTCGAATTCGACGATGCGGAAGCGCTCGTCGAGCAGCGCGCGCAACAACAACCGGTTGTCGGCGTTGTCTTCGACGACGGCAATGGTTTTCATGACGCGGCCTCACCCGTTGGGCGTGCGGCCGCAAGCATCGGCTGGACCATCGCGAACTCGCGCTCGAGCGCCTCAAGGAGGCCGGCGAGCGCGCCGGGGTTGGTGGCCACCGCCTGCTCGGCCTCGGCGCTCAGGCGACGCATTTGCTCTGCGCCTAACTGTGCGCAGCTCGACACGAGCGAGTGTACGGACAGGCGGACCGGCGCCAGATCGTTGGCGGCCAACGCCTGCCGCGACGCGGCGATGCGCTTTGGGGCGTGCTCGAGGAACAGGTCGATCATGTCGCGCAGCAGCGCGTCGCCACCGAAGCGGCGCAGGCGCTCGAGCGCGCGGTCGAGCTCGACCGCCGACGCATCGGCGGAGGGACTGGTCGGCATGGCTGTGCTCACGCGGCCGCGCGGCGCAGCACAGCACGCACGCGGGCCAGGAATCGGGGAGGGTCGGCCGGCTTGGACAGATAGTCGTCGGCGCCGGCATCGATCACTTCGACTTCGGTGCTGGAGTCGCCCGAGCCCGTGAGCACGACCACCGGGAGCGCGGCAAGGTTAGGCGTGCGACGAATGTGGCTGAGGACAGACCGCCCGTCGACGCGCGGCATGTGGAGGTCGAGCACGACCGCGGCGAAGCGGCGCTCGGACGACAGCAGCTCGATGGCCATGGCGCCGTCGGTCGCCTCGTGCGGCTCGAAGCCTTGCTGAGCGAGCAGCGTGCACGCGAGGTGACGCGCGATCTCATCGTCGTCGGCCACGAGAATGCGGCGCGTCTCCGCCGTTCTCGCAGCCACGGCGGACTGCGGCGCGACGCCGAGGACGCGCTCCGCTTCAGCATGCGTGGTGTGGCCGGCTGCAATCCGTGCGGCGGCGCCATCGTGCATCGAGGGCGATCCCGCGGCGGCCATGTTGCGCTGCAACGCGGACGGCGGTGCACCGTCGGCGATCAGCTCGCGCAGCGGCGGCGTGGCCGCGACGATCTCGAACACCGGCACGCGGCCGCGCAGTCCGCTGCCGCCGCAGGTGGCGCACGTCGACCCGCCGGTCTTGCCGGAGCACGCAGAGCAGACGCGGCGCAGCAGCTGCTGCGCGACGATGCCGTGCAGCGCGGCCGCGATGCGCGTGCGGCCGAGTCCGAGCTCGCCTAACCGATCGATGGCGCCGAGTGCGCTCGAGGCCTGGAGCACCGCCACGACGAGGTGGCCGGTCGTCGCGGCCTGCACGGCGAGGTCCGCGGTCTCGCGGTCGCGCAGCTCGCCCACGAGGATCGCGGCACCGTCGGCAGCCATGGCCTCGCGCGTGAGGGCGGCGACGGTGAGACCCGTGCGCATGTCGACCTGCATCTGCGACAGGCCCGGGACGCAGCTCTCGATGGGATCTTCGATGCTCGTCACCGGCGTGCCGCTTGCCACGATCTCGCGCGCCAGCGCGTACGCGGTGGTGGTGCGGCCCGAGCCCTGGGCACCGCACACGAGCAGGAGGCCCGAGCGCGCCGTGATGAGCTCGCGGACACGCGCCAGATCATCCGGCATCGCATCGAGGTCGGCGAGCGAACGGGCGCTGCCGGGCGCCGGGATGCGGACCGTGGCGCGTTCGCCCTCCCGAGTCGGAATGGTGGCGACGCGAAGCTCGAGTCCGGCCGCGGGACCCGCAGGCAATTTGACCTTGCCTTCTTGCGGACGCGTGCGCACCGCGGTGGCGAGACGCGCCATCGCCTTCACGCGCGCCACGAGGCGCTCGAAGTCCGCCGCATCGAGCTCGGCGTACGGCCTAACGAGGCCGTCGATGCGGAACCGCACGATGCCGCCGGTCTTGGCCGGCTCGAGCTGCACGTCGCTGGCGCCGGCGGCGATGGCGTCGGCGATCAACTTGTCGGCGAGCTGCGCCACGCCGGCGGCGTCGAGCGGCAAGCCGCCGGGCGCGACCGGCTTTGCGCCGTTCACAGGCGTAGTGGAGGCAGGAGCGGTCGCTTGCCCAGGCACGGCCAGGGCCGCGTGGAGCATCGCGGGACTCGCGATCTCGAACAACACGCGGCGGCCGGACGCGAACGCGATGGCCTGCTCCGCTTCGACGTTCGACGGATCGCTCGTCGCGACGACGATGTGCTTGTCGGTCTCGCGCAGCGGAATCACAGCCCAGCGGCGCGCGATGCGGTCGGGCACGAGGCGTCGCGCCGGCGGGTGCGCGTCGGCCAGATTCGCGACTTCGAGGCCCGCTGCCGCCGCGACGGCGCGTACGAGCTCATCCTCGCCCAACCCGCAATGCTGCTCGACGCCGGCCCACGCCATCGGCGTCGAGGCGTCGGCGGGAATATCGAGAGTCTCGGCGCGCGGCAGGGCCGCGCGTTGGGCGATCTGTGCCAACCAATGCATGTCGTGAGCGACTCGTCTAACGGAGGACATCCGGCATCGCGCGGCGCGATGCAACGGAGGCACGTGATTGCGACAGCCGCTGATGGTGCCCGCGGTCACCAGAGAGTATCGGACCGCTGCCGCTGCCCTTAAGGGCTAAGCGCCGACCCGGCAACGCTCTCCGAGCGGCGCGCCAGCGCACCCTGGACCGGGCTTTTCGGCTAGCGGGGGCAGGCAGCCAGCTGGCTGGCTTCGGCGGCGAGGGCTCGTTGAGAGGGCGGAGAGCCGAGCAGCGCGTGCTCCATCTCGCTGTACACGCGCACGGCGTTCCGGCGCAGTCGCGAGTGTAGCGATACCGGACGGTCGCGATCGGCCTGGGGCAGCTGATCGAGCGCCTGGCCCATCCGTATGCCTTGGGCCACCGCGCGGCGCATCGTGTCGCGCAGGGTGAGCACGTAACATCGCGTCGTGGCGACGAGACGTGCGGGATCCGAGGCGAGGCGGCCGTGTCCGGGCACGGCCACCCGCGGTTGGAGCGAATCGATGCGTGCGAGGGCGCCGAGCATGGCCGACGAACTGCCATCAACCATCATCGATACGCCGTCTTCGACCAGCACGTCGCCGGCGAACAGCACGCGCTCGGCGGGGAGCCAGACCATCAGGTCGCCCGCGGTGTGCGCTGGTCCAGGCCGGATGATCTGGATTCGGCGGCCGCCGACATTGAGGAGCGTGTCGTGCCGCACCGCAATGTCGGGCGAGTCGGCGTACGCGAACCCG
>DATJET010000182.1:0-22751 GCA_035496295.1 Gemmatimonadaceae bacterium
CCGTCCATCGCCGGATTGTCCTGGTTAGGCGTGCTCTCGATCTTGAGCGCGCCGGACCCATCGGCCACGAGCCATGCCCAACCGGAGCCGAACCGTGACGACGCGGCGGCGTTGAACTGCTCCTTGAGCTTGGCCATGTCGCCGAACGATTTCGCGACCGCGTCGCCCAGATTGCCGCTCGGGTCGCCGCCGCCCTTGGGGCTCATGATCAACCAGAACATCGAGTGATTCCAATGGCCGCCGGCGTTATTGCGCACGGCCGTGCGAACGGCGTCGGGCACCTTGGACAGGTTGGCGATGATGTCATCCAAGCTCTTCTGCTGAAATTCGGGCGCCTTCTCCAACGCCGCGTTCAGGTTGTTGACGTACGCCTGATGGTGTTTCGTATGATGGATTTCCATGGTGCGCGCATCGATGTGCGGCTCCAGGGCGGCGTAATCGTAGGGCAGTGGGGGAAGTGCGAATGCCATGTCGTGCCTCCGAAAGTGCCGTGCGCCTTACGGCGCGGTGCTGTCGGGCTGCACCGATGCCGCGCGACGCTCGCGCAGCCAACCGATGATGCCCGGCAAAATGGACAGGAAAATCACCCCGATAATGATGACGTCGATGTGCTTGCTGACACCGGGCACGGAGCGACCCAGGAAGTAGCCGATCAACAGCATCGCCCACACCCACCCGATGCCGCCGAGTGCGTTGTACATCACGAAGGTTCGATAGCGCATCTCGCCCACGCCGGCCACGACCGGCGCGAACGTCCGAATGATCGGCATGAAACGCGCGAGCACGATCGTTTTGCCACCATATTTCTCGTAGAACGCGTGCGCACGGTGCAGATGTTTCTTGTTGAAGAACAGCGAATTCTCGCGCGTGAAAATGCGGGGCCCTGTCGCTTTGCCGATCGCATAGCCAACGCTGTCGCCGGCGACCGCAGCGATCGAGAGGATCACGCCCATGAGCCAGACGTTGAGGAAACCCTGCGACGCAAGGAGCCCGGCGGTCACGAGCAACGAATCGCCTGGCAGGAAAAACCCGACCAACAAACCCGTCTCCGTGAATACCACCACGGTGAGCACCGCATAGCCGCCCCATCGGATCAGCCCTTCGAGGTTGTAGAGCTGGTGCCAGATTTCGAGCAAACGCTGCATACGGCTCCGTGGTGATGGCGCGCGCGAAGAAGGTCACGCAAGTTCCACCCGTTCGAGGTCCGGGTCAACCGGCGGCTAGCGTGGTGTACACCATCGGCCACTCGACGCGCGACATCGATCGCTTCATCGCATTGCTCGAGCGCGAGCACATTCAACACGTCGCCGATGTGCGAAGCTTCCCCGGATCTCGGCGGAATCCGCAGTTCGGTCGCGAAGCGTTAGCCGCGTCGCTGGCGGCGCGCGGGATCGGCTATTCGCACCATCCAGAGTTGGGCGGTCGTCGACACACGCGACCCGATTCGCCCAACGGCGCCTGGCGCAACGAAAGCTTTCGCGGATACGCGGACTACATGTTGACGCCGGCATTCGCAACGGCTCTGGACGTTCTGCTCGATCGCGCCGCCCGGGAGCGCACCGCGATCATGTGCGCGGAAGCCGTGCCGTGGCGCTGCCACCGCTCGTTGATCTCGGACGCGTTGGTCGCGCGCGGCGTGGATGTACAGCACATTCTCGATGCGCGCACGGAGCCGCATCACATGACGCCGTTCGCCATCGTCAGGGACGGCGTGCTCTACTATCCTCCGGAACAGACCGAGCTGTAGATGCGGCGGCGGTCGATGCGCCTCGCGAGAATCATTCCTCGGACCATTCATTGCCCCTGGAATCCCACCTCGAGCGTTCATGCCAGAAACGGAACTGACCGTCTACGTCGTTTCGCATACCCATTGGGACCGCGAGTGGTATAAGCCTGCCGGCCGCTTTCGTCAGCGCCTGGTGGCATTGATCGACGACGTGCTCGATGACCCGCCGGAGCACGGCGACAGCTTTCTGTTGGACGGACAAGCGGTGGTGCTCGAGGACTACCTCGCGGTGCGACCCGAGCGGAGGGCTGACCTTGCGGCGCGATTGCGCGACGGCGTCATCGAAGCAGGTCCGTGGTATGTGTTGGCCGACGAGCTCATCCCGTCTGGCGAGGCGCTCGTGCGCAACTTGCTCGCTGGGCGCGGCGTTCTTGCCGAACTCGGCGCGACGGCGCCGGCGGTGTTGTACTCACCGGACGCGTTCGGACATCCCGCATCGCTGCCCTCGCTGGCGCAGGGATTCGGCTGCGGGGTGATCATCCTCTGGCGCGGCTACGGCGGTCCAGCGTGGCCGCCGGGCGACACGGTGCGCTGGCGCACACCGGACGGCGCCGAGTCGCTCTTGTACCATTTGCCGCCCGACGGATACGAAGCCGGCTCGTCGCTGCCGGCCGACACGGACGCGGCGCGCGAACGGTGGCGGCGCCTCGGTGCCGTGTTAGGCACGCGGTCCGCACTCGGCGTCGTGCTTCTGCCTAACGGAGCCGATCACCATGCGCGGCAGCGGGAGCGGTCGCGCGCGCTGGCGGCGCTCGCGGTGGTCGCCGCGCCCGCGCGCGTGCAGGTCGGGTCGCTGGCTGCGTTCGCGGCGGCCGTCGAGCAGCGGGCTGCGCGTGCGCAGCTGCCGGTGGTGGCCGGGGAGCTGCGCGCGTCGTACGGATACACGTGGACACTGCAAGGCACGTTTGCCACGCGCGCGGGTCAGAAGCGCGCCAACGCAATCGTCGAGCGCGCGCTGGTGCGCGATGCGGAACCGTGGGCGGCGCTCGCGGCACGACGCGGCGCGCGCGATCGTCGCGAGTTGTTGCGCGCGGCGTGGAGCACGCTGCTCCGATGCCACCCGCACGACACCCTGTGCGGATGCTCGATCGACACAGTGGCGCGGGCGATGGACGTGCGGCTCGAGGATGCGATGTCGCAGGCACTCGGCGTGCGTGAGGACGCGCTCGCCGACCTCGTTGGGCACGACGCTGCCGCGACACGCTCGAGGCGAAGCGAGTGGGCGCCGTGCGTAATCGTGCGCAACCGCGCGGCGCGCGAGCGCGGCGGCGTGGCGGAGCTCGACGTCGCGCGGCCGATGGCGCACGTGCGCGTTGGGCCGGGAAGCGGACGCGAGCCGGTGCCCGCACCATTGCCCGCCACGTTTTCGTTGATGCACGGTGGGTCGCCCGTGGCGCTGCAGGTGCTCGAGCGCTCGGTGCGGCACGATCGCATCGAATCGCCGCTCGACTACCCGGATGACGCGCTCGTGGAGTCGGCCCGTGTCGTGGCGTGGATGCCGCCCGTTGGCGGATACGGCACGGGGACGTTGTCGATCCAGGCCGAAGCGGGTGCGGCGGCCGCGCCGGCGCCGGTACGTGCGGGCGCGCAGTGGATGGAAAACGAGTGGCTGCGCGTCGAGGTCGACGCAAGCGGCGCGGTGCACGTATCGTCACTGTCGGAGCGGATTACGATGGCGTCGCTGCTGGCAATCGAGGATGTTGGCGACGGCGGCGATCTCTACACGCACTCGGCGCGACCACCGCTCGTGCGCGCGGACCGGCTGAGCGACGTTCGCCTAACGCACGCCGGGCCGTTGCGCGCCGAGCTCACCGGTCGCATCGGGATCGCCGTGCCGGTGGCGATCGCCGAGGGACGGGCCATTCGCGCGGCGGCCACGCGCGCGATGTGGATCCTCGTGGCGCTCACGTTGGACGCGGGCGACCCGTTCGTGCGGATTCGTGTCACCGGCAGCAACGAGTGTCGCGATCATCGCCTGCGCATCGTGCTGCGCACCGGGCTATCGGGC
The DNA here is from genome assembly GCA_035496295.1 of Gemmatimonadaceae bacterium. Taxonomy (GTDB): domain Bacteria; phylum Gemmatimonadota; class Gemmatimonadetes; order Gemmatimonadales; family Gemmatimonadaceae; genus JADGGM01. The sequence continues at coordinate 3,795 of DATJET010000182.1, forward strand.
GCGGCGACTATTGCGGACGCGGCGTTCGGTCCGGTGCGGCGCGCGGTGATCACGGCGCCGCCCGATACCGCGGAAACACCGCCGCCGACCGCGCCGCTCGCGCGGTACGTGACGCGCGATGCCGGCGACCGCGGGGTGACCATCTACTCGGATGGACTGGCCGAGTACGAGAGCGTCGAGAACGGCGACGTGGCGATCACGCTCGTGCGTGCGGTGGGCGAGCTGTCACGGAGCGATCTTCCCGAGCGACCCGGACACGCGGGGTGGCCGACGCCCACGCCGGGGGCGCAGTGCATCGGCGCGTTCGAGGCGTGCTTTGCGATATTCCCGCACGGCGCATGCGACGTGGCCACCGTTGACCGAATCGAGCGCACGGCCGACGACGTGTTGCTCCCGCTCACAGGCCTAACGCTGCGCGGGGCGGTGGGGGTGCCGCGCGAGACCGCGGGCGTCGAGCTGGAGGGGCACGGGCTGGCGTTCCTCGCGTGCAAGCCCAGCGAGGACGGCGAGTGGACGGTGCTCCGGTGCGTCAACCTGTGCGAGCAAGGGGTATCAGGTGCGTGGCGCTGCGGCTTCCCGGTGCAGCAGGCGATGCGCGCACGGATGGACGAAACGCCGCTCTCGGCCGCCGGCGTCGTCGGCGCGCGCGTTCCGTTTCAGGCGGCGCCGGGGGAGATCATCACGCTGCTCGTGCGATAGACCGTTAGGCAGAGCCCGCCGTCAGGCGCCGGCGTCCGAGAGGGCGTCGCCCAACAGCGTGCAGCACGTCACCGTCGCGATGAGCGCAAGCCCAGGGGCGAGCGCGGCCCAGGGTGCCATCACGATCGCCTCGCGCCCGTCGGCGATCATGTTGCCCCAGCTGGGATTGGGCGGCTGGATGCCAAGGCCGAGGAACGACAGGCCGCTCTCGAGCAGAATGGCGCTGCCGACGCCCAGGGTGATGGCCACGATCGCCGGCCCCAGCGCGTTAGGCAGCACGTGCCGCCACAGGATGCGCCGCGGCCGCGCGCCCAGCGCTTGCGCCGCTTCCACATACGCATGCGTGCGCACGCCGAGGACCTCGGCGCGCACCAGACGCGCGACGCCCATCCAACCGGTGAACATCAAAATCAGCACCACCATCACCGCGCCGGGTGGCCAGAGCGCGGCGGCGACCAACAGCAGCACGAGTCGCGGGATGGCCAGCAGCGTATCGCTCACCGCCATCGCGACGCGATCGACGACCCCGCCGGCCCACGCGGCTACCGCCCCCACGGCGATGCCGGCCAGCCCTGCGAGCAGGGAGCCGGCGAACCCAACCAGGAGCGAGAGGCGTGCGGCCAGCATCATGCGCGTGAAGAGGTCGCGGCCAAACGCGTCGGTCCCGAGCAGATGCCACGTGCCTAACGGATCGGTCGTGAGCGGCGGGATGAAGCGGAGCGTGAGCACGTTGCCGATCGCGCGTGGATCGGTGGGTGCGAGCAGCGGCACCACGATGGCCGCGGCGATGATCGCGATGAGCACCACCAGCGCACCGCGCGCACGCCATCGAACGGACGGCCGGAACAACGTCATGTGCGGCGGCGGGGGTCGACTAACGGAAGCACGAGGTCGCCGGCCAGGTTCGCGAGAATGACGAGCGCCGCGTAGATCGTCGCCGCACCCATGACCACCGGATAGTCGCGCGCGAAAATCGAGTCGACCATCAGGCGCCCCATCCCCGGCCACGCGAACACGACCTCGACGAACACGGAGCCCGCCAGCACGCCCGGCAGCGCGAGCGCGAACAGCACGATGAGCGGGGGCAGTGCGTTGGTCACCACGTGGCGCACGTACACGCTGCGCGGCGGGAGTCCTTTGGCTCGCGCGGTCCGCACGAAGTCCGCGCGCAACAACTCGGCGGCGATCGTGCGCGTATAGCGCGCAATGCCCGCGGCGCCGATCGCTGTCAGCGTAATGACCGGCAGAATTGCGTGGCGCAGCACGTCGGCAGTTGCCGCGAGGCCGGTCACCGTCGATGCGGGATCGCGCACACCAAAGGCCGGTAGCCTCAAGGCCTGCGGGAATCCCCATCGCGCCGCGCCATAGGTGAAACACGCCACCAGCGCGAGGGCCAGCCAATAACTCGGCGCGGCGTACACGGAAGTCGTGAAAATGGTGAGCGCGGTGTCGGTTGTCGTACCGCGACGCGCGGCCTGCGCCGTACCGATCGCGATGCCGAGGAGGAACGTCAGCGCGAGGGATGACAGGCCAAGTCCGAGTGACACGGGTAGCGCGTGCTCGAGCAACTCGGATACTGGTCGATGTTGGGCGAAGCTCTCGCCGAGATCACCCTTGAGAAGGCCCCCCGCCCAGCGCGCATATTGTACCCACAGCGGACGGTCGAGGCCCAGCCGTGCGCGCGCACGCGCGGCGTCGGCCGCCGTCGCGGTAGGAGGCACCAGCAGCGCGGCCGGATCGCCGGGCGCCGCGCGGAGGAGCACGAAGGTGAGCGTGACGACGAGCCACAGCAGCACGAGCGCATCGAGCAGCCGGCGGACGAGGAGACGCATCGAGTGATGATGCGTCGGCGCGCGCGCGCGTCAACCGTGCGACGTTTTATTCTTGCACTCGTGCTCGGCGGGACAGTCGGCTGCGGCGCGTCGGCCACGCCGGTCGACACCGTGGTGTATGCCTCGGGCGCGGACCTCGAGTCGGGCAATCCACTGATCACGATTCACCCGCTCGCGCGCCAAGTGCAGCGCTACATGCTGTTCGTGACGCTCGCCAAATACGACAGCGCCCTCGAGCCCACACCGTATTTCGCGCGGGCGTGGTCGTGGTCAGCAGACAGGCGGGTGCTCACGTTCACGCTGGCCGCAGGGCTCACATGGCAGGATGGGCAACGCACGACATCGCGCGACGTCGCATTTACCATCAACGCGGCGCGCGACCCTCACACCGGCTACCCGCGCTACGCGGACCTGTCGGACATCACGGATGTCGAGACGCCGACCGATTCGACGATCACGCTGCGCTTCCGCCGCGCGCAACCCGATTTTCCGCTGGTGCTCTGCGAGCTGCCGATCGTGCCGGCGCATCTGTTGGCGTCCGTACCGCGGGCGGACATGCGCCGCGCGGCATTCGACACGATGCCGGTCGGCAACGGACCATTCCGGTTCGTCGAGCGACGCCCCGGCGAGCGATGGGTCTTTGCCCGCAACGACGCCTTCCCGGCGGCGCTCGGCGGCCCGCCTAACGTACGCCGCGTGGTGATCGCGATCGTGGACGAGCCGTCGACCAAGTTCGCGGGGCTGGTGAGCGGTGAGCTCGATGTCGCGGGGATCTCGCCCGCCATGGCAGGATTGGTGCGACGCGATCCGTCGCTGCGCGTTGTCGAGTATCCGGAAATGGTGCTGAACGGCATCATCTTCGACGTGGTCCGGCCGCCATTCGACGATCCACGCGTGCGACGCGCGATTGGACTGGCGATCGACCGCCGCCGCATCGCGCAAGCTGCGTTATACGGATTCGCGACGCCTACTGCGGGACCGGTGCCCGCCGAACACCCATACGCGTCGCCGGACACCGCGGTGCTCGATACCGCTCGCGCGGATTCACTGCTCGACGCGGCCGGGTGGCGTCGCACGAGCTCGGGGGCGCGGGCGCGCGGCGGCGTTCCGTTAGCATTTACGCTCCTCACCGTCGGCAGCGGCGACAACGCGGTCGAGCAGCTGCTCCAGTCGGACATGGCCGCGATCGGCGTTCGCATGGAGATCCGGCAGCGCGAGCTCGCATCTTTCCTGCAGGAGGCGCGCGCGCGTCCGCCGAGATTCGATGCGCTCATCACCGGCATTCCCGGCGACCTGTCGTTGGCGTACCTGTCCGCGATGTACGACTCGCACCAGGCGGGTGGTGCGCTCGACTACGGCGACTACCATTCTCCTGTGCTGGATTCTCTGCTTTCCGCGGCGCGCGAAGCGCCGGATGCCCAACGAGCGCGCACCGCGTGGCTGGCGGTGCAAGCGAATCTCGAGCACAACGCGCCGGCCGCGTGGATCTACGACTCGCGCGGTGTGCAGGGCGTGTCGCGGCGATTGCACGGCCTGCGCATGGATCTGCGCGGTGAGCTCGTGACGGTTCACGACTGGTCCATCGCCACAGCGAGTGGGGGCGTGTCTCGACCGTGAGTCTGCTCATCAGCAGCGAATCGCTTGCGGTGCGCGCGGCGGCGCTGCGTTTGCCAGGCGCATCGCTTGCACCGCTGGCCGCGTCATTGTTGGCCGACCTCCGCGTGGTCGTCGAGCGGCCGGTCGAGATTCCCACGGCGAAGGCGATGTTGTCGCGCGATGGCGGGCAATGCCCCGACCATGGCGTGCCGTTGGAATTCCATCCGTTCGAGCCGCACGACCATCGCTGCCCGGTGGACGGCGCCGTGTGGCGCGGCGAGCGGCACGACCGCTGGTGGCTGATGTGGTACCAGCTCTGGCTCGCAGAACGCGCGGTCCACGCCGCTGCTCTGGCTGCGTTAGGCATCGGTACGTCGCTCGGGTCGTTCGCGGCGCGCGTGCTCGATGGATACTGCGACCAGTACCTGGCGTACCCGAACCGCGACAACGTGCTCGGGCCCTCGCGTCCGTTCTTTTCGACGTATCTCGAGTCCATCTGGCTGTTGCAGATCGCGATCGCTCTCGACTTGCTGGAGACGTGCGGGACGGCGGCCGGCCTCGGAGCGCGCGTGCGGGAGCAGATCATCGAGCCGAGCACGGCGCTCATTGCGTCGTTCGACGAGGGCGGATCCAACCGACAGGTATGGAACGACGCCGCGCTGATCGCCGGGGGCACGCTGTTGGGCGAGTCCCGAATGGTGCAGCGCGCCATTGCCAGCCCATCGGGTGTGCTGGCGCAGTTGTCGCGCGGCTTGTTGTCCGATGGCACGTGGTACGAGGGCGAGAACTACCATCTGTTCGCGCATCGAGGCTTGTGGTACGGCGTCACGATGATGGAGCGCATCGGGGTACCGGTCCCGCCTTCGTTAGGCGACCGGTTTGCGGAGGCGTTTGCGACGCCGCTCCTGTCCGCGCTGCCGGATTTCACGTTTCCCTCGCGGCGCGATTCGCAGTACGCGGTGTCGCTCCGGCAATGGCGGTTCGCCGAATCGTGCGAGCTCGGGCTCGCGCGGCGCGATGATCCGCGGCTGGCGGGAGCGTTGTGGACGCTCTATGACGGCGGCGGCGCGTCGCGCGGCCGCACCGACCGATGGCGCTCGACGGCGGAATCCGAGCGGCGCGAGCCGGCCATGCCGTTAGGCAGAGCCGACCTTGGCTGGCGGTCGCTCTTGCTCGCGCCCGAGGCGTTGCCGCCGCTCGGGCCGGCGATGCCCAAGTCGGCGCTGCTGGCGGGGCAGGGATTGGCCGTGTTCCGGCGCGATGCCGGCCTCACGTATCTCGCGCTCGACTATGGTCACGCTGGCGGCGGCCACGGACATCCGGATCGCTTGAACGTGTTGTTGGCGCGCGGTAACGATCGGTGGCTCGATGACATGGGGACCGGCTCGTATGTCGACCCGTCGCTGCACTGGTACCGCAGCACGCTGGCGCACAACGCACCCCTCATCGACGGCCGCTCGCAGACACCGGCCGACGGCACCCTGCGAGCATACGATGAACGCGGCGGCGTGGGCTGGGTGGACGCCGAGTACGGCGCGCCTAACGATAGGGCGCGGCTGCGCCGGTCGCTGGTCGTGCTGCCGGACTATGCCGTCGACCGCCTCACCTGGCACAGCGAGGAACCGGTCCAGGTCGACTTGCCGCTCCACATCGAGGCAGCGGTGCGCGACGTTGCACCGTTCATCGCCGGCGTGCTCTCCGGCGGCGATGCCACGACGGATGGATTCGGGTTCATCCACGACGCGGAAATGACCGGCTTGTTAGGCGGCAGGACCACGACGCTGGAGCGAGATGGCATGCGCGCCGGATTTCTCGTCGTCGCCGCCGATGCGGAGCTCTGGCGTGCGACGGCGCCGGCCGCGCCCGGGCTCGGCGAACGCCGCATGTTCGTCGTGCGCGCGCGCGGGACGTCGGGCGCGATCACCACGGTCTGGAACTGGGCAGGCCACCTTGCGAGCGTGACGTCCGAGGGTGACGCGTTGGTCGTCGGCCTCGACGACGGATCCGTACACACGCACCGCCTCGAGAACGACGAGTGGCAGGTCGCCTTCGAGGCGACCGGTGCCCAGAGCAGCGTTGCGTTAGGCGGGCGGGTGCCCGTTCCCGCGAGTGATGCGTCGCACGCGCCGACGGCTGCGCCGGCGGAGGCCGTGCCTCTCCCCGCCGCACCGGCGGAGGCGCTCATATTCGAGTTGGCGCAGGACGCCTATCGCCAGTCCGAGGACTCGTGGGTCGACGCCGGCTCGCCGTGCGCAACGGTCCGCGTTCGCTCGGAAGAAGACCAGCTCGCCATCGCGATCGACGTGCGCAAGTCGCCCATCGTATTCCGCGCGAGCGACGCCGCCGACCCTCGCCTCGACAACGAGTACCCCGACATACACAGCGACGGCGTACAACTGCACATCTGGCCCGACGTCGTGAGTGCGCCGCTGGCCTGGCTCGTCGTGCCGGTCGAATCATCATCGGATGTACGTGTCCACGTTCCAGATGGCGCGCGCCACGATGTGCACCTCGCGGCCACGTGGAGACGCACGCAATCTGGCTACGCTATGGGTTTGCATCTGCCTCTCGCGGCCTTGCAGACCGGTCGCGATGCCGTGATCGCGATGCAGGTCATCGTCAACGAAATGGCGCAAGGACGCGAGCGTCGGCGCGGCCAGCTCGTATTGAGCGGCGGCGCCGGAGAATGGGTGTATCTGCGCGGTGACCGGGAATCACCCGCGCGCGCGCGACGCTTCATCGTGAACAGTGCCTGACTCCATGCTCGACCGGGTTCGCATCGTGCTCGACGAGCCGCAGGATCCCGTGAACATCGCGGCCACCATCCGTGCGATGAAGAATATGGGTGTTGCAACGCTGCGGCTCGTGCGACCGGTGCCGTACGACCGCTCGCGCATCGAACGCGTCGCGCACGACACACGCGACGTCGCCGAGCGCATTGAACATTACGACTCGCTCGGCGATGCGTTAGGCGACTGCGTGTTCGTGGCCGGCTATACGGCCCGGCGGCGGAGTGCGAAATGGCGGCTTGCATCGCCGCGCGAGGCGGCAGCCGACGCGCTCGCGCGCGCTGCCGATGGACCGGTCGCGCTCCTCTTTGGCCGCGAAGACAAGGGACTGGCCAACGACGCGCTGGATCGCGCCCATGTGGTCGTCACAATTCCGACGACCGAACACGCGTCGCTCAATCTCGCGCAGGCAGTTCTCGTCGCGCTCTACGAGCTACACGTCGCCGACGCGAACGCCTCGCGTGCGATCGCGCCGCCGCGGAAGGACGCGCCGCCCGCGACGTCGGCGCAATACGAGCGCTTGTTCACCGACGTCGAGCGCGCGCTCGCGGGACTCGAATTCTTTCGCACGCGCAACGCCGAGCTCATCCTGCGAACGGTGCGCTCGCTCGCATTTCGTGCGACGCCCGATGCGCGCGAGATCGAGTTGCTCCGCGCGATGGCGCTCGAAACGCTGCGCGCACTCGAGCGGTCCCACTCCAACCCTTGACGCCCGCGCGCGGCCCGGGCTTTTTCCATCTCATGGCCCTGCCGTCTCCGTCATCACCGGCCGTGGACACCGATTGGCGCACACGCGCCGCAGCGGTGATTCCCGGCGGCGCATCGACCGGAAGCAAGCGCCCCGACGCACTCGTCGGTCCGGAGTGGGACGGGTCTCCCACACATTTCGTTCGCGCTTCGGGTTGCCGCGTGACCACCACGCGCGGCGCCGAGCTCGTCGACTGCACGATGGCGTTGGGCGCGGTCGCGTTGGGCTATGCGCACGAAGGCGTCACGCAGGCGGTGATCGAAGCAGTGGCGCAGGGCAACGTGGCGGGCCTCTCACACGTGCTCGAAGTGGAAGTCGCCGAGCGACTGTGCGAGGTGATTCCGTGCGCCGAGCAAGTGCGGTTCCTCAAGAGCGGTGCCGAGGGCGTGGCGGCGGCCGTGCGCATCGCGCGTGCGTCCACTGGACGATCGGTCGTGATCGGGGCGGGCTACTTCGGCTGGCTCGACTGGTGGAGCACGGCGGCGGGCGTGCCGGCCGGCGCGCACGAGGATTTTCGCCCGGTGCCGTTCGACGACCCGGATGCGCTCTCCGATGCGGTACGCGCGGCGGGCGACCGCCTGGCGGCGATCATCATCGAGCCGGTGATCGAGCGGCTGCCATCGAGCGAGTGGCTGGCGGAAGCCCGCCGCGCGTGCGATTCGTTAGGCGCGGTGCTGATCCTCGATGAAATGAAGACCGGTTTCCGCCTGCGCACCGGCGGCTTCCAGGAGTACGCCGGCGTCTACGCGGAACTCGCGGTCTTCGGCAAGGCGATGGCGAACGGCTTCCCGCTCTCTGCCGTCGTCGGACGCGAACGCGTGATGCGCGCGGCGCGCACCACGTGGATCTCTTCGACGCTCGCCAGTGAAGCGTCCGCCCTCGCGGCGGCGCGCGCGGTGCTCGACGCACACGCGCGCACCGACGTCTGCGCCGCGCTCTGGGAACGCGGCGAAACGATCCAGCGTGTCGTCGCCCGTGCGATCGAGGCGTCGCGCGTGCCACACGTCCGCATGCGCGGCATTCCGCCCATGTGGCTGCTCGAGGCGGGCGACGATCGCCGCCTGTCGCGCTTCGTCGAGCTTGCGCTCGACCACGGCGTGCTGTTCAAGCGCGGAGCGTACAACTTCGCGGCGGTCGCGCACGACGCGCCGGCGATCGCGCAGATCGAGACGGCCGCGCGCCACGCATTGTCAGGATTGGACGAGGAGGACGCGCGTGGTTGAGCCGGCGCCACGCGCGGCGCCGCTCGCCGGGCACGAGCCGCTCGTCGACGTGCACGCGCACTTTCTCCACGCGCGGGCCGGGCGGCGCGACTGGGAGATGCCGAACCGCGCCCGCATGCGCGCGGGCGATCGCATCGGCATCACGGTGCACATCGCCTCCATCCTCGGCACCTGGGGCCACGCGTCGCCTGTGTACTTCCCATCGCCGCGCGACGTTACGTTAGGCAACGACGAGATGCTGGCCATCCAGGACCGCGATCCGGACCGCATCCGCAGCTATGTCACCGTCAACCCGAACGATACCGCGCACGCGCTCGACGAGATCGCGCGCTGCGGCGAGCGCGGCGCCGTCGGCGTCAAGCTCGCGGCGAGCCGCCGCGCGGATGACCCGCTGCTGGATCCCATTGCTGCCGCCGCCGAGCGCCGCCACTTTCCGATTCTGCATCACATCTGGCAGCATCGCACGCGCGAGTGGCCGGGTCAGGAAATTTCGGATGGCGCGGACCTGGGCCGGCTGGCACTGCGGCATCCGTCGGTGTCGTTCATCCTCGCGCACATCGGCGGCGGCGGCGACTACCGCCACACCTTCGCTGCCGTTGCGCACATCCCGAACGTGTATCTCGATCTTTCGGGCAGCGGTGTCGATCGCGGCATGCTCGACGACGCGGTGCGCGCGGTTGGCGCGCGACGGATCCTCTGGGGAAGCGACATCACGATGGAAACGGGCCTCGCGAAATTGTGGGCCCTCGAGCACGTCGAGCCGCATGTCGATGCGTCGGCGATGACCGACATTCGGTGGCGCAACGCGGCGGGCATCTTTCCGCCTGGCGCGCTGCCCGGCGTCCCGACGCTCGAGCGCGAAGCTGTTGCCGTCGCCGGACACGCGCGATGATCGACGCGCACACGTTCATCGGACCATATCCGTTTCGACATATCCCGCATCCCGATCCGGATGCGCTCGTGCGCGTGCTCGATCGCGAAGGCATCGAGTCAGCGTGGGTTGGGCATCTGCCGTCCGCGTTTTACCGCGATCCCGCCGCCGGCAATGACACGTTGTTCGACGCGTTGTCACCGTACACGGGACGCCTCGCTCCGGTGCCGGCGATTCGTCCTGACTGGCCGCGATGGGAGCAGGCGCTCGCCGCTGTACTCGAGCGAGGCGCCGTGGCAGTGCGCGCGTATCCGCAGCAATGGGGATTCGGTTCGAACCATCCGGCGATGACGGACCTGGCGGTTGCGTGCGGCGAATCCGGGGTGCCGCTGGTGCTCACGACGCGATTCGAGGATTTGCGTCAACGACACGGGATGGACTTGGTCGGTGATTTGCCGGCGGCAACCGTTCGTGCGTTAGCACGCGCCGGACAGCGCGTGCGATTGCTCGTGACGGCGGGGGGTCGCGCGCTTATCGAAGAAGTGCATTGGGGACTCACGCCGGACGAGCGGGCGCGAGTGTGGTGGGACATCTCGTGGATCTGGGGACCACCGGAAGATGAGCTCGCACACGCGCTGCGCACGATCGGGTCGCGACGTTTCGTGTACGGCAGCGGATGGCCGCTGCGACTCGCGCAAACCCCTCGCGCAAATCTCGAACTGTTGCCGGATGAATTGCGTGCGCCTCTTGCGCCACTGGGTGACGCGGCGCAGATTCCCGCGCGTTCTGCTTGATTTGTGAAAATCTTCACAAATTGGGTGACTATCCGCCCTCACATCTTCAGGTCGCGATGACTTCAAGGAGGAAGTGGGCGGTCATCCCAGGGCTCATTGCGCTGGGCACGATCGCCGTCCTGTTATCCGCCTACACGGGTGCCACTGCCGGGCCCGATACCGTCATCACCGATCGTGGCTCGTGGGGATACAGCGCCGGCTCCTCGCCGCAGGGTCGCTCTCCCGTTCAACCGATTGCGTTTCCGCACCCCACCCACGTGCAAACGCTCGGCATGAACTGTCTCTACTGTCACTTCTCCGCCAACAAATCGCCTGACCCCGGCTTCCCTGCGATGAGCACTTGTATGGGATGCCATTTGGTTGTCGGTCCCAATCGGCCCGCGATGAACGGCAAGCCGGCACGCAAGAGCGCCGACATCCAGAAGCTCCAGGACTACTGGAACAAGAAGCAGGCGATTCCGTGGGTCCGTGTCCACTACGTGCCCGACTATGTGAATTTCGCGCACATGCCGCACATCAACGCCGGTGTGACGTGCCAGACCTGCCACGGACAAGTGCAGAAAATGTCCCGCGTGTATCAGTTCGCGCCGCTCAACATGGGTTGGTGCATCAACTGTCACGTCGGCAACGTGAATCCGCAGTGGAAGGCGCGCTTCGACTGCAGTGTCTGTCACTACTGAGACTGCCTGATGACCGAGACGTCTACGCCCTCCGGCGTCCGCCGGCGCGAGTTTCTCAAGATCCTCGGCGCGACGGGCGCCGCGACCGCGGCGATCGGCTGCAGCACCGATCGCGTGGACAAGCTCATCCCCTACTTGAACAATCCGGACGAGACTGTCCCGATGGTCTCGAACTATTACGCGTCCACGTGCCGCGAATGCTCGGCGTCGTGCGGCGTGTTGATGGAGACGCGTGACGGACGGACCTTCAAGCTCGAGGGCAATCCGGATCATCCGCTGAATCGCGGCGCACTCTGCGCGCGCGGACAGGCGGCAGTGCAGGGGCTCTACAATCCTGATCGCTATCGCGGACCGCGCATTCGGAAGGGCAACGCGCTCGTGCCCGCGAAGTGGGACGAGGCGATCAAGCTCCTAACGGACAAGCTCACGCAGGCGCAGTCATCGGGCTCGGCGGCGAAGGCGGTGTGCATCAATCGCCACGAGTCGGGCAGCTTCCCCGCGTTCCTCGATCAATGGTTGGCGGCGTTCGGTATGCCGCCGCACCTGAGTCACGATGCCCTCGCGGATCACGGCGCGATCGACGCGAATCAGAAGTCGTATGGTGTGGCGTGGCCGTCGCTCGCGTTCGGCGCGGCGACGCTGATCGTTTCGTTCGGCGCGGATTTCCTCGACACGTGGGGCGTGAACGTTCCGCAGCAGCTCGACTTCGCCGACGCGCGCGCGAAGCTCACCGGTGCGCCGCGCTTCGTGTACGTGGGCCCGCGGCGCTCGCTCACGGGCTGCAACGCCGACACATGGATCGCGTGCCGCCCCGGATCGGAGCTCGCCATCGTGAACGCGCTGCGCGGACAGGGTTCGCTGGCCGACGCAGCGCAGGCGAGCGGCGCGTCGCAGGCGGCGCTCCAGACGCTGCAGCAGGAAATCCAGAGCGCGAAGCCGAGCTTGTTGGTGGCGAGCGGGATGAATGGCGGTGGCACCGCGCTCGTGAGCGCGGTGAACGAGTGGAACAAGTCGTTAGGCAACGTCGGCGTGACGGTGCTGCCGGCGAAGCCGGTGTCGAGCCTCGAAGGGATCTCGTCGGACGCCGATGTGGCGGCCGCGATCGAGCGCATGCGCAGCGGCGACGTGCCGCTCCTCATGGTGCGCGGCGTCAATCCGGTGTTCACGAGCCCCAAGTCGGCCAGGGTTGCCGACGCGCTCGCGAAGGTGCCGTTCAAGGTGAGTTTCTCGAGCTACCCGGACGAGACGACCGAACTGTGTGACCTCGTGCTGCCCGATCACCACCCGATCGAGTCGTGGGGCGATGCGCAGCCGGTGCCGGACGTGATCACGCTGCAGCAGCCGGGCATGGATCCGGTGTACGACACGCGTCAAACCGCGGACGTGATGCTGGAGGTGGGCAAGTCCAACGCGAAAGCGGCAGCGCAGTTCGCGGCACCGAACTACATGCGGTGGTTGATCGAGCACTTCCCCGGGGGAACGTCGGCGTTCACGGCCGCGCTGCAGAAGGGCGTTGGCGCCGGCACGTTGCCACGTCGCGCCGCGCCGGTGCGCAGCGCGCAGCCGCCGGCACCCGCGCAGGCGGCTGCCGGGAGCGGCGACTTCTTCCTGGTGGTATATCCGTCGGCGTCGTTAGGCGACGGCAGCGGCGCCAACAAGCCGTGGCTGCAGGAGTTCCCCGACCCGGTCACCAAGATCTTCTGGCAGACGTGGGTCGAAGTGAACGAGCAGACCGCGATCCGGTTGGGCATCGACTCGGGCGACATCCTGCGCATCGAGTCGCCGAACGGAACGCTCGAGCTGCCCGCGTACGTCTACATGGGGATCCACCCCGAGACGGTGGCCATCGCGTTCGGCCAGGGGCACACGGCGTACGGACGCTACGCGGCCAACGTCGGCTCGAACGCCGGCGACCTGCTCCCCGCCAGTTACGACGCCGCGTCGGGCGGCTTCCGTTGGGCATCGACCAAAGTATCGGTCGCCAACACGGGCAAGTTCGCGCAGGTCGTGACGGTTGAGGGCTCGTCGCGGCAGTACAACCGCGGCATTGCGCTCGCGATGACCGTGGACGAGCTCGAGGCGCCGCCTAAAGAAGAACAGCGCGAGAAGATGCCCGGCGACGCGTCGCACGAGTATCTCCCCGGGCTGCGCTCGCCGGTGGCCGCCGATGCGCAAGGCGCCATTCAATCATCCATCAAGACGAAAGAAATGGGGATGTACGACCCCAACCACTGGAGCCAGATGGCGAAGCGCCGGTGGGCGATGACGATCGACCTCGCGCGCTGCACCGGATGCCAGGCGTGCGTCACCGCGTGCTACGCCGAAAACAACATTCCGATCGTCGGCGCTCCATATCAGCAGGTCCACACGGCGTTCCTGCACGGCGTGCCCGGCGGCAACGTGCTCAAGGGCCGCGAGATGAATTGGATTCGTCTCGAGCGATACTGGGAGGGCGGGGAAGATGGCGGCGACTTCGAGGCGCGCTTCGTCCCGATGTTGTGTCAGCACTGCGGGAACGCGCCGTGCGAGCCGGTGTGTCCGGTGTACGCGACGTATCACTCGCCGGACGGGCTCAACGTGCAGGTCTACAACCGCTGCGTGGGCACGCGCTACTGCTCCAACAACTGCCCGTACAAGGTTCGCTACTTCAACTGGTTCGGCTACGGTGAACCGCACCGGCCGCAGTACGCGTGGCCCGAGCGCATGAACTGGCAGCTCAATCCGGATGTGACGGTGCGCGGCAAGGGCGTGATGGAGAAGTGCTCGTTCTGCGTGCAGCGCATCCGCGAGTCGGAGCACCGCGCCAAGGCGGAGAACCGCGAAGTTAGGCCGGACGAGTTCACGACGTCGTGCGCGCAGGCGTGTCCGTCCAAGGCGATCACGTTCGGCGACGCCGCGGATGCGCAGTGGTCGGTAGCACAGCTCGCGCAGGACCGCCGCGGCTATCACGTGTTCCAGGAGCAGCTCAACACGTTCCCGGCGGTGGTCTATCTGAAGAAAGTCAATCACCCGGCGCCCGGAGCCGCGCCGGCTGGAGCATAGCACATGGCGACAGTCGCACGACCGCGCGTCGAAACCGGGCCTAACATACCGGAAGCGAACCTCCAGCTTCCGTCGGTCGAGTCGTACGACCAGGTCACCGAGGAGGTCCGCCGCACTCTGAATCCCACCAAGGCGTGGCTGGCCGGTCTGTTGCTCGCCGTGGCCTGCCTGCTCGTGGGAATCGGTGCGTGGATGTGGCAGGTCTACATGGGACTCGGCGTGGCCGGGTATTCGCCGCCGGTCATGTGGGGCGTCTACATCGTCACCTTCGTGTTCTGGGTCGGTATCGGACACGCGGGCACGCTGATCTCCGCGATCTTGTATCTGTTCCGCGCCGGATTCCGCACCACGATTTATCGATGCGCGGAAGCGATGACGGTGTTCGCGATCATGACGGCCGGCTTGTTCCCGATCCTGCACTTGGGACGGCCGTGGAAATTCTTCTGGCTGATTCCGTATCCGAACTGGCGTCTCATCTGGCCGCAGTTCAAGAGTCCGTTAGTCTGGGACGTGTTCGCGATTCTCACGTACCTCACCGTCTCGGCGACGTTCCTGTACCTGGGACTCCTGCCCGACTTCGCCGCGATCCGCGACCGCGAGCGCGATCCGCTCCGCAAGCGCATCTACGGCGTGCTGTCGTTCGGGTGGCGCAACTCCGACATCGAGTGGCGGCACTTCGCGCGGGCGTACCTGTTCCTGGCCGCGTTCTCGACGCCGCTGGTGCTGTCGGTGCACTCGACGGTGTCGTTCGACTTCGCCATGGCGAACACGCCGGGATGGCACGCGACGTTGTTCGCACCGTACTTCGTTGCCGGCGCGATCTTCTCCGGCATCGGCATGGTGTTCACGATCATCATCCCGATCCGGCGGTGGTTCAACCTCAAGCACTACGTCACGCTCAACCACCTCGACGCGGCCGCGAAACTCTGCCTCTTCACTGCGTTAGTCGTGGCCACGGCGTACATCACCGAGTTCTTCATCGGGTGGTACGGCGGCAGCGAGATCGAGCATTCGTTCTGGTACAACCGCGTATTCGGCCAGTGGTGGTGGGCCGCGTGGATCATGCTCACCTGCAACACGATTCTGCCGCTCTCGCTGTTCTGGCAGAAGCTCCGCCGCAACACGACGTGGTTGTTCACGCTGTCCTTGTTCATCAACCTCGGCATGTGGTTCGAGCGATTCGTGATCTTCGATCCGTCGCTGGCGCACGAGTTCGAGCCCTGGCAGTGGACGCGCTATGCGCCGACGTACGTCGACTGGGCCATTCTGTTAGGCAGCTTCGGGTGGTTCGCGATGTGGTTCCTGCTCTTCATCAAGAACTTCCCCGTCATCGCGATCGCCGAAATCAAGGAGATCATACCGCCGCCGCTCCGCCTGGCGCACGCGGTGGAAGGCATCGAGGTCAGCGGCATGCACCTGGAGTTCGAGCCGGAGACTCCCGGGGAGCGCGACTGATGGAAGGCATCGTCGGAGTATTCCGCGAGCTCGACTCGACGGTCGATGCGATCGCAGCCGTCAAGAAGCTCAAGGCCGGCAACATTCGGGTGTACTCGCCCGCGCCGCGCCACGAGCTCGAGCACCTTCTCAACACGGGTCCGAGCATCGTGCGCCGCTACACACTCATCGGCGGATTGCTCGGCGCGACGTTCGGCTTCTGGATTCCGATCTGGATCTCGGACTACTGGCCGTTAGTTGTGGGCGGCAAGGTGGTGCCGTCGTGGGTGCCGTACACGATCATCAGCTTCGAGCTCATGGTGTTGATCGGCTCGCTCGCGACGGTGCTCGGCTTGTTCATCGTCTCGCGGATTCCGCGCATCACGATGACCGTCGGCTACGACGAGCGGTTCAGCAATGCGAATTTCGGCGTCTGGGTGGAGTGTCCGCCGGACCGACAGACGGATGTCAAGGACGCGCTCACGAAGCACGGGGCAGTGGAGGTGCGCGGTGAGCGGTAAAGCGTTAGGCACAGCGCGCGTCGTGGTGCTGGTGGCGGCGACGGTGGCGGCGACGGGCTGCGAGTGGTTCACGGACTTCAAGCAGCAGCCCAAGATCAAGCCGTGGCAATGGGAATACGCCGGAGATACGGTGACGCCGATGCGCGGGTCGCCGATGTACTCGGTGCCGCTCACCGGAAATCCCGAGCCGGCGTACGTCGTGTCGTATCAGCAGCTGCCGGGAACGATCGACTCGATGTCCAACTTGCAGAACCCGCATGCGCCGACGGCGGCGTCGTTGGACAACGGCCGCAAGTATTTCCAGATCAACTGCGCCGTGTGTCACGGAATAGGAGCGGGCGGAAACGGCCCGGCGGTGACGTTTGGTGTGCCGGCACCCAGCTTGCTCAGCGACGTCACGAAAAATCGCACCGACGGCTACCTCTACGGGATGATCCGGAACGGTCGCGGCTTGATGCCGACGTACGATCGCATCGAGGACGTGGATCGCTGGGACGTGGTGAACTACATCCGCGCGCTGCAGGGGAAGATCCCGGGCGTCACGGCAGACACGTCGCCGGCCGGATTCCCGGGCGAGAACGGGCGCTCCGTGCCGGGGTACACGCGCACCGGTCCGACGCGTCCCGCTCCCTACCGCCCGCAGGACATGGCGCAGTGGATGTCGGAGCTCGAGGACACGGCTGCGTTAGTCCAACCGGCCACGCCCGCCGATAGCGTGAGCACGGCGAAGCCGTCTGCCGCACCCAAGGGAGTCCGCCCGTGAGCACGCACGCGCACACCGATCGAGACATGCCCAGCCGCGAGGAGCTCGTCCGGCTGACGTCCAAGCCGATGCCGCGCTGGGTGACGACGTGGAGTGCCGGGTTCGCGATCATCGGACTTATCGTGTTCCTGATCGGCGCGTTCACCGGTCAGGACCGCATGTGGCAGGCGATGCACTTCAACTGGCTGTTCTTCGCCAGCGTCTCGCAGGCGGGCGTGATCGTGGTCGCGGTGCAGCGGATCACGACGGCGCGCTGGTCGCGCACGATCGTGCGCATGATCGAGGGCTATGTGGCCTTCATGCCGGTCGCGCTGCTGCTGCTCGTGGTGATCATGTTGGGCGGCAAGCACATCTTCCCGTGGTTCTCGGGCGACGCACCGATCGTCGAGAAGCGGTTCTGGCTGAACACCGGATTCTTCGTTGGACGCGAGATCGGGATCTTCCTGATCATGACGGTGCTCAGCATCTGGTACATCTACAAGTGCGTGCGGCTCGACGTCGGCCTCTTGCCTAACGATTCGGGCGCGGCGTGGGCCAAGGGGATCCGCGACCGGATGCGCCGCGGGTTCGGTGAGGAGCGGCGCGAGATCCACTCGACGCACTCGATGCAGGGCACGCTCGCCGTAGTGATGTGCCTGCTGTTCAACTTTTTCTATTTGGTGCACGCCTGGGACTTGTCGATGTCGCTCGACATGTTCTTCCAGAGCACGATGTACGGCTGGTGGTTCTACATGGGCGCGTGGCTGGCCGCGATCATGTCGTGGTCGCTGCTCGTGATGTGGTGGCGCAAGCATCTCGCGGCCGAGGACCTCATCACCGAGCATCATTTCCACGACCTCGGCAAGCTGGGCTTCGCGTTCACGGCGTTCTGGGGCTACCTCACGTTCGCGCAGTACCTCGTGATCTGGTACGGCAACATGCCCGAGGAGACGCACTGGTTCCACGGCCGTCTCGAGGCGCCGTGGGAGTGGGCGACGCTCGCGATCGTGTTCCTGGCGTTCGTGATTCCGTTCTTCGGGTTGCTGTCGCGCGCGGCGAAGGTGTATTTGCCGACGTTCTTCCTGTTCGCGCTCAGCAGCGTCGTCGGCATCTGGCTGCTGCGTTACATCGAGGTATATCCCTCGCTGCACGCCGGCGCGCCGCACTTCCTGTTCGGGATCTGGGAAATCGGCATCACGCTCGGCTTCCTGGGCCTGTGGGGCCTCTCGTACCGGGCGTTCATGGATGCGTTCCCGCGCCTGCGCGTGACGATGATGACGTCGCCCTATCGCGACGAGGTGCAGGTGCCGGTGAACCCGGACACGATGGAGCCGCTGCCGGCGCACGAGTAGCGACGTCGTTAAGGCGACCGCCAGAGGGCCGCCCGTTAGGCGGCCCCTCCTTTTGTGCAGTTCAAAAAAAAGCTGAAGAGATCTGCCCCGGACTGATGTACTTAGTCGCCGCAGCCGAGCGATGCCTGTAGTTATCTCTGTAGTTATCCTTGTAGTTATCCTTTTGTCCTTGTCGTGCGACTCTCCAGGCGGTCGACCTAAACCCGTCTGGAGGTTTCTACGACAAAGGATTCAAGGATAACTACAAGGATAACTACAGAGATAACTACAGGCATCGCTCGGCTGCGGCGGCGAGAGCGACGCACCCGGGCTGGTCATTGAGTTTTTTTTGTTGTCTCGCGTGGCCAGATGCGGCGCCGTTAGGCGGAGCGTAACGGCCGAGCGGACCGGCTATTTCGAGGCCAGCGCCTCGAGGCGCGCCTTCGACACCGCACCAACCTCGCGTGCAACCTCGCGACCGTCGCGGAAGAGAATCGTGGTCGGAATGCCGCGAACGTTGTAATCCTGCGAGGTGCGCGGGGCCAAATCCGTGTTGAGCTTTGTCACGAGCAGCGTGCCCTGGTGTTTCGCTGCCACCTCGTCCAAGAGCGGCGCCATCATTTTGCATGGACCGCACCAATCGGCATAGAAGTCG
>DATJET010000183.1:0-5960 GCA_035496295.1 Gemmatimonadaceae bacterium
CGCGCCACGAGACCCGTTTCGGCTACGCGGTCGAGGCTCCGCGGCTCGAGCGACGCCAGGGCCGCGTGCAACTGCGCGCTCGTGCGCCGCTCGGCGAAGGACAACTCGGGATGCTCGTGCAGGTCGCGACGCAGCGCCACCAGCGCGTCGCGCGTCCCGTCGGGAAAGAGATGTGCTATCGCGTCAGGAAGCATCGGCCACCTCACCTCCTCGGTCAGCGCCCGATCACGTCCTTCCGCACCGTCAGGTTGTCGATCCGGTCCATGTCGACGGTCACGCCAATGCCAGGGCCGTCCAGCGGCACGCGCACCATGCCGCGCTCGTCCATCGTCCACTCGGGCGTCACGATGTCGCGCTCCCAGTACCGCGCACTCGGCGACAGATCGCCGGGCAGCGTGAAGTTGGGCAGCGACGCCAGCGCCACGTTGTGTGCCCGGCCAATGCCGCTCTCGAGCATCCCGCCGCACCACACCGGCACGTGGTGCGCCCAGCAATAGTCGTGGATGGCCAGCGACGAGCTGAAGCCGCCCACGCGCCCCGGCTTGATGTTGATGATGCGCCCGCTGCCTAACGTCACCATGTCCTCGGCCCGCTCGAGGTCGGTGATCGATTCATCGAGGCACAACGGCGTCCGCAGCGAGTGCTGGAGCGCCGCGTGCCGCACGAGGTCCTCGCGGCCTAACGGCTGCTCGATCATCACCAGGTCCAACGTGTCGAGCTGCCGGAGCACCGCGCTGTCATCCAGCGTGTACGCCGAGTTCGCGTCGACCGCCAGCGCCACCGACGGGCCCAGCTCGTCGCGCACGGCCGCCACGAAGTCCACGTCCGTGCCCGGCGCGATCTTCATTTTGATCTTGCGGTAGCCGTCCGCATGCGCTTTGAGCGCGAGCTCCACGAGCGCCTCCGGCGTGCTCTGGATGCCGAGCGAGATGCCCGTGGGGATCTCCTCGCGGGTCCCGCCCAACTTCCGCGCGAGCGGCACCCCTTCGAGCCGCGCCGCCAGCTCCCACGTCGCCATTTCGACCGACGCCTTCGCCATCAGGTGACCGCGAAAGTCGCGCGCCAGCAGCTGCTGTACGGCGTTAGGCGACGGCAGGTCCTGCTCTCGCAGCCGCGGCGCGATCCAGGTCCGGATTGCCCACCACGCCGTGTCGATCGTCTCGGCGGTGTAGTTGGGCTGCTCACCGGCGACGCACTCGCCCCAACCCGAGATGCCGTCGGGATGCTGCAGCTCGACCAGCGCGATGCGCCGCTCGCTCACCACGCCCGAGGAAATACGGAACGGCTGCTTGAGCGGGAGACGGATCTCCCGCAACACGATGCGATCGAAGCGCAGCGTCACGGTTCGGTTGGGCCGGATGGTGGAGTGGGCGTACAGATGTAGGAGCTGCAGTCCGCGTCATTCTCGTGAATGAAACCCGTCACGCGATATCCTGCGTCGACCGCCCACAGAATCGCGCACCGCGTGCTCACGCGCCAGCGGGTGGCCGTCGAAATCGATTCCGCTTGCACCTGGTCGATGGCCGCCGGGACCGCAATCCGCACGACCACGTCGCGTGCGTGTCCCGTCAGATCGGGAACGATTGGGAGGCCATCGGAGCCCATGGGATTGAGCACGGGTGCCTCGCGCGCGGACTCGGAAACGTGTGTCGCAGCCGGCTCCCGGTCCAAGTCCCACGCGACGATGAAGCGGTCGGTACCGAGCCCGCGATGCAGGACGCTGCTGGTCTCGCCGCCGTACATGTTCGGCACGTACTCGACCACGTGCGCGCCCAGCCGGTTGATGTTGAGATGCGCGTTGCGCGACACCAGCGGGTCGAACGTCCAGTACATGCGTGTGATGCCGCGTGCGCGAAGGGTGTCGCGCTGGTACTCCTTGAGCCGCCGGCCGATGCCGTGGTCGCGCATGTCTTCGCGAACGGCGAGCATGTCGGACCAGTGGACCAGGCGATCGTTCTCCAAACCCGTCATGCCGAAGACGAAGCCCAGCAGGTCGTCGTCGTGAAACGCCCCGGCGGCAATGCCGCCGATCCGTTGCGTCACCTTGAGCAGCGCGGCTGGCACACGCTCGCTGAACTCGGCGCCCCACACCTCGTTCTGCAGCTCCACACACCGTGCGAACTCCTCCTGCGTGCGGAGGGGCCGCACCTCGATGGGACGGCTGGGTGACGGGGCGTGTAGACGTTCGGAATCGAGCACCGGCTTGGACATGGCGAATCGGCGGCTTTACGTGGCACGGGGCCCGGGAACGACGGGTGGGTCGCCGTCCGGGCGGCGCGCCCAATATGCAACGGTGCAACCCGAAAAAGTATACCTCAAGGTATACAATGCCGTACTGCTCGTCCGGCGCCGAGTCCTTGCCGATTCCACGGCTCCTTGTACCTTGGTCGCCATGCCCGAGGCAACGAAAACCGCCAGGCCGCACCAACCCGCCACCAAACGCGCCACGCGCGGCGACCGCATCGCCCGCGCCTACGAACAACTCCGGGACCTGATCATCGCCGGCCGCCTCGCGCCCGGGTCGCGCATCATCGAAAGCGACATCGCCGAACGGTTGGGCGTGAGTCGCACGCCCGTCCGCAGCGCGCTGCACAGACTCCAGCAGGAAGGGTACATCGCCGGTGTCGGGCGAAAGAAAGAACAGCGCCTCGTGATTGCGCCGCTCACCGAGGAAGACGCCCGCGAGTTGTTCGAGATCATCGGCTCCATCGAGGGACTCGCCGCGCGGGGCGCCGCCGAAGCGCCCGACCACGCGCGCGATCCGTTGGTCACCCAGCTCCGGCACATCAACACCAAGCTCTCCGACGCGTCGCGTCCGGGCCATCCGGAACCGCTCCGCATCTTCGAGATGGACATGACGTTTCACCGGCGCTACGTCGAGGCGGGTGCCGGCCCGCGCCTGCGTGCGCTGCACGACGCGATCAAGCCGCAGGCCGAACGGTACGTCCGGCTCTATACGAGCGCGTTGATCGACGAGATCGGACGCTCGGTAGCCGAGCACGACGCGATCATCGAGCGCATCGCGTCGGCGAACGCAGACGGTGCCCAACGATCCGTCGAGCGCAATTGGCGCAACGCGGCGGTCCGTCTGCGCCGCGTCATTTCGTCGCTGGGTGAGCGCGGGAGCTGGTGACCGGTTCGTAAATCAGCGACGACAACGGCGCCGCCAGCTTCTCCAACTCGGTTCGCTCTGCCTTCACGCCGTAGATGATCTCGACGACGGCGGCCGCGAACATCAGCACGGCGGCCAGCACGTAACCCAGGAACAACTTCATGCGCGAGCCGCTGCCGATCAGGTGCCCGAACAGCGTGGGCGCCACGATGCCGCCCGCCGCCGTGCCTAACGAATAGAAGAAGGCAATGGCGAGCGCGCGAATCTCGAGCGGGAAGATCTCGCTCACCGTGAGATACGCCGAGCTGGCGGCGCACGAGGCAAAAAAGAAAATGATCGACCACAGCGCGGTCTGCGACGTGGCGGTGAGATAGCCTTTCGCGAACAGCCAGCCCGTCAGCACCAGCAGCGCAGCCGAGATCGCGTATGTCCCGGCGATCATCTGCTTGCGACCGATCGTGTCGAACAGATGGCCTAACAATACGGGCCCGAGAAAATTTCCGATCGCGAACGGAAAGAGATAGATCCCGGTCCGCGGAGCCGGCACGTCATAGAAGCGCGTGAGAATGAGCACGTACGTGAAAAACACGGCATTGTAGAGAAAGGCCTGCGAGGTGATGAGCGCCAGGCAGAGCACCGACCGTCTCCAGTAGTCCTTGAACATCACCCGCGCCACCAGGCCGAACCCGAAGCTGCGCCGCGGATGGATGACCAACGGATCGCCGTCGCACACCTCGAGCGTGCGCCCCAGCCCCCGCTCCACCCGCGCCTCGATCGCATCCATGATCCTGTGCGACTCGTCGCCCGACCCGTGCGTCATGAGCCACCGCGGACTCTCGGGGATGCTCTTGCGCAGGAACAGGATCAACAGGCCTAACGCAGCGCCGATCCCGAATCCAACGCGCCAGCCCAGCGTCGGCGGCAGCACCGCCGGATTCAGAATGACCAGCGTCGACGCCGAGCCGATCGCCGCGCCGATCCAGTAGCTCCCGTTCACGATGAGGTCTGCGCGCCCGCGATACGTGGCCGGGATCAACTCGTCGATCGCCGAGTTGATGGCGGCGTACTCACCGCCGATGCCGGCGCCGGTGATCAACCGGAACGCGATGAAGCTCGTGAGGTTCCACGAGAACGCCGTGAGCAGCGTGCCCAACAAATACACGGCAAGCGTAAGGAAGAAGAGCTTCCGCCGACCGTATCGGTCGGTCAGGTGTCCGAACACCAACGAGCCGAGGACCGCGCCGATGACGTAGGTCGACGCGATCTCCCCGATCTGCGTCGCACTGAAATTCATCACGGCCGGATCCTGCAACACGCCGCTCACCGCGCCGGCGAGCGTCACCTCGAGTCCATCGAGGATCCATGTGACGCCGAGCGCGATGAGTATGAGCCAATGGAAACGGCACCACGGCAACCGGTCGAGTCGCGCCGGAATGTGCGTGTGAAACGGTTCGGCGGTCAGTTGCTCAGCCACGGGAAACTCGCATCACGAATGGCCTCCATCTCCGCTGGCGACTTCGCTGTATTTGAGTGTATTCTGGTTAATGCCGGGTCCGCTTGGTAGCTGCAGGTCTTGTTCCCGAAGGTGGTGAGATGGAGTTTCTGGACGTTCTGCTCGGATCGACCGCCGCACGGAGCGCGACGCTTGCCGCGATGAGCCCCGTGGTGCTGCTGGGTCGCGGACATAGCGGCACGCGCGTATTGGCGTGGATGTGCGTACACCTCGGTGTGAAGTTGGGCACGAGCAGCCCGCACGTCGAGGGTGACCCCGACGATGTCACGTTCACCAACAAGATCAAGGCGCTCGCCGCGCACAATCTCGACGTGACGTCGCCCGAGCAGGTACGCGAACCGGCGCTGCGGCGGTTCAAGGCCGCGGTCTCCAAGTACTACGCAGGACTCGGGAGTCCGACGGGGATGTGGGGCTGGAAATTTCCCGAGACGTACCTGATCGCACCCTATGTCGCGCGCACCTTCCCGCGCGCGAAGTATCTGCACCTGGTGCGCGACGGACGCGATATCGCCTTCAAGAGCCATCTCACCGACAATCCGCGCCATCGCGTTGGGCGGGCGGTGTTGAGTGCGTGCAATGGGCTCGCGCTGCCGGACCATCTCCGCGCTGCCGCGTCGTGGGCCTATCAAGTCGACCGCTTCGACGCGTTCCGCGATCAACTGCCCGCATCAGCCGTGCTCGACGTCCGGTTCGAGGATCTCTGCAGTGCGCCCAGGGAGACGGCCGAGCGGTTGAGTGCGTTCCTGGGTGCGCGGATGACCGATGCGTGCCGCGAGTACGCCGCCACGGGCATCGACACGCTCAAGGTCGCCCAGTTCCGCGAGCAGGATGCGCGGCTCGTGGACGACGTGGAGCAGCGCATTGGCGCGACGCTCCGGCGCTACCGCTATCTCCCGTGAACTGTGCTGGCATCTACTCTTATGAAGAAGCGGGCACAGCACGGACAAACTGGACAAAGCACAACAAAACAGACAAGGAAAAACAACGCCGTCAATTAGAAACAAACTTGCCTAACGAAAAGGCCATGCTGTTGTGTTTGTCCGTGCGTTGTCCGGTTTGTCCGTGCTGTGTCCGTTTCTTCATGAGCGTAGGTGCCAGCCGACGTTCCGTTAGACAGAGAATCGCCGTGGCGATCCCGCCGCCGGCCGACGTTCGATCACGCCGCCTTCGCCCGTGAATCCGAAGCGATGGTAGAGCGTCCGGCTGCGGTCGGTCGGCCACAGGAAGAGCGCATCCAACCCTTGCGTCTCGGGCGCACACAGCAGTGCCGTGAGCAGCGCGCTGCCCACACCCTCCCCGCGCACGCGCTCGTCCACGAAGAAGTTGGTGATGTAG
>DATJET010000184.1:0-2440 GCA_035496295.1 Gemmatimonadaceae bacterium
CGGAAGGACGAGCTGGTCACGGCGCTCCTCGACCGCGTGCTCGCCACCACGTTCCTGCTCAGCGTTTCCGACGATGTCCTGGGGCTCCCGGACGCCGCCGGTCGCTTTGTTGCCGTGATCCGTCAGGAGATGGATCGCGTCTCGCAGGAGCCGCGCCGGATGCGGCTCTTCTTCGAGTATTGGGCGCTTGGCTCGCGACATGGGCGCATCCGAGCGAAGGTCAGCGCGGCCCTGTCGAGGTATCGAGCGGCATTCCGAACCTTCGCCGAGGACGTGTTGGAGATCGATTCGGCCAAGTTCACGGGCGTAACGCCGGACGGCTTGGCCTCCGTCGCCGTCAGTCTCATCAACGGATGCGCGGTCCAGGCCATGATCGATCCGGAGGGCTTCGACATCACGCAGTATCGTGCGGCGGCGCAAGGGGTGATGGGGCAGCCCGGAGCCCGTGCGGCACGGCGTGGCCCGCGGGTCGCCACCGCGACGCTCGCCTAACGCTGAGCCCGGATGTCCCCGATTGCCCCTCCCTTCGCGGGCGGCGATCCCGTGCCACCGTGCCCAAGCGCCGGCGATCACCGTTCCGACGATTACGCTCGAAGGCGATGCCAACGGCGCGCCGCGCGCAAACGCCGGCGCCTGCGCGACAAAGTTCACAGGCGAGTACACGCACCTCGTGGTCGGTGACGGCGTTGGCCACAACCTGCCGCACATATCGGGCATACCGTCGCGTCGCGAGCGCGCCGATACACTCGCCGCGGTGGTATTCACGAGTGCCTGCTGAGCGTCATCCGCCCTCGTAGCAATGCGCGTGTATGTCGCGCAAGGTCGACCGGCGCGGCGCGTGACCGCTCAGTCCGTGGGACGAAGCATGTAGAATCGCAAGAACGCATAGCGGCGTCCGGTGACCACCCGAACGAGTTGCTGTGCAAGCTCCAACCCGTTGTCGCCGTCGGTGAGCATGACCAACCCAACATGACTCGACCGATCGGCGAACACAAAGCTCTTGAACCCGGGATTCGATCCCCAGTGGAAGAGCACGGGGCCGGCGAGTGCCCAGCCCAGGCCCCAGCGTATGCCTAACGACGAATCGGCGGATGCACGCGGTTCGAGCATGGCCGCGACGTCCGCGCGCCACAGAGGGGACCCGTCGCGACCGCCGGCCATCACCGCCTGCAAAAAGCGCGCATAGTCGCGCGCCGTCGTGCGCAGCGATGTCGAGGCGGACGCCCGTACGAACCGGTCCGGCGGGAGCGGCCGGCCCGCCCGATCGTGACCCACGAACCACGCCGATTCGGGACGCGCCGCGTCCACCACGCTGCTCCGCCCCATGCCTAACGGAGCAAAGACCCTGGTGCGGAGCAGTGCATCGAGCGGCCGCCCCGTCGCATGCTCGACGACGCGCTGCAGGTACCGGTACGCGGCACCCGAATAGCGCCACCCGTGGCCGGGATCGAAGGCGAGCGGTTTGGCGGAATCCGCATCGCCGTTGCCCAAACCCGACGAATGACTGAGCACCATCGCGGTGGTGATGGCGCCGGCGCGCGGGTCGCTCATTCGCGGCCAGCCAGGATACGACGACAGCGGCGCGTCGAGGCGAATCACACTGTCACGAATCAAGCTCATCACGAGCGCGGCAAACACCGGCTTCGTCAACGACGCCGCTTCGAATACATCGCCGGGTGTAGCGGCCTGAGCGCCGCTCGACAACACCGTGTCGTCGATCGTGCCGTCGCCGCGCACGACCGCGACGCCGACATGGGGCACGTGCTCGGCGCGCATCGCGCTGCGGAGCTCCTGTGCACATTCAGGCGTGAGCGCCGGACGCTGCTGCGGCTCGTTGGGCCGTTGCCCTCCGCCCAACCAGCCAATCGCGGCTGCTACCGGAAAGCACATCGCCCAACGACGGATGACGTTTGTCATGCTACGGCGTTGGACACCGGCCACGATCAACGAGTTTGAACGTCCGGGCTCGGCGAAGCGCTGTCGCTCGAGAACGCGCGGCGCGAGTCCGGATACCGCGCTGATCAGTTGGCGCGCCTCGCTCGCTCCGGTGCGGCATCATGTCCGGACAAATGTAGGACGGTGCCCAATAATAATAGTAGGAACAGCTGTGCCCGCTCCAGCGCTGCCAGTGCGCCGAGGCAGCTGACCGTTAGGCGGGAGCCTCACGGCGCGCTCCGTGCGGCCACGAAGGACGTCGAGAGGCCGCTGACGACCGTCTCAATCCGTCCGGAGCGCCGTCGCCGGATCCACCCGCGCCGCCCGCCGCGCCGGCACGTAGCTCGCCACCAACGCGCTCGCGACCACCACACCGCTCGCCACAGCGAACGACACCAGGTCGCGCGCCGACACGCCGACCAGCCACGCGCCTAACAAACGAGTGGTCATGGCCGCCACCATGAGACCAACGACAACCCCGATCGCGACGGGTCGCACCGCGGCC
>DATJET010000185.1:0-2022 GCA_035496295.1 Gemmatimonadaceae bacterium
TATAGATGTCGTGGGCGAGCTGCTGATTCGGCGACAGCGCGGCACCTTGTTGGGCCTGCGCGGAAAGCATCGCGGGGACAACAAGCGTGACAACTCCAACAACGGTCCGACGCATCAAGCACTCCAGTTGCGGGTGGATGCATCGAACGTTGTAGCGCGGTAGCGCTTTGGGCTAGTGAGCTCGGAATCAGGTTCCGCCGGCCAGGCGCTTGCGAATGTCGCGCGCACCGGCGGAAACACCCATCGCGACACCGCCCCCAAACAGGAGCGCCGTTCCGCCACCGACCAGCGGAAGAAGCCACACGACGGGCGTCGCGATGGCGACCGCGGCCGCGCCGGCGAGCACTGGGACGATTGCTTTGTGGACGCCGTCCACGTACCGCAGCTTGTTCTGCGTGAACTGGCGCGCTTGCCAATATCCGAACAACGCGGACCCGCCGGCAATTGCCGCGGTCGCGAGAGACGCAATGAGATGGAACACGCTGACCTCCAAGTGACGTGCACGACGATGGTAACATATACGTGTCGGTTGTCGGCGAGTTTCACGTCCGCGCTGGTCCCGCGTTCGGCCGACGCGTAGCTTTGGCTGGTCGACGCCGACGCGCTCAGCCGCTTCCGGCCCTTCCCTCACCGCTTCCCGGGTTTCTCGCGCCGCTATGGTCACTCTGCGAGTCATTCGTCACGGTCGCAACGAGCAGGTGCTGGCCGAATGCTTGAGCACCGCCATCCCGGCGAGAGGCGAAGTCGTGCACCTGGACACGCTCGACGCGAGCGGCGAGCCCTCGCGACCCAGCACGTTATGGCGCGTCGTCTCAGTCACGCTGCATGTCCCATCGCTCGCCTCGTCCGAGCCTCGCGATGGAGCTCGGCTCGCCGTCAAGCTCGTCGAAGTCGCCGTGCTGCCAGACGTCGCGCTCGTGCCGGACTTCGAGGCCGCAGCGGCGCAAATCCTGTCCGAGTCGAAGATGTGACTCTGCTCGGAGCTGGTCCGCAATGACCGCATCACAACGCGAGATGTACAGCGTGACGCAGGAACTGCCGCCGCATTTGCGCGACTGGCAGTTGCCCCCGGGATGGAGTTGGGGCGCCGAAGGACTGAACACGCAACACCGTCACTATCAAGAATTGATCGACGCGCTCGGCCGCTCGTTGTCGCTCGTCAGCGCGCCGGATCCGGCGCACAACGCGTGGCTCGAGGCGGAGGCGCGTCATCTCGCGCACCGGAATCACACGGCGATGCCCACGACGTACCATTATTGGGCGTCGTTCTCCGAAAGCCGTCGCGGACCCGGCTATCTGCGTCGATGGATCGCCGGCGAAACCATCGGCGCGCGGATTCGACGCATGGGCACCGACGACGTCCCCGGCGTGCTTCGCTTGATGCGCGAGATCGGCTCGGCGCTCAGCTACCTCCACGATCTCGGCACGGTCCACGGGTGCATGTCGCCGGAAACCGTGTGGACCACGCCGATGGGGCGACTCTGGATCATCGGCTGGCAATGGGCGATGCCGCTGAGCGAGATCCCGCCGGGGCTGTTTCCGGATTTTCGCTTCATGCCGGTCCCCGAGGAGTGGGCGGACGGCAGTTGGACGCCGACACCGCTCACCGACCAGTGGCAGCTTGCTGCAATCTGTTTCGCTATCCTGAGCGGCGAGGTGCCCCCATCGAGCGAATTGCCGCCAATCACGCTTTTGCGTCCCGATTGTCCTCAGGCCCTGGCGACAGTGATCGATCGTGCGCTCCGTCCCGACCCGACGCAGCGGTATCCGTCGATGGCGGCGATGTTGCGCGCCGTCGACCGCATCGCGGGAAGTCGCACCATGGTCATGCTCGCGGGTGATGAGCCGGGAACGGCATACACGACGGAGTCGGCCGAAGTGCAACTTCGCTGGGCCCTTGCCGACGACTATGAGGTGCTCGCCGCGCTCGGCACAGGATCGTTCGGCTCGGTATGGCGCGTACGAGATCTCACATTGGGTCGCGAAGTGGCACTCAAACTCCTCCATCCGCATGTCGCCCGC
>DATJET010000186.1:0-2839 GCA_035496295.1 Gemmatimonadaceae bacterium
CTCCATGGCGCGAGGCGACGTCACGATGGTTTCGTGTCGCACGCTGTCGATCAGCTTCCTGCCCACGCGCGCGTACACGGGCGTCACCAGGCCCAACCAGCGCGCGGACAGCCACGGAGTGAGCAGCGGGACTCGAATGAACGTGCGTCGCAGGCCGCGTTGCGCGGCGTACTCACGCATGACGTCGAGGTATGACACGCGGTCGCGTCCGCCGATCTCGACCACCACGCTCTCACGGAGCGGTAATTCCGCGGCCGCCATGAGATATGAAATCACGTCCGCGATTGCGATGGGCTGCGTTCGCTGGCTCACCCAACGCGGGGTGATCAATACCGGCAAACGCTCCACGAGCGCCCGCACGAGCTCGAACGAAAGACTTCCCGAGCCCAGGATGACGGCCGATCGCAACTCGATGGTGTGCACTCCTGTCTCGCGCAGCAGTCGTCCCACTTCGTGGCGGCTTGCAAGGTGTGGGGAGAGCCCCTGATCCGTGCCGAGTCCGCCCAGGTAAATGATGCGCTGCACGCCGGCTTCGCGCGCGGCCCGCGCGAAGTTCCGAGCGCCCTCGCACTCTTCTTTGGCAAAGTCGCGCGGCGTAGCCATGGCGTGAATGAGGTAGTACGCTGTGTGGACGCCGATGAGCGCTGACCTCAGTGACTCGGGGTCGAGTACGTCGCCGCGAACCACTTCGACGGTGTCGCCCACGCGCGCGCGCACCTCGTCGGGCCGACGCGCCATACAGCGCACCCGTTCGCCGCGGTCGCGGAGCGCGCGCAACAGTCGCCCGCCGATGTAGCCGGTGGCGCCCGTCACCAGTAGAAGCGGCCCTCCCGATCGCCCCGTCGTTCCGGCTGTCATGCCGCGACTCGATTGCGCCGAAGCTCTGCGAGTAGACCGTCGACGCTCGGCTGCACGCGGATGCCGGTCGCGGTCAAGTCGGCGGCGATGGCACGCGCGCCGCTGCCACCCGCGATAAGAGGAATGGTGCTCGGCAATCGGGATCGAAGCGACTGCATTTCCTCGATCACCGCCTCACGATGTTCCACATAGACGATACTCACGGCGACCAATCGCACGCGCGCCGACACCGCGGCGTCCGCGATCTCGGTCGCGGGCAAGTCGGCGCCCAGGTATAGCACGTTCCACCCCTCGACGGCAGCGGCGGCGCCGACGAGCGCGGCGCCGATGACGTGACGTTCACCCGCTGGCGTCGCGACCAGGAGACGCAGCGCGCCATTCTTTTTTGTGAACGAACGCATGCTTTCGGCAACGATGTCGTGCAGCAGCGAAGAGACGAGATGCTCTTGGGCGACTGTGAGTTGACCGGCATGCCACTCGTCGCCGACGCGTCGGAGGAGTGGTGCCGCCACTGACTCGATGAACGTCGAGACTCCCAGCGTCGCAACAGATCGGCGGAGCATGTCGTCGAGCGACGACGAATCCAGCGCTCGGGTCAAGGCCATCGCATCTCCCACGATGTCTCCGACTTCCGATGCGGCAATCCCTACGGCCGGGAGCCGCTGCCGCGCCGCGATGTCCTCATCGACGAGAGCTGCGAGCTCGGGCGTCGACAGCCGGGCCGCATGCGAGATGCTACGGCCGGCGCGCGTCGCGGACGAGAGGAGTGTGAGTCGTTCGATGTCAGCGTCCGAGTAGAGGCGCTGACCGCCAGGACTGCGCGCGGGAGTCACGGCTCCGTATCGACGCTCCCACACTCGGAGCAGGTCTTGGGACAGTCCGGTCCGCTCCGTAACGACCGCGATCGGATGGCGCGCTGTGGCTTGTTGGGTGTCGCGAAGCCTTGTCATGTTGCGAAGTTAGCCCGCATGTCCAGCAGTTGTCAAGCACTATTCTTGGACATATGCTTGACAAAGAGCCAATTATGGCCTATGATACTGTACAAACGATGGACAAGAGCCGCTCGAACTGGCGCTCGGCGAATCAACTCAAAGGAAGGGGAATGCCATGAAGAAGCTCGACGTGATTTGCGCGGTGCTCCTGGTCGTCGGAGGTCTCAACTGGGGCCTGGTCGGCGCCGCGGGATTCGACCTCGTCGCCACCCTGTTCGGAAACGAGTCGGCAATGAGCCGAATCGTGTACGCCTTGGTCGGTCTCGCCGCGGTCTATCAGGCGTTGCAGTGGCGCGGCATCCAGCATCGCTGGCTCAGATCGGCGCATGCAGCCCGCGCCTGACGGTCAAAACAAGCAATTCATCCGGAGATACCGATGACGAAGAAATCGCTGTACGCCGTTGCCGCGCTCACGCTCGTCACCATGCCGACCCTGGCGTCGGCGCAGAAATCATCCAAGGAGAAAGCACCAATGAACATCGTTCAAATCGCATCGACGTCGGGCAATTTCAACACCCTCGTTGCCGCAGTGAAGGCGGCTAGTCTGGCCGAGACACTGCAGGGCGATGGACCGTTCACGGTGTTCGCTCCGACCGATGCCGCGTTTG
Source organism: Gemmatimonadaceae bacterium (assembly GCA_035496295.1). Lineage (GTDB taxonomy): Bacteria > Gemmatimonadota > Gemmatimonadetes > Gemmatimonadales > Gemmatimonadaceae > JADGGM01. Next base: position 2,459 of record DATJET010000186.1, read on the forward strand.
CGAAGCTGCCGCCCGGCACCGTCGATGCGCTTCTCGCCGATCATGAGAAGCTCGCGTCGATTCTCACCTATCACGTCGTGCCCGGAAAGGTGATGGCGAGTGACATCGTGAAGTCGAATGGCGCGAACCCGACGACTGTCAATGGCCAAGCGCTCGACGTAGTTGTACGCGATGGAAAGGTGTATGTGAACGATGCCCGTGTCGTCACGACGGACATCGTGGCGTCGAATGGTGTCATCCATGTGATCGACGCGGTGCTCATTCCGTCCGCCGCGCCCGCGCCGGCGGGCCGCTGAGGCCAATGGCCACGTTTCGTGCGATGGCACGGTGCCGTCGCACGAAACGTGCGACTCATTCTTCTCGGGAATCCATGCTCCGACC
>DATJET010000187.1:0-3164 GCA_035496295.1 Gemmatimonadaceae bacterium
ACGACTTCGCGGTGACGAGCGACATCGCCAGGTAATGTCCGGCGGTCGGCGTGTGATGCATCGCGATCGCGGCGAGCGCGATCAGCGCAACGACCGGCGCGAGCATGAGCACGAGCCCGAAGGCGATCGACGCGAGCGACATCCCGCTCGCCGCGCCCGGCGTGAAGAGCGTGCCGAAGCCGCGATAGCAGGCCGCAAACCGGCCCGCGCATTTCCGCAGCACAATCGCGTGTGACATAATCGTTTGGCCTCCAGGCCCGTTAGGCGGTGCCGGGAGAGCGCAAACGAATCGGGCGCAGACTGCCGGACACCATGAGTGTGAGTCATGAGGTCTTCGGTAGTCCGCGCCCGTTGAACGTGCGCAGTCGCTACGTCAGCTGTCGGAGGGTCGCCCGTTGAACGTGCGCCGCAGCCGCAGCCCTTCCCGTCAATTGTGCATCAATGCGTAATACCGTGCGCGGCTTTCGCGCAAGTCTCCGCGGGAAGTATGTACTTGACGCACACTAGCCTTCCGGCGCGTCATAATTCCAGCGTTCTAGGGGGATAATCTCCGCAGGCGGCGTGTCGCCAGTGACGCGGTGAGCTTCTAGCCACGATTCAAGGGCGCGTTGCCGCTGCGCCGCTTCTTCCCCCGTCGGCGGCTCGTGTTCCCGTGCCTTCGCGTAGCATTCCTCGCAGAACGCGAACTGCCAGCGGCCGTCCCGTTCGGAGCGCCCGCCCGAGAGTTTGACGATGTAAACCGGGCGCGCGCCACACGCGTCGCATCGCCACGCTTCGTTAGGCATCGGGTCACTTCCCGCGCGTTCTTCGCTTTTTCGGCGGGTGGTCAGGGGCCGGCGGCTTGCCCTTCGCCATCGCTTTCCTCGCGGCGTCCTTCCAATTCCCTTCGATCTTCAAGCGGTCGGCCTCGGGGCCGCGCGGCTTGGGCGTGCGCTTTCGGCTTTCCATTTCAAGTTCCCTCCAAAAGTTCGGCGCGTCGCTCGGCGACGTCGGGCGACGTCGCGGTCGCCTTCGCCGGGCGTTGCGCCATCGACTAGGCGACGGTATGATTCTCGGCACCCCGGAACGGAGCCACGGTGACGAACGCCTCGCATGACCTTCCCGACGACAACGCCGACCTCGTAAGAGCGATTGACCGGCGTCTCGCCGTACTCGATGAGGAGCGGGAGCTTTTGCGGGCGCTCCGTCGGAAGTACGCGGGCGCGCCGACCGCCTCTGAGTCCAGCACGCCCGCAGGGGCGAGCGTCGTCCCGCCGAAGCCACAGCCAGCCGCTTCGGCGACGCCGCAGGCCGGGCCGGTTCGGCGTGGCGGGAACACGCCGCCGCCCATCACCGTGAAACCCGGCGGCATGTTCGAGACGATCGGTCGCATCGTCGGCGAGCATCCCGACGGCATCGAGGCGGCGAAGCTCATCGATCTGGTGGTGGCCGTCGTCAACACGAACGCTGGCGACCCCCGAGGGGCCGCGTCGTCGGCGGCTCGCCGTATGGCGGAAAACGGGCACCTCGCAAAGCGCGGCGGCATCTATTACCCGCCGCGAAAGAGCGACGGCCATGACGGCGCTCGGCACGCGGAAAACAGTACCGGGCAACGCGTTATGGCGTTGTCGGAACGGTTGTGAATCGGCCGCCCTGTGCGGCCAAAAACGGCAACAGTCCCGCTGCCAGTGGCTGGCAGGGGACTGCTGTCGATAGGGTTGGGCGGCGTCCGGTGACCGGCCGGTCCTTGGTAGTCTCGCGCCGTCGGGTTCGACACCCGAGCCGTCCAGCTCACACCACACAACCAGCGGTTCCGGGGGGAGGCTTGCCAAGGCTCCCCGGAGCCGCGCAACCAAAGGACGGTGACTATCGAGCCGCCACCATAACCCCTGATCGGGAGGCCTGACAAACCGGCCCCCGGCTTCGGGTGCATCCGGGTTCACGGCCCGAATGCGCCCGAAGTATGGGGCTTTTCGCGCGTCTCGTGCAAGGTTCGGGATCACCTACCCACCTGATCCTTGTACGTCAGGCGCTTGCCGTCAGCGCCCCGGATCGCGCGCGCCGTGCGCTCGCCATCGTCGAGATGGCGCGTGTTGTACTTGAAGCTGATTTCCTCGACGTAGCGCCCGAGGTGTTTTCGGCTGACGCTGTGGTGCGTGCCGAAAATCTGGCGCTTGAGCAGCGCGAAGAAGCCCTCGACGGTGTTCGTGTAGGTGTTGCCGTCCGCCCACTCCGCGCGGCGATGGTTGACCGTGCCGTGCGCCGCGAACTCCTTCCCGACGCGCTCGTAGCTCCGCCGCTCGTCCGTGTTGAGCACCGACGCGGTATCGACCATCGCGCGAAGGTGGTTGCCTAACGTAACTGGCGTGACATCCGTCACCACGCGCGCCTTGACCCGACCGCCGCGCTCGACGCCCGCGACCACCGGCGTCTTGCGGTCTTGGAAGTCCGGGCGCGGTCCCCGCTTCGCCTGACCGCCTACGCCGAGCGCCCAATTCGGCGCGCCGCGCGGCTTGCCACCGACGTAGGTCTCGTCGAACTCGACGGTCTTGCCCGACCCGCCGAGCTTCGGCTCGTCGTCGTTCGCTGGCGCCATCGCCCACCGAATACGGTGCATCATGAATAATGCCGTCTTGTACGTGACGTTGCACTGCCGCTCGATCTCGCGAGCGCTGACGCCTTTCTTCGACTTGCACGCCTCGTAAAACGCATAGGCCCAGTGGCGGAGCGGGATCGGGGAATCTTCCATGATGGTCCCGATCTTGACCGTGAACTGCTGCTTGCAGCCCTTGCAGCGCCAAAGGAACCGCGCGTTGCGCGTGCCGTCCGTGGCAAGCATCTGCCTAACGTCCGTGTCGCCGCAACGCGGGCACGCGGGCGTATTACCCCAACGCTGTTCCTCAAAGAACTCGACCGCCGCGCGCTCGTCGGAGCACGCCAATGGGAGCTTCGTGAGCAGCGCCGTACGCGGCGCACCGGCCTTGCGTTGTCGCATGGGAACATTATACTACACACACAGGCTGTGCGTCAAGTACATACTTCCCATAACTGTCTATATGCAATCCCGCATGCTGCTATCCACGGACGACTTCCTCCGCATTGCCAAGGCACTCGCTGACGCGCGACGCGTCGAAATCCTCGAGCGCATCGCGGCACGCGGTGACGCCGCCTGCCAGCATCTGTGC
>DATJET010000188.1:0-35657 GCA_035496295.1 Gemmatimonadaceae bacterium
GAGCACGATCGCCTCGTGCACGACGAGGGATACCACGCGCTGTTCCGTGGCACCGAGTGCCATGCGCACGCCGATCTCGCGTGTACGCTGCGCGACGCCGTACGCCGCGATGCCATAGAGGCCAACCGCCGCGAGCAGGAGTGCAGCGCCCGCGAATCCGGTCACCACTTTCGTCAGGAATCGAAATTGGGGATCGACCTGTTCCGCGCCGCCGTGCGTCACGGCCGGTCCAGACTGGAACCGGATCGCGGGTTCCACGGCGCGCACCGCATCGCCCACCGCACGCTGCATCCGATCGGCTTCGGCGGCGCGCACCGCGAAGCTCATCCACGGCCAGACCTCGAGGGTGTACGGGAGATACACCTCCCCACCGCTGTCCAGCGACGGGCCGTACTCGTGCACGTCGCCGACGACGCCGATGACCGGCAGGGTGATGGGCTGCCCAAAGTCGGCGCGCGCCTGCGACTGACGCCGGATCGTGATGCGATGGCCGATGGGATTGCCGCCTAACTGACGGGCGAGCGCCTGGCTCACGACCAGCCCGCCCGCCATCGGGGCCCTCATGTCCGCGTCGCCGAACCACCGGCCGGATACCAACCGAATCCGTAAGGCACGCAGGTAGTCGGTGGAGACCGGATGATACAACGCGCGCAACGGCTCTCCGTTGGGCGCCGCGCGTTCCGGCACGACGGTTGTCGGAATGAGTGCGCCGCCCGTCGCCGCCGCGACCTCCACGCCCGGAACCGCGCGCTCCGCCTCGAGAATCCGCTCGTAGAGCGCCGCGGCCGCGGCCGGCTGCTCGTAGGCGTGCGAGGTGGGCGAGATGGTGAAGGCGACGACGCCATCCGGGTCGTAGCCTAACGGAACGGCGACCAACCGCCGAAAACTTTGGAGCAGGAGTCCGGCACCCAACAGCAGCGAGAGCGCCAGCGCGAACTGCGCGACCACGAGGACATCGCGCGCCCGCCGCTCGCGCCGGCCGCCCACAGCGGCCGTGGCGCCGCTGCGGACCAGCCGCATGGCCTGTACGGCCGTGGTGTGAACGGCCGGCACCGCACCGACGATGAGCGCGGTTACCAGCGACGCCGCAACCGCAAAGCCAACGGCTCGCGCGTCGAGCGTCAACGATGAGCCGAACGGCAGCTGGCTTGCCAGGCTGTGCCGGGTAAAGCCAACGAGCGCGCCGGCAAGTAGTACACCAACCGCACCGGCCGCAACGGCCACCAGCAGCGCCTCGAGCACGGGCAGCTGCGCCACCCGGCGACGCGATGCGCCTAACGCGCTGCGCACGGCGGTGTCCCGCGCCCGCGCACCGGCGCGAATCAGGAACAGCGTGGCCACGTTCGCGCACGCCAGCAACATCACAATCCCAACGGCCCCGCCAACCAACTTGAGCGAGTGGTCCACACCCGCGAAGAGGTCGGCCGACATGGGCTGGAGGGCCACCGATGTCCAGTGCGCCTGGTCGACGGGATAGTCCGCGGCCAATCGCTTTTCGATGGTGCGCATCGCCGCCACCGCCCGCGCCGAGTCGACGCCGGACCGGAGCCGCACGATGGTCCGGCTGTCGACGTGCAACCCGCGCCGCGTCAGGACATCGGGATGGGTCGCCCCGAAGGCCGCAATGGGCTCCCACAGTTTCGTGGGAACCCACCCGTTACTGCCGAAGTTCGGATAGACAAAGTTAGGCGGCATCACGCCGATGATCGTCGTGGGGACGCTGTCCAGGTCGACCGCGCGCCCCACCACCGACCGATCGCCGCCGAACCGGTCGACGAACAGATCGTAGGAGAGGATCGCCACAGGCGCCGCTCCGCGTTGCTCCTCCTCGCGCGCGAACGTCCGGCCTAACCACGGCCGCGTCCGCATGAGTTGGAAGAAGCCGGGCGACACGTACGCCACGATCTTGCGATCGCCGGCTTCGCCGCCGGGGAGCGAGACCTGATCGCCCCGTACGAACGCCAAGCCGTCGATCGCGGCAGAGGACGTGCGTGCCTGCATCTGCCAGTCGAGAAACGTGGGATACGACGGCGTGCGCGCGCTGCCGTCATCCGCGACCTCGTAGATCGTCTGGAGCCGTTTCGCATCGCCGTACGGCATCCCGCGCAGCACCACCGTATCGAGCACGCTGAACGCCGCCGTCGCGCTCGCAATGCCCAGTGACAGCGTCGCAATCGCGATCGCGGTGAATCCAGGCGCGTGGCGAAGCGCTCGCCCGGCGTGGCGAAGATCGCGGAACAGGCCGCCGGATGCTTTGTACGAGTCGGTAGGCGCGCGCATCGTGTTAGCGTTCAGGTTGATAGAGATGACGTACACGTCATCAACCCGTCAGGCCGCGATTCGGTCACACGGACGCATCCGGTCCGCGAGACGATCATCGCCTGGCGTCGCGGATGAAAACGCTGAATACTGTGTCCTTCACATTTTGCCGGAGCGCTCGATGCACCGCCTCGTTCTCGCCGCCGCCCTCGCGTTAGTCACCGCCCTTCCCGCCGGAGCGCAGGCGCAGGTGATGGCCAGCGAGCATGGAATGGTTCAACAACGCGTCGACGGCACCACGATCACCATCGAGTACTATCGCCCGCAGCGCCGCGGCCGCGACAACCTCTTCGGCGGCGTCGTGAAGTGGGGCAGCACGTGGACGCCCGGTGCGAATTGGGCCACCACCATCGACGTCGACCACGACGTGAAGATCGATGGGCACCGGCTCGCCAAGGGCAAGTACTCGATCTGGATGGTCCCGCAGCCTAACGAGTGGACGGTGATCTTCAGCACCGGCTGGAAGCGGTTTCACGTGCAGGGACCGGATCCATCGGCGCAGCAGGTCACGTTTGCCGTGAAGCCGGACAGCACGCCGGTGGTGGACGTACTGACGTTCTCGTTCCCGGCCGTCGCGCCCGACTCGACCACGCTGCTGTTCCAATGGGGGACGACAGCCGTGCCGCTGCACATCGAAGTCACGCCGTCCAACGCGGCAGCCCCGACGGGCGAGTAGCGCTCAGAACCCCGGCGGCGTTTCGTGCTGCACGCCTAACGCACGCTCCAGTGCGAGACCGACGCGCGCCACGGTGCCCTCGTCGAACAGCTTGCCGATGAGGGTCACGCCGTGCGGGACACGCCGCGGCGGATTGAACCTGGGCAGCGGATGCGCCGGATCGGGTGCCCAATCGCTCCGCGCCTCCGACACCTCGACGAACCCGGCGCGCATCGTGAGCGACGGCTGACCGGTGAAGTTGGTCGTCGTCAGCGTCTCGTCACGCAGCGACGGCACCAACAGCACATCCACGCCGGACATGATCCGGTCCATCTCCTGCGCCAGCTTGCGGCGCAGCCGGTCCGTCTGCACGAAGTCGACGGCGGAGAGGAACCGCGCGCTGCGGAAGAGATTCGGCCACGCGTCGGACGTCTGCACCTTGAGCGTGTCGTCCTGGTGCGTGAGTGTCAGGTCCTCGAACGCCGCTGCCGCCTCGGCGAACAACACCACGTTCAACGAATCCACCGGCCAGTTCGGGAACGTCACCGGCGTCGGCACCATGCCTAACTTTCCGGCGGTGTCCAACACGGCGCGGTCGACATCAGTGGCGGGCGCTTCCTTCATCCAATCAGGCACGTACCCAATGCGCAGCCCTTTCACGCCCGCGCCGGCATCGTAGTCCAGCCGGCTGGGCACACTCGCCACATCGCCCGCGTCGGGTCCCGTGATCGCCTGCAGCACGAGCATCGTGTCTTCCACGCTGCGCGCCATCGGGCCGAGCTTGTCGAGGGACCAACAGAGCGTCATTGCTCCCGTGCGCGGCACCCGTCCGTACGTTGGGCGAAGCCCATTCACGCCACAGCGCAAGCTCGGACTCACGATGCTGCCCTCGGTCTCACTGCCGATCGAAAATCCAACCAGCCCGGCCGCGGTCGCCGCGCCGGGTCCGGCGCTCGATCCGGATGCACCTTCTTCGAGCAGCCACGGATTCATCGTCTGTCCGCCGAACCAGATGTCGTTGAGCGCGAGCGCACCCATGCTCAGCTTTGCGACCAGCACCGCGCCCGCCTGGTACAACCGCGACACCACCGCCGAGTCCGCCTGCGGCACGCGATTGCGATACGGCTCGGCGCCGTAAGTCGTCGCGATGCCGGCGGTGTCGAGCAGGTCCTTCACGCCGAACGGAATGCCGTGCAGCGGTCCGCGGTAGCGGCCCGCAGCGATTTCGGCGTCGGCCTTCTTCGCTTGAGAGAGCGCGAGGTCGCGCGTGAGCGTGATCACGCACCGCAGCTTGGGATCGTATTGCTGCAAGCGACCCAGGTAGATGTTCGTTAGGCGTTCGGACGTGAGGGCGCGCGACTGGATCCACCGCGACAGCCGCGTCACCGGCGCGAAGGCGATCTCGGCGTCGCTCGCGGGGAGCGGGCCCGGCGCGTCGCTCGACCGCACGAAGCGATCGCGCATGGGCCCAACCGGGCCGCCGCCGAGTACCGGATTCCAGTGCGTGGCGGGCGCGAGCGTCGGCTCGAGGGCCAGCTTGCGCGGCCCCGTGCGCCGCTCGTAGTAGGGCGCCATCGCTTTCCCCCAACTGTCTGCGGCCTGCCGGCGTTGCGCGTCGGTCATCGTCACTTGCGCCAGCTTTTCGGCGTCGGCGAACGTGGCGGGCGTGACCGCCGGTCCGACGGAGGGCGCGCTGGCGAAGGTGGGCGGCGCACCCGGCGTGGCGGGCGGTGCACCGGCTGTCTGGCCGCCTGCGTTAGGCGCGGGCGTCGCCGCGTGCTCTCGGCACGCGACGGCGACGCTCAGCAAACCGATAGGCGCGCGAATCAGGAATCGACGACGCGAATTCACGAAGGGACCTCCGATGGACGTTCGCCGGTCCCGAATCGCGACCGGGGCGCGACAAGAATGGCCGGGCGTCCGGTCGCGCGCAAGCACCACCGATGCCTAACGCAAACCAGCGGGCGCCGGGGCGGGGCCTGTGAGAGATCGACCCATTGCGTCACAAGGGGAGAGCGCGTAGCATACGGACAGGGCAAACCGCCCCGCCCATCCACCGTCCCCGGACACGAACCCGCCGATGACCGACCTCGACGTCAACCTCATGCGCGGCACGCTCGAGCTGCTCATCCTCAAAGCCCTCACGTGGGGTCCGCGTCACGGTTATGCCGTGGCCGAATGGATCGGCCAGGCCACGGACGCTACGCTGCTCGTCGGTGAAGGCACGCTGTACCCCGCCCTCCACCGCCTGGAGCGGCAGCGATTGGTGGAAACCGAGTGGGGCGTGTCTGAGAACAACCGGAGCGCGAAGTTCTACCGCCTGAGCGCCGCCGGCCGCCGGCGTCTGGCGGTCGGGAGCTCGTCGTGGCACCGGTTCGTGGAGCAGGCAGGCCGTGCACTGCGGGCGACGTCGCCGGCGCCGGCCTGATGCCTAACGGAACGGCGCGCCGCGCCGTCAGAGCAGCAGGTCGTCCACCGAGCAGGTAAAGCCCGGCAGCACATCCTCGCCATCAAGGCGCGTTGCGCCGCTCGAGACACTGCGATCCGCTCGGTACACGTCGGCTGCGCGTCGCTGCGGGTCGATCACCCAAACGAGTCTCACGCCGGCAGCGAGCCAGTCGGCCACCTTGGCGCGCACCTCGCCCGGCCGATCGTCCGGCGACAGCACCTCGGCGACAAGGTCCGGCGCGATGCGCGCGTATCCCCGGTCGTGAATCGCACCGTCGCGCTCCTGGGCCAGGAACGCAACGTCCGGCGCACGCACCGTATCCGGATTCGACTCGATGTGGAACCCGGTGTCCTGCGCGAAGACCCGACCCAGCCCGTGCCGATACACGAAGTCGCCCAGGAAGTACGTGAGTCGCGACGAGATGGAACCATGCCGCGCACCCGGTGGCTCGTGCACCACCAATTGCCCACGCACAAGCTCCGTCACCTTGTCTGGATACGACACGTGCTCGAGCTCTTCGGCGGTCATCGGAATCAAGAACGGCTCCGTGTCTTTCATTCCGCACCATAGCCGAGCTCGGTTGCCGAGTCAAGTCAGCTTCAAGTGTGCGATCCGGGGCGCATGCCTAACGTTCGCTGGCGGCGGCTGCATGCTTCGGCCAGCGCCGGCCACGCGGCCCAACATACTCCGACTTGGGACGAATGAGCCGGCTCGCTGCGCGCTGCTCGAGTGCGTGCGCGATCCATCCGCTCACGCGGCTGATCGCGAAGGTCGGCGTGAACAGTGGGACGTCGAGTCCGAGCCCGTGCAGAAGGAGCGCGGTGTAAAACTCGACGTTCGTCTTGAGACGCCGATCCGGCTTGTACTCCTCGAGCAGCCCGAGCGCCGTGCGCTCCACGTGACGCGCCAGCGTGTACAACCCCATGTCGCCTGCTCGCGTGAACAATCGCTCGGCCGCAGCGGCGAGGACATCGGCGCGGGGATCGCGAACCTTGTAGACGCGATGCCCGAAGCCCATCAGCCGCTCCCCCGCCTCGATCTTCGCACGAAGCACCCTCTCTGCGCGCGACGCCTCGCCAATCTCGAATACGGTTTCGAGCGCCGGTCCCGGCGCGCCGCCGTGCAGCGGCCCCTTGAGCGCGCCAACGGCCCCGACCACCGCCGACACGAGATCGGATCCCGTCGAGATGATGACTCGGCACGTGAACGTCGAGGCGTTGAGCCCGTGGTCGATCACCGTGATCAAGTAGGTCTCGAGCGCGCGCGCGCGCTCCGCGTCCGGCTCGACTCCACTCAGCATGTAGAGATAATTCGCCGCGTGCCCCAGATCGCCACGCGGCGGGATCGGCGCCTTGCCCTCGAGCAGCCGCGCGTACGCGGCGACGATCATTGGTGAGAGTGCGACGATCGCGACGGCATCGGTCGACACGAGCGACACCGTGCCGAGCGCAATGCGCAGCGCATCCATGGAATCGACGCGCGCGCGGGCACACTCACGAAGAATGTCGAGCGTCGCCCGCGGAAGGTCGCGATGCGCCGCGAGGTCGGCGCGGAACGTCTCGAGGACCGAATCAGTCGGAAGCTCGCCATGCCAGAGGAGCCAGGTAGCTTCTTCGAACGTGGCGTTGGCGGCGAGCTCGCCGACGGGAAAGCCGGCGATGGTCAGCTCGCCCGCCTCGCCGTCGACGTGGCTCAGGCGCGTCGTCGCGGCGACGACACCCTCGAGACCGGGAGCAATCAGACTGTGGGATGCCATGGCCAAAACCTAGACCGGCATGCATGATACAGTCAATGTTGATTGATCGATCAATATGAGCGACCGCACGATGTCCGCCGGCGAGGCTGCGCGCGCCCTCGGCGTCACGCGCGCGACGCTGTATGCGTACGTGAGCCGGGGACTCCTCCGCTCCGAACCGGGGCCCAAGCCGAGCCGGGCGCGCCGGTACCCGCGCGACGACGTCGAGCGCCTTCGCGTGCGCGCCGAGGAGCGCCGCGATCCGGACAAGGTCGCGGCGCACGCGCTGCAGTGGGGCGTCCCCGTGCTGGAGTCGTCGATCACGTTGATCACGGGGGACGCGCTCTACTATCGAGGCCGGAACGTCGTCGCGCTCGCGCGCGAGGCATCGGTGGAGGAGGTAGCGTCGCTCATCTGGACGGCCCGCCTCGACGGCGCGCGCCCTCGCAGCGCCCTGCACGCGGCGCCGTTAGGCAGCCGATTGCCGCGCGGCGCCTTCGTGTCGCGCGCACAGGCGGCGCTGGCGTTCGCATCGGCGACCGACGCCCAGGCCTTCGATCTCCGGCCAGACGCCGTCGTGCGCACCGCGTGGCGCATTCTCGATCTGCTGGTCGGCGTCGCCGCGCCGCGGGCACGGGGCGACCGCATCGACGCAGCGCTCGCGCACGGCTGGCGCGTGCATGGCGGCGCCCAGGACGTGATTCGCACCGCACTCATCCTCATGGCCGACCATGAGCTCAACGTCTCCGCGTTCACGGCGCGCTGCATCGCGTCGGCGGGATCGCAACCCTATGCGGTGGTCGGCGGCGGACTTGCGGCGATCGAAGGCGTGAAGCACGGCGGGAGCACGGCGCGCGTCGAGTCGCTCCTGGCGACGCTACGCCGAACGCGGTCGCTCCGCGCGGCACTCGCCGACCGGCTGCGCCAGGGATTACGCATCGAGGGCTTCGGCCATCCGCTTTACCCGAGCGGCGATCCACGCGCGGCGGCGCTGCTCACCCTCCTCGGCGAGCATTTCCACCGCTCCCCGGAGCTTCGCTTCGTGCGCGAGTTCGCGCGCGCCGGCGCGTCGCTCACCGGCGATGCGCCTAACGTGGACTTCGCGCTCGCCGCGGCATCGCGCGTGCTGGGCTTGCCGCCGGCTTCCGGACTCACGCTGTTCGCGATCGGACGCACGATCGGATGGCTGGGCCATGCCATCGAGCAGTACGCACTCGACCAGATCATCCGGCCGCGAGCCCGCTACGTCGGGGTGGCGCCTAACGACAGCTCGTCAGTGCTTTCCGCGCGAGGCGAGGTCCGTTAGGACCCGCATCTGCTGCCCCACAGCGGGGTTCGAGCGACCCGCGTTGGTCTTCAGCTCCTGCAGCGTCTGCGGATCGATCGGGTTCGAGATGACGTGCGAGATGTCGAGCCGAACCGACGGCGCGGCTGCGCCCACCTTGCTCCAGGCCGTCACGATCGGCGCGTGGTACTTCCACTTCATGTAGATGTCCCACAACCGGTCGAACGCGGCACCGAACAAGTCCATTGACGCGCGAACATCCTTGAGCGTCCGCGCACGAGAGAAATCGATGAATGCGGTGAACCCTTCCTTCGGGTCGTTGTGCCCGTGGTGATAGCGATAGACCGGGAACGCCGCGAAGATGTGGTCGAGCGGAATGTCGGCCAGGCCCTGTTCGGGGAACGACTCACCGCCCGCTCCGCCCGCACGCACCGTGTCGAGCACGGCGCCGGTGGCCGCGCACATGTACGCAGTCGTCTCCGTCACCACGACCACCTTCTTGCTGCCGTCGCGCAGCCTAACGGTCGCGAGATTCTTGCGGAAATAGTCGAGTTGCTGCGGCTTCCATTGCTCCACCGGTTCGGATGGAAACGTGTACACGCGGCGTTCATCGATCTTCGGAAATGCAAGACACGTCTCGAAGTCCTTGGCGACGCTGATGACGGTGAAGTAGTCGTTGTCCGCGTTCCCGCGACGGAACCACATCTTGTCCTTGATCTCCGCCACCGAAAACGGATGCCACGGCGCGCTCATGTTCATCGTCTTGGCGAGGAACGCGACGTCCGTCTGCCGGCGCGTGCCCTGGTGACTCACGATCGTGTCGATGTCGCGCGTCTCCGAGCGATAATAGATCTCGATCTTGTCGTCGAAGCGCGGCTCGCCATCCTTTTTCGCTTCGATGTACCGGAAGAACTCGCGCTGGAGACCGAGGTGCTGAGTCGCGACGCCCGTAACCGGCGGGGCGGATGCGCCGGTCGAGCCAACCTGCGTGCGCTCCATGCAGCGGAAGCCGAGGTACAGGAGTTTGGTGAGGACGTCACGCCAAGTCTGGTAGAACCTCCCTTGGTCCGTCCAGCGCTCGAGCTCGGCTCGCAGCTTGTATTTGGCCGGACCCGCCGGTGTTTTCTCGAACATCGCGTTCGCGATGTCGGCGAGTTGCTGCCGCTCTGCGCCGCTGCCCGACATTTTCGCTTCGGCCCAGAAGTACTCGAACCACCACTGCATTCCATATTCGGCCACGTGCATGCCCTGATTGTTGAATGGGGCTTTGCCCAGGTCGTCGCCGGTGATGTCGTTGATGGTGAAGCGCAGGCTGTCCTGTGCGGACTTCTCCTTGTTGAGCCGAACCTGGTCTTGAAGGCTGAGCTTCGGCTTGGAGGCTGACGGCGGCGGGACGAACGGCGGGGGTCCGGACATGGGTCTCTTCCTCCCGGGAGCGACGCGAGGCTGTGATAGCGCGATTCTCGCGCGGGGCCGGAGGGATGTCAACTCGACTGTGCGCGTGTCGGCCACCGTGCTGTGACGGTTCTCACCGGTAGGGAGGCGGGGTGAGTCCGTTGACGTCGCAGCGGCGTCGGGAACCGGGCGCTGTGCTGCGTTCCGTGCTCCGTCCGTTTTGTCGGTGCTTCGTCCGTTACTTCATGAGCGTAGAAGCCTTCGCACTCGTTAGGCGAGTGGCAGCTCGGACCGGAATAGCGTGTCATCCTAACGCAAACGCCCCGTCGAGATTCCGACGGGGCGTTTGCGTTAAACCGGAACAGCGTTTGCGGCTACTGCACGGCGTTGATCATGTCGAAGATCGGCAGGTACATGGCGACGACCATGCCGCCGACGATGACGCCCAGGAACACGATCATGATCGGCTCCATCAGGCTGAGCAAGCCGCTGACGGCCGTGTCGACTTCGGTGTCGTAGAAGTCGGCGATTTTGGTGAGCATTTCGTCGAGTCCACCCGTTTGTTCGCCGACGGCGATCATTGAAATCACCATGGGCGGAAAGACGTTGCTCTTCTGCAGCGGTGCGCTGATGGTGTCGCCGCCGGCGATCGAGGCGCGCGACTCCATGATGGCATTGTGAATGACCTGGTTGCCCGCGGTTTTGGCCGTGATCTCGAGGCCGTCGAGGATGCTGACGCCCGAGCTGATGAGGGTGCCTAACGTGCGGGTGAAGCGGGACACCGCGCTCTTGCGGAGCAGGTCGCCCAAGATCGGCATGCGGAGCATCACTCTGTCGACCTGGAGGCGGCCGGCCGGCGTGCGGTACCACTGGCGGAGCATGAAGATGCTGCCCCAGATGCCGGCGGCAATCAACCACCAGTAGTGCTTGAGGAACGACGACAGGCCAATGACGACGCGCGTCGGCAGCGGGAGCGCCAGATTCACGCTGGCGAACATGTTCTGGAAGACCGGGATGACGAAGATGAGCAGGACGACGATGGCGACGAAGGCCACGCTCATGATCACGGCCGGATAGATCATCGCGCTCTTCACCTTGCCGACGAGGGCGTCGTTCTTCTCGAGGAAGGTGGCGAGGCGCAGCAGAATCGTATCGAGAATACCGCCTGCTTCACCGGCAGCGACCATGTTGACGTACAGGTCGGTGAATGCCTTGGGGTGCCGGCGCAACGCGTCGGCCACGGTGTGGCCGGACTCGACGTCGTACACCACCTGGCGGGTGACGTCCTGCAGCGCCTTGTTCTCGCTCTGGCGCGACAGAATGTCGAGGGCCTGGACTAACGGAAGGCCCGCGTTGATCATCGTCGCGAACTGGCGCGTGAAGATGACGATGTCACGCGTCTTGATGCGGCCCATCCGCTTCTTGGCTTTCTCTTCGTCGATTTTGACGACGATGAGTTTTTGCCGACGCAGCTGCGCGACGACTTCGTCGCGGGTGGCGGCATCCATAGTAGCGGTCTTGAGCTCACCGCCGAGCGTGCGTGCGGTATACGCGAAAGTAGGCATGGGTCAGTCTCTGTCTGGTGGGCTAACGCTTACCCGCAATGGACGCGACCTTGGATGATTTGCCGCCGCCCTTCATCAGGTCCGTGGGGTCGGTGGTGAGTGGCGCTTCGCCGATCATGCGCATGAATTCGTTCGGGTCCGACGTGACGCGCAGGCACTCTTCCATGGCGACCTCGCGTCCCACATACAACTGGTAAAGCGCATCGTTGAGCGTCTGCATTCCGTACTTCTTGCCGCCCTGCATGAGTCCGTAGATTTGGTGGACCTTCGCGTCGCGAATGAGCGCGCGGATCGCCGGAGTAACCACGAGGATCTCGGCGGCCATGGCGCGGCCGCGTCCTTTCGCGCGGGGGAGCAGCGTCTGCGTGATGATGCCTTCGAGCGTGAAGGCCAACTGCGCGCGCACCTGTTCCTGTTGGTGAGACGGGAACACGTCGATGACGCGGTTGATCGCTTCGGCCGCGGAGTTGGTGTGCAGCGTAGCGAGGCAGAGGTGGCCTGTTTCGGCGATGGTGAGTGCGGCCTGGATGGTTTCGAGGTCGCGCATTTCGCCGACGAGGATCGTGTCGGGGTCTTCGCGCAGGGCGTACTTGAGCGCGGTGGCGAAGCTCTTGGTGTCGGTGCCGACTTCGCGCTGGTTGACGATGCAGCTTTGGTGGCGGTGGATGAACTCGATGGGGTCTTCCACCGTGATGATGTGGCCTTTGCGCTCGCGGTTGATCTTGTCGATCATCGCGGCGAGCGTGGTGCTCTTGCCTGAGCCTGTGGGTCCGGTAACCAGGACCAGGCCACGCGGCTTTTCCGCCATGTGCGCAACGGCAGCGGGGAGGCCCAGCTCCTCGAAGGTGCGGACGTTGAACGGGATCTGTCGAATCACCAGTGAGACGCAGCCGCGCTGCTTGAAGCAGTTGCCGCGGAAGCGCGCGAGGTTCTGGATGCCGAAGGAGAAGTCGAGCTCGTCTTCGGTCTCGAATCGCTTTTTCTGGTTTTCTGTGAGAATCGAATAGGCCAACTGCATGGTGTCTTTTGGCGAGAGCACCGTATCGACGTTGGCGTTTTGGATGTCGCCGTCGATGCGCAGCTTGGGTTTGTCGCCCGCCGTGATGTGCAGGTCGGACGCATCGCGCTCGATCATCTCTTCGAGGAGCGAGCGGAGGTTGACCGACGCGGGAGGGACTGGAGCGGGAGACGTCATGGCCTGTTTCGAGTGAGAAATCGGTTGTGCGTTACACGATAGACTGGCGAGCCGCGACGCTGGTAAAACGGTGAACGCGGCCTGGGGCGACTGTTTACGTCACCCCACGCGCGTGGGATTCGGCCGCTGCAGGGGCGTATCACGCCGCCGTTTCGCGGATCACCTGCTCTAGTGTCGTGATTCCTTTCATCACCTTGAGGAGGCCGTCCATGCGCAGGGTGAGCATGCCATCGGCGATGGCGGCTTCGCGGATTTCGACGGCACCGACGTTTTGCAGAATGAGTTTTCGGACGCGCGGGGTCATGGCCATCACTTCGTAGAGGCCTTGGCGTCCTTTGAGTCCTGAGCCGCTGCACGCATCGCAGCCGCGTCCGCGCCAGAGCGGGACTTCCTCGATTTTGGTTTTGAGGCTGAAGTCGGCGACGACCGGCTGCGCGTCGGGAGTTGCGCCGCGCTTCATGTTCTCGATGGCCTCGTCCGTGTAGCGCAGATCGCCGAGGGATGTCTGCGGCGCGAGTTTGGCCGCGCGGTATTCGTCGTCGCCCCACTCATACCGCTCTCGGCAGCGGTTGCAGATGCGTCGCACGAGCCGTTGGGCGAGCACGAGGTTCAGTGCAGAGGCAACGTTGAACGGCTCGAGGCCCATGTCGAGGAGACGCGTGACTGTTTCCGGCGCCGAGTTGGTGTGGAGGGTGGACATGACGAGGTGGCCCGTGAGGGCGGCCTTGATGGCGATGCCACCGGTTTCCAGATCACGGATCTCGCCGATCATGATGATGTTCGGGTCTTGCCGCAGGAATGCTTTGAGGGCTGCGGCGAAGGAGAGCCCGATTTCGGTGCGGACGAGCACCTGATTGATCCCGTACAGGTTGTACTCGACGGGATCTTCGGCGGTCATGATGTTGACGTCGATGTTGTTGACCTTGGATAGCGCCGAATAGAGGGTAGTCGTTTTGCCGGATCCCGTTGGGCCGGTGACGAGCACCATGCCGTAGGGATTGGAGACAGCCTCCATGAGGTCGTGTTCGGCGCGGGGCTCGATGCCGAACTTTTCGAGGTCGAGGGTGAGGTTGCCCTTGTCGAGGATTCGGAGGACGACCTTTTCGCCGAACAGCGTGGGCAGCGTCGAGACGCGGTAGTCAATGACTTTCTTGCCGATCTTGAGTTTGATGCGGCCGTCTTGCGGCACGCGGCGTTCGGCGATGTTCAGGTTCGCCATGATCTTGAAGCGGGAGATCAGAGCGGCTTTGAGCTTCATGGGCGGCTTCATGACTTCCTGGAGAGCGCCGTCGACGCGGTAGCGCACGCGCATCTCGTGTTCGTAGCACTCGAAGTGGATGTCTGAAGCGCCGCGTTTGACGGCGTCGGTGAGGAGGCCGTTGATCAGTTTGACGACGGGGGCGTCGTCGATGGCCGCGGCGAGGGCCGTGGCATTGACTTCTTCTTCGCGGTCTTCAACAACCTCGACGTCGCCGTCATCACCGATGTCGGCGAGGAGGTTCTGCAGTGCGTCGTCCGGCGTTTCTCCGTAGTGGCGCTCGATGGCGTTGCGGAGCGTGTATTCGCCGGCGATGACCGGGAAGATGTCGTACCGGGTAATGAACTTCAGGTCGTCGATGACGCCGAGGTCGGAGGGGTCGGCCATGGCGACGGTGAGGGTGCGTCCTTCGCGCTTGAGGGGGAGCACGAGGTGACGCTGAGCCAGCTCGGGGGGGATGAGCTTGGCGATGCGAGCGTCGACTTCGAAGTTGCTGAGGTCGACAGCCGGCATTCGGTACTGACGCGCGAGCATCCTCGTGAGGTCGACTTCGTCGATGAAGCCGAGTTTGACGAGGTTGTACCCGACGCGCATGCCCGTGTTTTTCTGCTCTTGGAGCGCTTTGTCGAGCGCATCGCGCGTGATGAGCCCTTCTCGAATGAGGAGCTCGCCGATGCGCTCGCCAGATGCAGCTACGGGTGCAGCCATGTTCGCCCGGGTGGGGTTATTTCGCGTCGTAGGATCGAGCTGACTACAGGGGGCGTCGAAAGCGAGTGCCGAGGCGGATGTGTGACCGCTCGTCGGTGGGCTTAAGGAGGATCTGACACGCGGGCGCGGCTGCGGCGTGGCTTTCGGACGGCCCCTCGCCCGTCCGGTCGATCCACACCGTGAGGACGCGGTTGGAGTGAGAACGTCACGTGGGGAGCGAGGATACGTGCGAGTGCGGGACCGATTCCGCGCACGCGTTTCAAGCCTTCCAAATCGCCGAAGGGACCGAGCGAATCACGATTGGCGACGATGCGTCGCGCCAGAGTTGGACCGATGCGCGGGAGGCGTTCGATGTCGGCTGCGGTCGCGACGTCCATGTCGATGTGGACGTCGGTTGCTGCGGTAGACGAGTCGCGAGGCTTGCGGGTGCGGCGTGGCAGTTTGACGAACGCAGGCGCGCGCTCGGTGGGCGGGGTTGTCTGTGATGAAGCTGCGCCGGCGGGAACGTTGAACTCGCCTGTGGTGTCGTGAACGGTGGAATGTGCGCGCCGACCTTTCCGAGTTGGCTTTTTTGTGCGAGAGCGGGCTGAGTCGACGTCTTGGATTTGTTGGTCGAGGTCGGCCGTTTCGAGAGCGGACGGAGCTGCGTGCGTAGCGAGCGCGGCGTACGCGCGGACGGTGCCGCCCAGCACGAGGAGGGCGGAGAGGAAGAAGAGGGCGCGGCGTTCAGCGGGTGTTGGCATCGTGGCCGCACGATAGGATAGGAGGGTGCGGCCGACGTCATCGAAACATTTTGGGCGAAGCGAATTCTTGCGGGTGCGCG
Source organism: Gemmatimonadaceae bacterium (assembly GCA_035496295.1). Classification (GTDB taxonomy): domain Bacteria; phylum Gemmatimonadota; class Gemmatimonadetes; order Gemmatimonadales; family Gemmatimonadaceae; genus JADGGM01. The sequence goes on from DATJET010000188.1 coordinate 15,388, forward strand.
CGGGCGCCGAGTGATTATTGCGACGTTAGGAGTTTGGTGGCGACGTCGCCGACGATTTGGAGGCTTTGGGCGGAGACTTTGTCGAAGGTATCCTGGGGCGTATGGTGCCAGGGGTAGTCGTAGTCGATGACGTCGATGACGTGGAAGCCGGCGTTGAGGAGCGGAACGTGGTCGTCGGTGATGACCTGGCCGGCTGCGGGGATGAAGTACCGGGAGTATCCGAGGTCGGCGGCGGTATTCCAGACGAGGGAGACGACTTCGGGGGCTTGTTGGAGCGAGTGGCCTTCCTGGTAGATGTCGAGGTCGCGGTCGCCGATCATGTCCCAGAGGACGCCGTAGAGCGGTTTATAGTTAGGCGACGGGAGGTGTTGGGCGAAGTACGTGGAGCCGAGGAGGACATCGGTCGTCTTCGAGAGGTCGCCGTTGTCGAAGTCACCGTAGTCTTCGCCGTCGACGAACACGAGGTCGACGCCGACGGTGGGGGGCGTCTTGCGGAGGGCCTCGCCTAACGCAATAAACAGCGCGACGCCGGAGGCGCCGTCGTTGGCGCCGGGCATCGGGAGCGCGCGTTGGGCGGAATCAGTGGCGCCGTCGGAGATCGGGCGCGTGTCCCAGTGCGTGAGGTAGAGAATGCGTTGGGCCGCATCGGGCTTGAAGCGCGCGATGATGTTGCGGAGCGGGAGGGTATCGCCGTGGACGGTCACGTGGGTCCATCGCTGCTCGAGAACGGTATCGGCGCGCCGCTTCATCTGGGCAACGATCCAGTCACCGGTCTTGCGGTGGGCGGGAGATCCGGGGATGCGTGGGCCGAAGTCGAGTTGTGTCTTGACGAAGCCGAGTGCTTCCTGTCCGTTGAACGAGGTCCTGGGGCGTTCACGCGAGCACGCGGCGATGCCAAGGGGGAGTAGCAGCATCCAAAATCGGGTGCGCAAAGACTGCTCCGGAGTCTGAGTAGGGGTGGGGTAATAGTAGTAGATGTGCGCGGGGCGCGCGTCCCGTGAGCGGGCTGGAGCGGGTCGCTTCGCGCGGGCGCCGCTCGTCTTAGATTTGGGCTGAATCCCTCGTCGCGCAGAGTGAACGCGAGTCTTTCCGGGTGAAAATTCTTCCGCGGTACGTGATCCGCGAGCACGTTGGGCCACTCATCTTCTCGTTGTCGGCCCTGACGATTCTGCTCCTGTTGAATCAGGTGGCGAAGCAATTCGGCCAGCTGGTTGGCAAGGGGCTATCGTGGGGTATCATCGGGGAATTCTTTTTGTTGTCGATTCCGTTCATCGTGGCGATGACGCTGCCGATGGCGGTGTTGGTGGCTGTGCTGTACGGGTTCAGCAGGTTGGTGGCGGAGAACGAGGTGACGGCGTTGCGCGCGTCCGGTGTGAGTGTGAACCGGATCGTGGCGCCGGTGATGGTGGGCGGCGTCGTGATGGCGCTGCTGATGTTGCTGTTCAACGATCAGGTGCTGCCGCGGGCGAACCATCGTCTGCGCACTTTGCAGACGGACATCGCGAGGAAGAAACCGACGTTCGCGTTGCGCGAGCAGGTGATCAACGAGGTGATTCCGGGGCGGATCTTTCTCAAGGCCGGGCACATCGATGACGCGACGAACCGGATGCGCGAGGTGTTCATCTACAATTTCGAGGATCCGGGCCATCGCAAGACGATCTACGCCGATAGCGGCGTGATGGGTCTGACGAGCGACGAGAGCACGCTCGAGATGACGCTGCACCACGGGTTCGTATTGCAGGTGCCTAACGACGATCCGTCGTCGCTGCAGCGGTTGTACTTCACGACCGACGTGGTGCGCGTGCGCGGCGTGACGAACAAATTCGAGAAGACGGAGAAGGACGACTATCGGGGCGAGCGCGAGATGACCGTCTGTCAGATGAACCAGGAGTATCAGACGGGCGTGTATCAGCTGGATCTGGCGCGCAGCGAGTTGGCAACGGCGTTGGGCAATACCGCGCGGTACGCGGCGACGGGCGAGCGGCCGCCGGCGGGCGCGCTCCCGAGCCGGCGCGCGCAGCGGACATCGGGCGAGCTCTACTGTGATCTCATCCGAAGTGCGTTGGGCGTGGTCGGTGTACCGTCGGCGCAAGCAGCGGAGGTGCAGCAGGGCGTGGCGACGGCGAAACCCGGCGCGAAGCAGACGGCGAAGCGCGGCGCGCAGCAGGGCACCGGCAAGCGGGCGCCGGCGAAGCCGAACACCACGTTAGGCGGGCTCCATCCGCTGGTGACGACGCCGGGACGGGCAGCAACCGTGCCGGTCTCGCCACAGTTAGGCATGCAGTCGATCCCGTTCGTGACACCGGCGCAGATCGAGGTGATCCGGTCGCGGATGACCGACGCGTCGATCACCATGGCGCGCTATCAGGTGGAGATCCAGAAAAAGTTCGCGCTCGCGGCCGCGTGTGTCGTGTTCGTATTGTTCGGCGCGCCGATCGCGCTCCGGTTTCCGCGCGGTGGTGTGGGCGTGGTGATCGTCGTCAGCGTCGTCGCGTTCGGCATCTACTATGTATGCCTGATCGGCGGCGAAGCGCTGGCGGACAAGCTGCTGCTCAGTCCATTCTGGGCCATGTGGGCGGCGAACGCCATCTTCGGTGTCATCGGCGCGATCATGCTGGTGCGGTCGCAGCGCGTGGGCGCGATGGCCGCGACGCGCGATACCACGGAGCTCTTGGAGCGCGTGCGCCTCTGGCTCGGCCGCCAGGTCGAACGGGCCAGGATTCGCGTTGGGCGGAGGCCCGCATGAAGCGGCTGCTGCATCCGCTCGATCGCTACGTCCTGATCGAGTTCAGCAAGATTCTCGTCGCGGCGGCACTGGGCTTCCCGCTGCTGGCGATCGTGATCGATGCCACGGACCACCTGCAGAAGTATCTGAGCCGCAATCTGAGTTGGGGACAGATCGGGCTCAGTTATCTGTATTGGGTGCCCGACTCGATGTTCATGGTGCTGCCGGCGGCCGTCCTGTTCGCGGCCGTGTTCTCGATTGGCGCGTTCACGCGCCATTCCGAGGTCACGGCGGCGAAGGCATCGGGGATCAGTTTCCATCGGTTGATCGCGCCGATTTTGCTGGCGTCCGTCTTCACGGCCCTGTTCACGCTATTTTTAGGCGAGCTCGTGCCGGTGACGGACCGTAAACGGAACGACATCCTCGAGGAGCGCAAGTTCACGGGGGTGAGCGACCGGTTCAATTTCGCGTATGAGGCACAACACGGACGCGTCTACCAGATCTCGTCGTTGAACGTGGACCGGAGAGCGATCGATCACGTGACCATCGAGCGCAAGGGCAACGGACCCGCGTATCCGACGTATCTCGTCGCCGCGCAGTCCGCGCGTTGGGACACGACGCGACACGTGTGGACGCTGCAGAAGGGCGAGCTGCACGTGATACCGGATTCGCTGCAGACGATGTCGGTGCGGTTCGACTCGCTGCGGGACAACGTGTTCACCGAGGCACCCGCCGATCTCACGGCGACGCCGCCGAGCCCCGATGAGATGCGATACCTGGAGCTGCGGCGATTCATCGGCGCGCTCGAGCGATCGGGCGCCGATACGAACGAGCTCAAGGTGGAGCTCGCGCTCAAGATCGCGATTCCCGTCACGTGCATCATCATCGCGGTGTTCGGTGCGCCGTTGGCCACGAGTGCGCAGCGGGGCGGCGCCGCGTTCGGCATTGGCATCAGTTTGGCGACCACAATGATCTTCCTGATGCTGATCCAGCTGACCAAGGCCGTGGGACAGGGCGGCGTGGTCCCGCCGGCGCTGGCGGCGTGGCTGCCTAACATCCTGTTCGCCGCGATCGGGCTCGTGCTGTTGGTGCGGGTGCGCACGTGACGGCGCGCCGTCGAGTCATCGCGTGAGCGCGAGCGTCTATCCGAGGCACGGCGGCCACCGGCCGACCGACTCGTTTCCGATACCGCAGCGGGCGGCAATCAAGTTTTTCCGCACGGTCGCGCAACTCACGATCGGGATTTTTCTCGAGATCGGATGGCGTGTCCATTTCCTGCGCGAGATCATGCGCGCCGTGAGCGAGCCGCGCACGTGGCTGCCGCTCACCATCAAGCAGATGAAGAACATCGGCGTCGACTCGCTCCCGTTAGCCGGGATCGTGGCCGCGTTCATCGGCGCCGTGACCGCGTACCAGACCGTGTACCAGCTCTTCCCGGGCGTGCAGTTGTCGGCTGTGGGGTGGATCGTGCGGCAGAGCGTGGTCCTCGAGCTGGGACCGCTGCTCACTGCGTTGGTCCTGGCGGGGCGGGTCGGCGCGCGGATGACCGCGGAGATCGGCACGATGCGGGTGACGGAGCAGATCGATGCGCTCGAGACACTGGCGTACGATCCCATCGCGTATCTGGTGATGCCGCGGACGATCGCCGGCCTAACGATGGTGCCTATGCTGACGATCCTGTCGATCGCCATCGGCATCGTGTTCGGCGGTCTGACGGTGATCGTGGCGACCAAGGTGCGGATGACGGACTATACGACGGGTCTCCGGCTCACGTTCATTCCGTTTCAGGTATACTACGCGCTGATCAAGGCGACATTGTTCGGCACGTCCATCGCGCTCATCTGTTCGTATGAAGGCTACGTAACGGAGACGGGCGCCGAGGGCGTGGGCCGGTCGACGGCGCGTGCCGTCGTGATTTCGTCGGTGGTCATCCTGTTGTTGGACGCGCTCACCGCGCTCTACCTCGCCCCTGCCCTCGCGCCATGAAGCGACGTGACGAAGTGATCGTTGGTGTGTTCGTGACCGTGGCCATCGTGGTTGGCGTCGTCGGGACGCTGTGGCTCGCGCGTCGCGGATTCAGCAAGTCGTATCCGATGTACGCGCAGTTCGATTGGGGCAACAACCTCAAGACCGGGCAACCGGTCGAGCTGGCGGGCGTGCAAATCGGTTCGGTCGATGAGGTGACGCTGAACCCGGCGGGCTATCTCGACGTGACGATGGAGATCGAGAAGCAGTGGAAGATTCCCGAGGGCACGTCGGCGACGGTGCAGAACGAGGGCTTCTTCGGTGACAAGTCGATTGCGCTGCATCCGTGCCGGCGGCCGCAGCCGACGGTGGGCGCCGAAGGCGTGGTACCCGTGACGCCGGGCCAGGATTCGACGCCGGTGTGCCGGCCTAACGCATTCCTGCCGGCAGGCGACACGATTCCCACGGGCAAACCGGCGCCGAGCATGGACCAGTTGTTGACTCGCGTCGACTCGATGAGCGGGCAGTTGTCGCTCATCGTCCACTCGTTGCAGGTGGAGCTGGTGCAGAAGAACGGAGTGCAGGACATCCACAAGACCATTGAGTCGACCAACGCGCTGCTGTTGGAATTGCACAAGGTGGCGGCTCAGCAGTCGGAGGCGCTGACGATGACGCTGGCGTCGATTCGACGGAGTGCGGCGGCATTGGACAGCGCGGCACTCGACACGACGGTGCACAATGTGGCGGCGACGACGCGGAATTTGCAGGCGATGACGGCGGAGCTGCAGCGCACGTCGTCGCGGTTGGATTCGGTGGTCGCGCAGGTGCAGCACGGGGACGGGACGGTGAGCAAGATGTTGAACGACCCCGGGGTGTACAACGAGCTGCGGACGTTGCTGGCGCGGATGGATTCGTTGACGGCGGACGTGAAGGCGAATCCGAAGAAGTACTTCAACGTGAAGGTCTTCTAGAAAGGCGGACGGAGCGGGACACTGCCGGACCCGATCGACCCTCCCATTGACTCAGCGGTGTCCTGCTGCGTCCCCGGTTAGTGTCCGGCCGTGTCCGGCAGTGTCCTGCTCTGTCCGCTCTCCAGTTGACGCGCGAACGCCACGAGGCGGACGAGGAGACGGTGAACGTAGTCTCGGCTCGCGGCATCCGTTAGGCGTAGGTCATCGTCGAAGCGGCTCGCGGCGTTCGACACGAGCACTTCGGGCGCCGGCAGGACGAGAGATTGCGTGAACACGAACGACTGCCGGAGCGCCAGCTGCGCGCGTGCCGTGCCCGACATGCCCGTCGATGCGCCCATGAGCGCGACCGGTTTGCGGTGGAGCACGGAAGTGGCCGGCGGCCGCGATGCCCAATCGACGGCGTTCTTGAGCACGCCGCTCGGGCCGAAGTTGTATTCGGGCATCGAGATCAGGAGGGCGTCAGCGGTACCGACGGCGCGGCGCCACGAGACGGCCGATGGCGGTCCGCCGTCGATATCGAGGTCGGCATTGTAGTGCGGCAAGTCGCCGATGCCAATGTATTCCTCGATCACCATCTCCGGCGGCGCCAGCTCGATGGCGGCGTGCAGCAGCGCGCGATTGTAGGACTTCGCGCGCAGGCTTCCGCAGACGCCGAGGACGCGCAACGGGTTGGTCATCATCGAATCGGGATGCGTGGGATCATCGGCATGCGCCCAATCTAGGCCGTGTCCGGGCTCTCCATCGTCGCCCTGGTCGCGCGGCGCCGCGCGGCGAGCGCGTAGAGCGCGGCACCCACGAGGTTGGCAAGCGCGAGCGTCACGATGATGCGCGCGGCGAACGCCCACCGACTCACCACGCCGACGATCGGCACCACCGACAGCACCAGATAGAGCAGCGTCATGAGGAAGCCGGAGATGGCGGCCGCCACGAGCGCGCGCGGGGGACGTCCGCCTAACCGTGCCGACGCCAGCACCGGCAGCGCGAACATGGCCAGATACGTGAGCGCGTAGAACGCGCCCGAGGCGGTGTCGAGCATCTGGAAGGCTTCCTGGAGACCGACGCCCGAGATGCCGAACAACAAGAACGCGAACGTGACCGCGGCCACGAATGCGATCGAATTGACGGGCGTCCGCCACCGCGGATGCAGCGTGGTGAACCACGATGGAAGCAGGCCATCCCACCCGGCCACCATGGGCAATCGCGTGTTCCCGGTGAAGAGCAAATTCGCGTTCGCGACGGCGCGCACGAACAGCAGCATCACGAGCGCCGGCGCCACGATGCCTAACACACCGGAAGCGCCGTACGCCAGACGGAGCGATTGCGGGATGGGCGCGGTGAGGTCGATCGCGCTGCCCTGCACCAGCGAATAGGTGGCGCTCGTGCCGAGGATGAACATCACCGCGATGATCGGCGTGGCCACGACGACCGAGCGCGAGATGCTGCGACCGGGGTCACGCGACTCGCCGGCCATGATCGCGACCCACTCGAAGCCGCTCAGCGCGCCCATGCCTAACTTGCCCAGCACGTTGGCGCTGAAGAGCGACATTCTGGGCACGCCGGTGGCGAGCGGATGGTACGTGACGTGGACGCCGCGCGCGACGGCGACCACGGGCGCGATGATCAGCGCGGCAAACGCGACGACCTGCGCGAGGCCGCCGAAGTTGTGCACCCACTTGCCGACGCGCAGTCCGAACACCGACACGACCACCATCATCGCGATGAGTGCGACGCCCACGGCCAGCTGGAACCGTTCGGTGCCGGCGAGGGCGGCCGCGCGCGGGCCGATGGCGTACGAGAGCGTGCTCGACACCGCCAGGCAGGTCGCGGCCAGCAGCACCAGCGTATACACCCACAGATTCCACGCGGTGAGGAATCCCCAGAACTCACCGAACCCGACCTTCGTCCACTGATACAACCCGCCCTCGAGCGGCAGGCGCCGGCTCAAGTAGATCACCACGGCGGCCTGCGGCAGGTAGAACAGGACGATGGCGAGGAGCCAGAACGCGCTCTGCGATTTGCCTAACCGTGCGGCGACGCCGACCCACGACGAGCCGACGACGTACAGCAGCTGCGTGAGCACGAGATCACGCAGTGCAAGCGGGCGCCGGAGGGCCGCGCTCCGCTCTTCGACCTTGGCGACGGTTCGGCTCACCCGCCCCGGTTCAACGCGTCGGTCACGGTTCAGCCGGCGCGCCGGTCACGACACGGCGCCGGCCAACGGTGGCGTAGAAGACGGGAATCCCGAGCACCACGCCGCCTAACACAGCGAGCGTCGACCACCGGCTGTCGGGCGCGGCGATGGCGTTCACGAGCAGATAGATCGTGGCGAGGATGAACAGCGCGGGCACGACCGGATAGCCCGGCACACGGAAGGGCGGATCGTAATCGGCCCGCCGGCGCAGCACGAACACGGCGCCGACGCCCAACGCAAGGAACGGCACGATCGCGATCACGAAGGCGTCGGCGAGCTGCTGGAAATCGCGCACCAGCACGAAGATGATGCCGAGCATGGCGCACAACGCGATCGAGACGTAGGGCGTGTGAAAGCGCGGGTGGACGGCTGCGACTTTGCGCACGAACAGGCCGTCATCGGCCATCGCGAAAAAGATGCGCGGCGCCGTGAGAATGGATCCGTTGAGCGTGCCGAACGCCGACAGCATCACGGTGATTGCCACGAATACCACGCCGGCCGGACCAACGACGCGCGCGGCGACGTCGGCCGCGACGAGCGGCGAGCTCGCGATCTGATCGACCGGCAACACGGCGAGATAGGCGAGATTCGCCAGCGCATAGATGGCGATGACGGCGATCGTGCCAATGATGATGCCGCGCGGAAGATTGCGCCGCGGGTCCCGTACTTCTCCGGCGACGAACGTCACGTCCTCCCATCCGTCGTAGGCCCAGAGCACGGACACGAGCGCGAGACCGAACGCCGACACACTGATGCTCCCGCTCGGCACCGCGGGCGAGAAGTGTCCACCGGTGTGCGGCAGTCCGAGCGCCAGCGCGAGCAAGACGATGAATAGCAGACCGCCGTATTTCGCAACCGTGGTCAGGTTCTGCACCAGCGAGCCCCACCGCAGGCCGACGTAGTTGAACGTCGCCGTCAGCGCGATCGCGACTGCCGCGATGTAGTGCACGTAGGCGTCGTACGGCGCAACGGCGGGATTGTGTCCGAGCACCCGAAGCAGATACTCGGCGAACGTGGTGGAGATGGCGCCGAGCGCGGCCGCACGGATGATCGCGAGCTCCGCCCAACCGAACAGAAACGCGGGAAGGCGTCCCCACGCCTCACGGAGGAACACGTAAATGCCGCCGGTGGCGGGCATCGCCCCGGCGATCTCGGCGAGCGTGAGAGCGCCACAGAGCGCGAAGCAGCCGCCGGTGACCCAGACGAGGATGAGTGGCAGCGGCCCCGGAAGCTTCTGCGCGATTCCTGCCGGCGAGCGAAAGATGCCCGACCCGATCGTGGATCCCACGAGCACGGCGACGGTGCTGAGCAGTCCGAGCTGTCGGCGGAGGGCCATGAAGACCTGCGGAATGGGGAAGCGTCGCCTGGCGGCGGACTTGGGGAAGGGAGAATAGGAAGAAACCAAGAACAGCAACAGCGAGACTGCGATGGTGAAAGTGCAATCATTCGCTTTGACGCGCAGGTGGTCCGCGGGTTGCTTCCGCAGTTCGCTACGGCGATTTTACGATGTTTCGACTCCAAAATTCAATCCCGTTGAGTCTCAACTTATTCTGGCTCGCCGTGGGGTGCTGCGTGGTCGCGCAGATCGAGATTCTGCGCTCCGCGTTCAAGACGCCTCCCGCGAGCGATAATGCGGTTCCGGCGCCGTCCCGGTGGAGCGAAGTTGTGTGGACGCTCATACCGGCGGTCGGGCTGGCAGTGGTTCTCGTGTTCACGTGGCGCGCCGTCGAGGCGCACGGCCAAGCGAACGCGGTGCAGCCCGTGCAGAGCTCCGTCGTGGTAGAGCATCCCTCGTGAGCGTGGTCCGATGAAGGCGCCGTTGCGGCGACTGTCCTACGCCGCGCTCATCGTTGCCGTTGCACAAATCGTGTTCGGCGCCGTCGTCCGTATCAGCGGATCGGGCATGGGATGCGGCAACCACTGGCCCAAGTGCTACGGGCGGTGGTTCCCGCCGTTCGACCAACCCACATTGGTCATCGAATGGACGCACCGGCTGATTGCCGCGCTGCTGCTGGTAGCGTTGGGCAGCTTGGCCGCTGCGGCGTACGCGATGCGGCGTGAGCCCGGCGTGGGCGGGCGCGGCGGCGTACTGCGTGCGAGTCTCCTCGCGCTCGCGATGTGGCCGGCGCAGGCGCTCCTGGGTGCGATCACCGTCTGGCTCGGCAACGTGTGGTACGCGACGGCGTCGCACTGGCTGCTGGCGGCGACGTTGCTGGCGGCGCTGTCGGCGGCGGTGATGCGGGCCGGTGGGTTAGGCGGAGCGTGCGCGCGGAACGAGCGCGCCTCGGCGCGGTCGGCGCGCGGCGCGATCGCGGGGGCCGCGATTGCGTTAGTCACGATCTTCCTGGGCGGGATGACGGCGACGTACCCCGGAGCCAACGTCGCGTGCTCCGGATTTCCGCTGTGCGGCGCCGGGATCGCGTCGGCCGTGGTGCCGACGGGACGCGCGATCCAAATGACGCATCGCGTGCTGGCGCTGCTGCTCACGCTGCACGTGTTCGGTCTGCTGTGGGGTGTGCGCCGGCGGCGTGAAGCGATCGTCGTCGTGCGCGCGCTGACGATCGCGGCGGCGCTGATCGTGGTGCAGATCGCGATCGCGGGATCGATGATCGCGCTGCGGCTGCCGCCGGTGCTGCGCTCGCTGCACCAGAGCGTCGGCGCCCTCATCTGGCTCACGCTGTTCTCCGCGGCCTATCTCACGTGGATGGCGTCGCGCGCAGCCGACGCGGTGCCGCTCCGCCCTACGGCCGCGGAGACTCCTGCCGCACGCGGCGTGCACGCCGCCGCGGAGGCAACGCGATGACGGGTGCCGTGGTCGCCAAGGAACGCACGGCGTCGCTCGCGCACGACCTGGTGATGCTCACCAAGCCGCGCATCATCTCGCTCTTGCTCGTGACGACGATCGCGCCGATGTACGTGGCCGGTTCGCCGAGCCTGCTGCTGGTGCTGGCGGTTGCGTTAGGCGGATACCTCATGGCCGGCGGCGCCAACGCGGTGAACATGTACCTCGACCGCGACATCGACGACCGCATGGCGCGCACGCGCCTGCGTCCGTTGCCGAGCGGCCGCATGGATCCGCGGGCGGTGCTGGCGTACGGCCTCGCGCTCGCCACCGGCGCCACCGCGTTGTTCGCGTTCGCGGTGAACGTGCTGAGCGCCGCGCTCGCGCTGGCCGGGTTCTACTTCTACGTGTTCGTCTACACGCGCTGGCTCAAGCGCCGGACGCCACAGAACATCGTGATCGGCGGCGCGGCCGGGGCCTTTCCTCCCCTTGTCGGTTGGGCGGCGGTGACGGGGCGCATCGACCTGGCCGCGGTGTACCTGTTCCTCATCGTGTTCTATTGGACGCCGCCGCATTTCTGGGCGCTCGCGCTGCTCAAGCAGCACGATTACGGACGCGCCGGCGTACCCATGGCGCCGCTCGTGTGGGGCGAGCGCGAGACGATGCGGCAGATGTTCTGGTACACCCTGATCCTCATCCCCATCACGCTGCTGCCGGCGGCGTTCGGTGCGTTCGGGCTCATCTACGCGGTGTCGGCGGCTGCGTTAGGCGGACTGCTGCTCGCGGGTGTGGTGCGCGTGATGCGCGCCCGGCCGTGGACGGCGGCGGCGTGGAGCGTGTACAAATACTCGCTGCTGTACCTCGCGCTGCTGTTCGTCGCCATGGCAGTGGACCGCGCCGTGTCGCGGTGATGTCCGGCGACGATCGGAACCGCGCGCCGGGCCCCGACGAGCTCGGCATCCTCGTGGCGGCGGGCGACGGAGAACGCGAGCGGCTGCTGATGCTCGGCAAACCGGCGAACGGCCGCGTGCACGTCCGCGAATGGTCGTCGCACAATTGGTCCGGCCCCCCTGACGAACGCGATGTGGCCGTGGCCGACGCATTCGCGGTGTTTCAGCGCGCGCATGACGCGCGCCGGCGCATGAGCGCCGCGCTGTCACAGATTCGCGCATGGCTCGACGGCCGTCCGCTCTGAGCGCCGACAGGAGCCTCGAGGGCGCGTCGACACCTGGCGCGCGCAGAGTGCCGTCGCCGCGCGCGCTCAGGCCGCTGCTCCTGCGCATGCGGCCCTACCGCGTGCAGATCGCGCTCGCCTCCGTCGCGCTGCTCGTGAGCGCAGGCATCACCCTCGCCTTTCCGCTCGTCGTCCGCTACCTGCTCGACGCCGCATTCGTGCGCGCGAGCGCGCCGGCACTCAATCGCATCGCGCTGGTTCTCGTTGGGCTCTTCGCCGCGCAGGCGTTGCTCAACTTCGGACAGGTATGGGTGCTGACGGCCGCGGCGGAGCGCATCATCGCCAAACTGCGCGACGACCTGTTCGCGCACCTCGTGCGATTGTCGCCGGGCTTCTTCACCGAGCGGCGGTCCGGCGAGCTCACGAGCCGTCTTGCAACCGACGTCACGCTGCTGCAATCGGTGATGACGTATCAGGCGACGGAGCTGTCGCGCCAGGTGCTGTTTCTCGTGGGCGGCGTGATCATGCTCACGCTCACGCATCCACAGCTCACCGTCACGACGCTCGCGGTGGTGCCGGTGATCGTCGGCACCGCGTGGCTTTTCGGGCGAGCGCTCAAGAAGGCGAGCACCGGCGTGCAGGATCGCGTGGCCGACGCGATGGGCAGCGCGGACGAAGCGTTCGCGCAGATTCGCACTGTGCAGAGCTTCACGCGCGAAGCCGTCGAAGCACGACGGTTCAGCACGCAGCTGCGCGACGTGGTCATTGCTGCCGTGCGGCGCGCGAAAATTCGCGGTGCCTTCTTCGGCGTGATCACCTTCTGCGCGTTCGGGGGCGTGGTGATCGTGTTGTGGCAAGGCGGGCGCCTCGTATTGGCGCGTGAGCTGACGCCTGGTGCGTTAGTCGAATTCCTGTTCTACGCGTTTTTCGTCGCGGCGGCGGTCGGGTCGCTCGCATCGTTGTTCGGCAACTACCAGGAAGCCGTCGGCGCCGCGCACCGTGTGTTCGAGCTGCTCGACACGACGCCGACCGTGGTCGACCCCGTGTCGCCCGTGGCGCTGCCGCGTCCCGTGCGCGGCGACGTGCGCTTCGACCACGTGACGTTCAGCTACGGGCCCGACCTCCCCACGGTGCTGCACGACGTGACGTTCCAGATCGCGCCGGGCGAAGTGGTGGCACTGGTGGGTCCCTCGGGCGCGGGCAAGACGACCGTCGCGTCGCTGATCACGCGCTTCTGGGACGTGCCTAACGGAACAGTGATGCTGGATGGAATCGACATCCGGCGCCTGTCGCTCCTCGACCTCCGCGGCGCGGTCGGCCTGGTGCCGCAGGAGCCCACCCTGTTCAGCGGCACCGTACGCGACAACATCGCATATGCCCGGCCTAACGCAAGCGAGGACGATGTCATGGCCGCCGCGCGGGCGGCGCACGCGTGGGAGTTCATCGCGCGCCTGCCGGAGGGTCTCGAGACGCGGGTCGGCGAACGCGGCGTGAAGCTGTCCGGCGGGCAGCGTCAGCGCATCGCGATCGCGCGCGTGTTCCTCAAGGACCCCGCCGTGGTCCTGCTCGACGAAGCGACATCGAGTCTCGACAGCGAGAGCGAACGCCTCGTGAACAGCGCGATGGAGCAGCTCCTCACGGGACGGTCGACGCTCATCATCGCGCACCGCCTGAGCACGGTGCGTCGCGCCGATCGGCTGCTGGTTCTGGACGGCGGCCGCATCGTGGAAGAAGGATCGCACGCCGAGCTGCTAGCGGGTAGCGGCGTGTACGCGCGATTGTACCGCGTGCAGTATCCCGAAGCAGCGGCGACTACGACCTAACCGCTGCGTCGCGCCGGACTGCGACCTCAGGGCGCGGCGGTGAAGGCGACGGTTGCGCTCGCGCTCTGTCGCGCCGCGATGTGAATGGTGGTGTCGCGCTCGCCTAACGAAGGCTGCCACACCGCCAACCGGTAGGTGCCGGGCGGCACCGAGTCGATCGTGAAGCTGCCCTCGCGCGTGGTTACCGTGAAATACGGGTGGTCGAACACGCGGATCCACGCGCGCGTCGCAGGGTGCACATCGCAGCGCACCGCCACCAGGCCGCGATGCGCGATCACGGCGGCGGTCGGCACCACCTGGCCGGCGTCGCTCTGGTCGACGACGTCGAGCGTCGCGCCGGCCATCGTGAACCGTGTCCGGTGTGCCACGGGATCCAGGTTCTGCACGTCGAGCATGCCGCCCGCGATCGCCGCCTGCGTCATGGGACGTGCCTCGCAGTGGCGCGTTGCGAGGTCGTACCGCCGGAGCGATGGCAGCGGCTTCCCGGCGCGGATGCCTTCCAACCACACCACGGCGCCGGCAACGCGATCCGCGCTGCCCTCGACCAGCGTCACGCGCCGCGCCGCCTTGCACACGCCGGTATCGGGCATTGCGGCGATCACACTGTCCCGCCTAACGCGGCCGTGCACGAGCACGCGGCCGGCGATCCGTCCGCCGTCGGGGACGGGCACCACGCGATACGCGGAATCCTGTTGCACCGCACCCGCGGCGTGCGCGGGCGCTCCGGGCACGGCCCGCGACACGCGCTGGCCGTCGGCCTCACAGCCCAACGCCACCCACACGGCTATCACGGCCGCCAACGACCATCTCATCGCCGCCTCCGCAACACCGTGAACACGACGATGCCGAGGGCGACGAGCGCGCTGCCCAACAGCGACATGCGCAGCGACTTGTAGAACGAGCTGGCGATGCCGGCCACCGCCGCGAGCACGAAGAACGCGGGGACCACGGGATAGCCCAGCGCGCGATACGGTCGTATCGCGTTAGGCATCGAGCGGCGCAGCGCGAACACGCTGGCCGCGCCGAGGCCGAAAAAGATCCAGTCCGCGAACACGACGCCGCTCAGCAGCGTGCCGAGGTTGCCGCCGCTCAGGAGCAGGAGCGCGATGGACCACACCGCCATCACCACGATCGCGACGTGCGGCGAGCCGAAGCGCGGATGCACACGTGCCGCCGCGTCCAGAAATAACCCGTCACGAGCCATGGCGTACACGATGCGGGAATTGGCGAGAATGGTGACGTTGACGAACCCGAAGATCGAAACCATCGCGGCCAGCGCGATGAACGTCGCGCCCGAGGTGCCGAACATGCGCGTCGCAGTGTCCGCTGCCACGGCCGTCGACGCAGCGAGTCCGTCGCGGCCGAGCGCACGCAGATACGCGGCGTTGGCGCCCAGATAACAGACGACGACGATGGCGATCCCGATAGCCAGCGCACGCGGGATGTTGCGGCCGGGGTCGCGAATTTCACCCGCCACCATGTTCATCTGCTGCCAGCCGCCGATGGTGAACAACACGGGCACGAAGGCCGCGCCGAGTCCGGCCACGATGGTGGCGCGTGGCGCCGGCGGATGTGCGACGGGCGGCGGCGTGCCGAGCCGCCCCCACAGCAACACGCCGCCGATGATCAGAATGCCCAACGCCACGATCTTGGCGACGGTCATCACGTTTTGCACGACGGCGCCGGGCTTCACGCCCAGATAGTTCACCACCGCCAAGGCGGCGATGGTGACGCCCGCCACGCCTAACTGGCCGCCCGCATCGAGCGGCACGAAGTGCGCCACGTAGCCGGCGAAGCCGACGGCGACGGCGGCGATCGCGCCCGATGCAATCAGCAGGAGCGACATCCAGCCATACAGGAACGCCGGCAGCGCGCCGAAGGCTTCGCGGATGTACACGTACGCGCCCCCGGCATCCGGGATCAGTGCCCCGAGCTCGGCGTACGTGAGCGCGCCGGCGAAGGCAACCACGCCGCCTAACGCCCAGACGACGAGCACCCAGCCCGCGGTGGGCAGCTCCTTGGCCGTCTCCGACGGTGTGAAGAAGATGCCGCTGCCGATGATGCCGCCCACCACGAGCATCGCCGCCGAGAAGACGCCGAGCTCCCGGCGCAGGCCGGGCGACTCGGCGTCCACCGGGGACGCCGCGGCCGGGCTCAGACGACGATCAGGTCGCGTTGGTACTCGCGCGGCGTGACCGTGACCGCCGTCTCGCCGATGTGCACGTTCACTTCGCTGCGGACACCGATCTCGCCGGCGATGTAGATCCCGGGTTCGATCGAGAACGCCACGCCGGGAATGAGCCGCCGCTCCTCGCGGGTCTCGAAGTTATCGATGTGCGGGCCCGCCCCGTGGAGCTGGATCGAGTCGATCGAGTGCCCCGTACGGTGCGTGAAGTACTGGCCGAAACCGCGCGAGGTGATCACGGCGCGCGCCGCGTCATCCACGTCGGCTCCGCGAATCGGGGTGGCGCCTAACGCGCGCTCGCGCACCGTGGCGGTCGCGGCGTCGCGCGCATCGCGCACCGCTTCCCACACGGTGATCGCGCGCGTGCTCGGCGCACCGATGGCACCCATCCAGGTCTGGTCGGCGAAAATACCGCCGTGCTCCTTGGCCCACAGGTCGATGAGCAGCAGCTCACCGTTCTGGATGGTACGCGGCCTGCGGGCCGACGGCGCGTAATGCGGATCCGCTGCGTTAGGCCCGGCCGCGACGATGGCCGGATGGTCGAACTCGAGGTTGGCGCGCTCGAATCGCTCGATGATCCACCGCTGCAACTCGTGCTCCGCGATCGGCTGCCCGGCCGCCGTCCGGCGGCCCGCTTCGGCGATCGCGTCGCGGCCCACCGTGGCCACGATCTCCGACGCGCGAATGTGCGACGCCAGCTGATCCGCCGTCCACAGTGCGTAGAATCGGGTCACGAGCTCCGCCGAGGGCACGACGTCCGCGCCCGCGGCGCGCACGAGATCAATCACGCCCGCCGGGACGCGATCGACGTACGGCACCGCGTCGCCCGGCGAATACTCCATCGCGATGCGCTTCCCGCGCACGAGCGTGGCCACGGCATCCTCGAGCGAACGCCATGTGCTGTAGCGCTCGCGCCCCCAGTCGGCGGGCCATTCGCGCCACGGCCCCTGCTCGATGGCGTGCGTGATTGCGACGGGCTTCCCCTCGCGCGGGATGTACGCGAAGACGCGCCGCGTCACCAACCCTTTGAGCCCGAGCACACCGCTGGCCACAGGGTTCGTGCCCTGGAAGTCGAACAGCAGCCAGCCATCCACCCCGGCATCGGTCAACGCGCGCTGCACGTTGGGCAGCGTTTCTTTCGTCAGCATGGGCACGTCGTTGAAAGTTAGGCGAAGCGCGTCACGCGGCCCCGGCGTTGGCCGCGGTCTCGTCGCGATGGATCGAGCGCCATTCGGCGCGCCATTCGCACGTGCCTTCGCCGCGCGCCGCGCACCGCACGTGATCCACCGAGCCGCCGCTCGCCCCGAGCAGCCGCAGCAGCTCGCGGAAGAACGACTCGTAGTACGCGCAGCCGACGCCGCGCGGCGGCACGTCCACGGTAGCCGATCGCGACACCTCGAGGATCAGGAACGAGCCGTGACGCCGCACTGATCCGTTGAGGTACTTGCTCGCAATGCGTTGCGTCTGGCGCAGCGCGATCGGACGCGCGAGCAGCGACGGCAACGACGAGATGAGCCCCCGCGACGCCGGACGAATCGACTGGTATGTCTGCGTGGCAAGATATCGCCCGGCCGCGTGGAACACCGCCTCCGCGTCCGGCCTGCGCCCGAGCAGTTTGGCGATGGCCACCGTTTCCTCGTACTCGGTGCGCTGATGCTTCTTGGCCGCGTCGGTGAAGCGCTGGATCTGCGCGTACACGGTTTCGCTCAAGCCAAGGCGCTTGTTGCGCAGCTCGGGCACGAGCTCCGCATCGAGATCGTCGTCGGGGCTATCCACGCTGCGAACCGCCTCGAGAAAACTCAGCGGGAGAAGCGCGTCGACCGTTGTAGGCATTTGGAGAGGCGGGAACGCTGAATGGCAGCACCCAAGGTAACGGCCCGCAGAAGGGGGTTCAAGATTTTCTGGGAACCGATCGCCCACCCTGATGCTTCAACATCGGAACGATCGATCGGGTTGTGTGCGGCGCACGTGCGTGCGTCGCCAACGGGGTACTGCGCGCTGGTGCGCATCGCCCGGGCGCTTGTGCAAAGCGGGACTCACTAACTCGGGCCTTGCGTCCTATAATCGAGAGCAGGATGAGCACCACTCCACACCCAGACGACCGGTCTCGCATTTCGTGCACCGAGGTCCTCGAGCGGATCTACGAGTACCTCGACGGTGAGTTGACGGCGGAAGTCGAGCTGCAGATTCGCGACCACTTGGCGTGCTGCCGCCAATGCTTTCCGCATTTCCGTCACGAGCAAGTTTTTTTGCGGTTTCTCGAACGGCGCGCCACGATCATCAAAGCTCCTCCCGCCCTGCGCCGCCGCATCATGAAAATGTTGATCGACGAGGAAGCCTCGCGCCCGTTGGAGTGATCGCGCGCACGGCGGTCGGGTTCGCGTTGGCGTGCGCGATTGCGTTGGTCGCCTGGCGCATGCGTACGCTCTCGCCGAGTGGCGGCATTGCCGCAGTAGTCGTCGGCACGGCAGCGATCGCCGCGGGCTGGTCCTGGGGTGCACTTCTTTTTGCGTTCTTTGTGACCGGTACGGCCCTTTCGCGCGCCCAACGCGACAACAAGTTGCGCCGCACCGAATCCGTCGTCGCCAAAGGCGGAACACGGGACGCGGTGCAGGTGCTGGCCAACGGCGGGCTGTTTGCCCTCGCAGCGCTTGCGTCTCTCGTGGCTCCGGCCATTGCCTGTATGGCGATCGGTGGTGGGGCACTTGCAGCCGCTTCGGCGGATACATGGGGTACGGAGGTGGGAACACTTTCGTCCCGATCCCCGCGACTGATCACAACGTGGCGACGCGTCGCCGCCGGAACGTCCGGTGGCGTCACGATCGCCGGCCTCCTCGCAAGCGTCGCCGGGGGGGTGTTCGTTGGGGTGATGGCGTGGCTCGTGCACTGGCCACCACACGTTGCGGTCGCCGCGGCCGCTGGCGGATGCGCGGGCGCGTTGGCGGATTCGTTCGCCGGCGCGACCCTGCAGTCTCGACGGGGATGCACTCGATGCGGAGTGCTGACCGAACGGGCCGTGCACACCTGCGGCGACGTCACGCAACGGATCGGAGGCATTCCATGGTTGGACAACGACGGGGTGAATCTGCTGGCGGGGCTCACCGGAGCAGCGGTCGCACTGATGCTGTCCGGAGCGCGATAAGGACGGCGCTCACGCGCGCAGCGTTTGTCGCACTCGCGGTCGTGGCAGTGGCCTGCATCGACACGACCACGCCGCAGTATTTCAATAGCGGGGGCTTCAACACCGGAACGGGCGGCGGTGGAGGCGGTGGCGGCGGACAACTCGACAGCAATCTCGTCGGGACGTGGTCGGAGACGGTGGTCGACACGGTGAACGGCGATCCGACCAACGAGCAGACGATCTGGGCATTCAACGCCGACGGCACCGCGTCGCGCACAGTGATAACGTTCGACCTTACCACGAGTGTGTCGGACACGACGGTCACCAACGGGACGTGGACGGCCGACGGCAGTACGGTGACGATCACGTTCCAGGCGCCGGATACGGGCTCGGAGCAGTTCACATACGTCATCAATGGCAGCTCACTCTTGCTCGGACAAACACAGTTCGTGCGAACCGGGTGACGTCGCTCGCGCGTCCGCTCCGTTAGCGCGCCGGCGGCCGGTCTCGCCGCCGTCGCGCCCCCGGGTGCTCCTCGTGAGCACCAACCGGGAGCGGCAGCCGATGCCCGTCGTGCCTAACGGCGTGGCGTGTGTGGCATCGGCGCTGGACCAAGCAGGGTACACGGTGCGGGTGGCGGATCTCTGCTTCGCCTCCGATCCACATGCCGCCGCCCGCGCCGCGGCAACGTCCTTCCAACCGGACGTCATCGGCGTCTCGGTCCGCAACATCGACAACAGCGACCTCATCGCGCTCGAGCACTACACGCCCGAGGCGGCGGCCGTGCTGCGCACGCTGCGCGATGCCGCGCCTAACGCACGGGTGATCGCCGGCGGCGCGGCGTTCGGCGTGGCGCCGGCATCGCTGTTCGATGAGTTAGGCGTGGACTTCGCCGTGGCCGGCGACGGTGAGCGCGCCACGACCGCGCTGCTCAATGCCCTGTCCGCCGGACGCGACCCAGCCGGCATTCCGGGCGTGGTGTATCGCGACCACTCGACCACGGTGGTGACGCCGCCCGGCGGCGACCCGGACGTCGATGCGTTTCCCTCGGCGCACATGCACCGATGGCTCGATCTCCCCAAATATGAGCGGCGCGGCGGGACGGTGCCCATCCAGACCAAGCGCGGGTGCGTGTTCAAGTGCATCTACTGCACGTATCTCAACGTCGAGGGATGGGGTTATCGCCTGCGCGACCCCGAACACGTCGTGGACGAAATGGAAGAGTTGGTGCGCGAGGCCGGCGTGCGACATTTCGAGTTCGTCGACTCGACGTTCAATGCCCCGCCCCGCCATGCGGCGGCGATCTGCGAAGCGATCACGCGGCGCCCGCTGC
>DATJET010000189.1:0-2780 GCA_035496295.1 Gemmatimonadaceae bacterium
CGTACCGCGCGCGAGGAGTTCCGCGCATGATGTCCGGGAGCGCCGTGCCTGCTCCCACCGCGAGTGCGACTCGTGGCGTCGCCCAGATCGCCGCGTCCACCGCCGCCCATTGCCCGCTGTTCACGTCGCCCAGTCCGTTACGGACTCCCGCCGCGGCGCCGAGTGACAGCCCGCCCACATCGTGTCGCCACCCCGCGAGCACATCGAGGTAGCGCACCCTCGGCGTTGGCGCGGATTTCGGCGTGAATCCCAGAACCGGTGAATCGGTGAGCGTGCCGTTTGCAAAGAGATGTTCGTTGCCGACGGCGCCCCAGGCGTCGGCGAGCCATCGCACCGTGTTGCTCGAGGTTCCTCCTTGCGCCGTCCCGCCCACACCCGCGCCCAGCGCGCCGCCCAACGCATTGCCGCCACCGCGCAGTCGCCCCGCCAGCTCACCGCTCGTAGTCGGTAGCGCATTCGACTGCCCGAACGCACTCAACGTTGCATCGAGCTGAAAAAGCGGAATGCGCGCCGACGGCCCCCCCCCAACGACGGTGGCTGCGATCAGGCCCTGGCCGGTCCATCGCGCGTCGGTCGCACGCGCCGCGAGGGCGCTCGAGCGCAGCCACGCACGCGCCGAGGAAACGTCGAACGTCAAGCCTGCGGTCGTGGCGTTGCCGGTCGGGATCCCCGCTTGCTGGAGCCGCGAGACGCCCGCGTCAGCAGTCAGCTGCCACTGCGCCTCCAGCGAGTGGACCGGGAGCGTCGCGGCAAGCAGCAAAAGGGGGATGAGCCGGACTCGGCGCATCCCCCAAAATAATGATGACGGACGCTTTCAAGGCTTCTTACGAGGATCTCGCGGATTGGGACTGGAGGCGGACTGCAGATCCGCCGGCGAGCTGGCCGCTGCGCTGCCGCCAGGGGCCAGCAGCGGTGTGAGACCGCGCATGCGAATGTCGGCCGACTCTCCCGCCCGCGCCCCGCCCTGCACGTCGGCGTTCACGTCGTTGCCGAGTGCGACGAGCTGCGTCGCCGTGGCGCCGCGCTTGATGAGCTCCGTCACCATCTGACCCGCTTTGTTCGCCGGCACGCCACTCACGACGAGCTGCGTGAGCACGCCGATCGGCACCGCCACCGACCGATCCGGGCTCGCCTGCGCGACTTTTCGCAGCACGTCCTTGGGGATGTCGAAGCTGAGCGCTTCCTCGCCCGCGGCGATGTCTGCCGGCGCTCCGTGTGGCGCGACCACGCCGCGCGCTGCCTCGAGCCGCGTCGCCACCGCCTGCGCCGTGGCGACGATTCGCGACGGCGGCGCGTGTACGACGAGCGCAAACCGCACCTTGGACAAGACCGGGTCCACCGGCAGGCCGCTGGTACGCACGGACTCGACGATGCGCGCCACCTGCGCGTTCGTCTCGCGATCGAGACCCGCGATGACCACAGGTTCCTGCGCACCAGCGGTTCCGGTCGCGGCGAGCACCGCGCCGAGCGTGACGCCGCATGCGAGCAACAAACATCGCATCATGGCCGCCCCACGATCATGACCGAGCCTTCGACGCCCAGATCGGGATCACGCGACTTGGGCGCACGCGGATCGAGCACGAACACCGTGTCGTCGATCATGAAACCGTACGTATGTCGGCCGGGCGTCACCGGAATGGTGATCGACCACAGGTCGCCATCCGGCGAGCGAGTCATCGGGGCGTTGGATGGATTCCAGCCATTGAAATCCCCGACGACCGAGACATGGTGCGCCGCGTCGTTCCGCAGCACGAACTGCTGCGGGATCGGCGCCATGTCGGGCGCGACGCCTGCTGCGGCTCGCATTGTCTGCGCCGCGGTCGGCGATGCGCTGGGCACGGCCGCCACCACGGTGCTCGATGCGTCGCTCGCCGCACGACCCGACGACCAAACACCACGCACCATGAAGCCAGCGGCAGCCGCGGCCGTGGCCAAGCCGATCGCGATCCATGGCCTGACCGTTCGCGCACGCCGGCCGACGGCGGTGGACACCTCGCCCGAATCGCGTCGCTCCGCGGCTGCGGTCACGATCCGGCGGACAGCCAGGTCGTCGACCGCCGGAAGGCGTCGCAACTCCTCGATCGCCCGATCGACGATCGGATCGCCAGACTGTTCGGTCACGAGGCCTTCCCCTCCCCTGCGAGCTGACGGCGCAGCGCGTCGGCTGCCCGCTTCACGCGCATCTTGAGCGCCGACTGGCGAACGCCGGTCATGTGCTCGATTTCTTCGTACGAAAACCCTTCTATGTAATGCAACAGGAATATCTCCCGGTTGTACTCCGGCACCTGAGCCAGCGCCCTGCGTACTTCCTCGCTCCACTCCCGGTCGAACGAGTGGCCGGGGCCATCTACTTCCGCCGGTACTCGCTCGAGCACTTTCTCGTCGTCGTCGATCCGCGCGGCGTGGCGCTGATGGACGGTGTTCGCCGTCCGGCAGCAGTTGCCGAGGATCTGGAACAACCACGACTCGAATCGATGACGCTCCTCATACCTCGGCAGCGCGCGATAGAGCCGAACGAAGGTTTCCTGAACCGCATCCGGCGCGTCGTCCGGGTTGTGCAACATCGCGCGCGCAAACCGGAGACACCGCGGGTAATACGCTTCCACGATTTCCGTGAAAGCGGTGATGTCGCCGAGCTTCGCACGATTGATGGTGCGCGAATCGGGAACGGCGGCCTGAGCAGGGTGCGGCAGAGGTAGACTCGACAGGTGCTGCCTCGATTGGACATCCAACAGGCCTAACCAGCGTCGAGGAGCGCGGGTCACCCGAATCTATAGACG
>DATJET010000190.1:0-7917 GCA_035496295.1 Gemmatimonadaceae bacterium
TCGAGCAGCCATCGCGCGCCGTCGCTCGCGTCCGACCACGTGAAGATCGCGTACAGCGTTGCGGAGCCGTCGGTCGCCCAGGGCTGGTTCACATCGGCGCCGTGCGCGCGCAGGAGGTCGAGAGCGGCGACATTGGCGCCACTTGCCGCGAGGGTGAACGTGACGCCGTCGTTCGGGTTCGCGCCCGCCTCGAGCAGGGCTTCGGCGAGCGGCAACAGGTGCGCGACGCACACCGCGCTCCACAACACCGGGCGTTGGACACCGTGGTGCAGCCAGGGGAAACGCGTATTCGGATCGGCGCCGAGCGCGAGCAAGCGGCGCGCGATGGTGACGAGGCCATCGGCGCGTGCCGGCGGTCCAAAGCCCAACGCGGTGTGGCACACGTAGAGCAGGGGCGGCCAGTTGCGCGGGCCGCCGGGCGCCGTTGCCAACCCGGGATTCTCCGTTAGGCGCACGTTGGCGCGCTCGACGTCGCCGAGGAGCAACGCGGTGTGGAAGTTGGCCTGCGCGATGGCGGGGTGCAGCCTGAGAAGCCGCACGGCGCGATCGGCCTGGACCTCGGTCGCCGCCTCGATGAATTGCGTCACCGCGTCGCCGAACTGCAGCGTGAGCTCCTCGACGCGTGCCACCAACGCCGTCCACGACGGGAAATCGTGCTCGCGCGCGATCACCGACTGCGCGTCGTGCAACGCGACTAACGCGGCGAGGGCAGCGTCGTCCCGTTGTTGGGCGAACGCGGGGAGCGTGCGGAGCCGCGCGAGCGCGGCGGTGTCACGGGCTCTGGCGGCGCGCAGCAGGTCTTTCGCCTGCCGCTTGAGCTGCTCGATGTTCGGGCGCTCGGGTAACTGCGGGGTCATACGTCCTCCATGCCGATAGCCGGCGGTCCGCAGGCTGGCCAGCACGGAGATGACGGGCAGTCACCGTGATTGGAGGAGTGGACTCAGTCCTTCGCGCGGACCCACGGGCGCCTCCGAGCGCACGCCATAATAGTTGACGCGACGGGCGACGCCGTCAACCCCGATCGATGCAACCGCCGTCGAGAGATCCGTCGAGCCGACGCACGGTCGAGGAGAGACCTACACCGACCCTTCGGTGCCGACCAGCGTACCTGCGGGGACGCCCGCCGACCCTCCGCGCAGGGAATCATAGGTACGCATAGCGACGACCATGCCTAACACAGGAGCGGCCCAGTACAACCAGTGCGACGTCCATATACCACCGACTAACGCCGGTCCCAACGTACGTGCTGGATTGAAGCTGCCGCCCGTGAGCGGGCCAGTGACCAGCGCACCCGCGAAGACCGTGGCACCAATGGCAAACGGCGCAACCTTCGGCGGCGTCCGCGCGTCGGTCGCCACACCCATGATCACGAGACCCAGAATCGCCGTATAGCCGCCTTCCACAGCAAAGGCGCGTGCCGTCGACACAAGCGGCACCGTCGCGCCGAAATTGCCGACGGGTCCCAGAATCCAAACGAGCGTCGCTGATGCGGCCGCGGCCCCAACGCATTGCGCGACGATGTACGGCAGGACATCGCGTGTGGGAAACCGACGGACCGACCAGAATCCGATCGTGACTGCGGGATTGATGTGTGCGCCGGAAAGATGTCCGAAGCAGGCAACGCAGAGCGTGACCACGACGCCGAAGGCGAGTGATATCCCTGTCTGTCCAAAGGCATGCGTAGATGCCGCGACCATCACCGCGCCGGGGCCGATCGCAACGAGCATGAATGTGCCCAGGAACTCGGCCGCGTACCGTTTGAATGCGCTCGTCACGCGGGCGCCGGAACCAGGCCGCCGTGACGGAGATACTCCGCGAAGTTGTCGGGCAAGTCGCTGCGGCGAATAGCATCGATCGCGCGCTGGAGATCGTATTCGACGCGTGCGAATTCGATGGCGATCGCTCCCGTCTCGTCGACATCGACGATCACGTATCCGGCGCGCCAGTCACCATCCTTCGGTCGCCCAACGCTTCCCGTGTTCACGAAGTGGATGCCGTCCACGACACGGTGCCACGCCTTGTGGGTATGTCCGAACGCGATCAGGTCGCGGGCGCGCGCGCCCGCGACCTCTGCCATTTTCAGGCAGAATGCATCGGGACGATCTTCGGTCCAGTACGTGGTATTGTTGAGCGGCGTTCCATGTACCAGCGTGAGCGTGGGTCCCGCGACGTGACCGCCGAGTGGCCGCAGGTCGAGGCGATACGGCAACCGTGCCAGGAATCCTTTCGTCGCGAGCGACAGGTGCGCGCGCGTCCAGGCATAGCTCTCGTGAGACAAGGTTTCCTGGCGCGGATCCTCGTACCGGCAGCCGCAATGTTTGTAGTCCGCCGCGACGGTCGAGTCGTAGTTGCCGGACACGCCGGCAATGCCCGCTTCGCGCAATCGCTCGACGGCTTCGTTAGGCCACGGCGCATAGCCCACCAGGTCGCCGAGGTGGTACGTCGCGTCGATGTCGCCACGGCGTGCTATTTCGGCCAGCACTGCATCGAGCGCGGGCAGGTTGGCATGCACGTCCGACAAGAGCGCGTACTTCACGTCAGCGCTCTCTTCATCGCGACGGCCGTGGCCGGACAGGCCGACTTGAATTCCACCGTCTCGGCGATCTCGCCCGGAATCGTCGAACGCTCGATTCGCTCGAACCCGAAGCGCGGGAAATAGTCCTCGGCCGTCAGCGTGAGCAGGTAGAGCGCGTGAAGGCCGCGCGATTCGGCCTCACACACGATTTGCCTAACGAGCTCGTGTCCCACGCCGCGGCGGCGCCACTCGGGGTCCACGGCCACAGAGCGCAGCACGGCCGTGTTGCCGCACACCTCGAGACCGGCGACCGCCACGATCTGCCTGGGCGCGGCGTTCCGCTCGGCGACGAAAAAGTCCCCGGGGTGCAGCTTCATGATGTCCGCCACGCCGTCTATCGGCAGATCGGCGGCAGTCAAGAGGCGCTCGATGGCCGGCAGATCGTCGCGCATGGCCCGGCGAACGGACGCGGCCCCGGTGTTGGTCGATGTCGTCATACTTGTACCTCGTTGCTAACGGAACATCTCGTTTACGTACAACAATCGTCGCTGCACCCGCACGCACGCGTCGATGCCGCCTGCGCCGGGGCTATCGGACGCGCCCGCGGCGTCGCGGAGCGCGGCACAGCCGGCTTCGTCGCGCGCACGAACCCGCTCATGATCTTCCCTTCAACCTGATCGGCCAATCGCTCGTCGAGTCCGGTCCCGGCGAGCAACGCGGCAGCGTCCTCGCGCGTGTAGACACGCGTCGGCTCGATCCTCGCGTCCTCGAAGCCCACGTCCGCTAGGAGTTCGATGAACTCCTGTTCTTCGAGCGCGCCGGCCACACATCCTGTCCACAGCGGCATGCTTACCTTGACGGCGTCCGGAAGACCACCGCGCACGATCACGTCACTCACCGCGAAGCGTCCGCCAGGCTTGAGCACGCGGAACGCCTCGGCGAGCACGGCGCGCTTGTCACCCGACAGATTGATCACGCAATTCGAGATGATGACGTCGACCGTGTTCGACGGCAGCGGGATCGACTCGATGTGTCCCCTGAGAAATTCGACGTTCGCCACGCCGGCCTTCGCTTTGTTCTCGAGCGCGAGCGCCAGCATCTCGTCCGTCATGTCCAGCCCATACGCTTTTCCCGTAGGTCCAACGCGCTTCGCGGAGAGCAGCACATCGATGCCGCCTCCAGACCCGAGGTCGAGCACGACTTCACCCTCGTGCAGTTCGGCGAGGGCGGTTGGGTTCCCGCATCCGAGTGACGCGAGCAGGGCCTCCGCCGGCAAGCCGGCCGTCTGCGCCGCATCATAGAGATCGGAGGTGATGGGATCCCACGTCTCACTCGTCGAGCCGCAGCATCCGGACGAACCCGATCCACCACAGCAGGATGCGCCGGTGTCACCCTCGGCGACGTGTTTGGCGACGTTGCCGTATCGCTCGCGGACGATGTCGCGAATTCCGTCGAGCCCAGTCGGCCGGTCGACTCCATCTCTGGTCATTTGGTTGCTCCTGTATGATCAAAAAATATTGATTAGTAAGGCACAAGAAAATCGGTTAGTCGCAGCACCCCGATGACCGCCGAACCGGCATCGCCCGGCGCGCGGGTTTGAGCTCGGCCGCGGCGTCCGCGAGGTCGGCGATGCCCGCCGGATTCAGCGAGTAGTACACCCAGCGCCCTTCCTTTCGATCGTTCACCATTCCCGCATCCTTGAGCACCTTGAGATGAAACGACAGCCTGGATTGCGCGGCGCTCAACGCGTCTTGCAGCTCGCACACGCAGCGCTCGCCATCTCGTAGCATGTCGATGAGCGCAAGCCGCGTCTCGTCCGAGACGGCGTGAAAGAGCCGGGCAGCTCGGCGCGTGTCGGCGGTGCGTGTCATAGTGGTCACGATTGTAATATATCAAGCCTTTTTGATATAACAAGTGGCGATAGGGATGACATGCTCAGGCCGTGTGGCAGATCTCCGCGCCAATCGTTCAAAGGGTTCAATCGATGAATGCAACATGCTGGGGCCGGCATCTACGCCCATGTGGAAACGGACACGACCGGACACTACGGACATTACCGGACTGGTTCTGCTGGAAGCCAACGCTCATCGCACGCGGTCCAAGTCTCGTGTTCTTGTTTCAAAAAGAACCCGCACGTTTGGCCAGTCACTAGCGATGGGACCACGCGCCGCAGCCGAATAGTCAGGGTTTTCCGGAGTGTCCGGTCGTGTCCATTGCCGCGTCAGCGTAGAGCCCAGCCCCGGCGCGTTAGGCAACGGACCTCCCTCGCGACGAGGCAATCTTCCCCGTCCCTGTTGTTATTCTTTGAACCTTTGTCGTGGAGGCCCTCCACCTCTGATGCATTCAAGGGCAGATACGGTTTTGACATCCGCGTGCACACCGCATATGTTGGTTACATGCAACTTGCTCGCGTCACCCACCATCACGCGCTTCATCACCACGGCCCGACGGGTCGGGGCGAGGCGCGTATGCGGATGATGCGGTAAGCATCCACCATTCACGCCACGCTGCGGCCCGTCCAGTCATGGACGGGCCTTTTTGTTGCCCAACGACCCGATCCCGTGCTCCGTATCGCATTGCCTAACAAAGGCCGATTGGCCGACGACGCGCGCGAGCTCTTCCGCGACGCCGGCGTCGACGTGCGCGCTCGCGATGAACGCGCGCTCACCTCGTCGCTCGGTGGCCTGTTCGAGGCCATCTTCGTGCGCGCGCAGGACATTCCCGAGTTCGTCGCCGACGGCGCCGCCGACGCGGGCATTACCGGCGCCGATCTCATCGCCGAGTCCGATCGCGCGCTTTGCACGTTGGCCGACCTCGAGTTCGGCAAATGCCGGCTCGCCGTCGCCGCGACCGACAGCAGCGAGATCGACTCGATCGATGCCATCCCGGACGGTGCACGCGTAGCCACGAGTTTTCCGCGGCTCTCCGCGCGCTACTTCTCCGGCGCCGCTCGAAACGTCGAGATCGTGCCGGTCTCCGGCGCCGCCGAGATCGCGCCGCACATCGGGATCGCCGACGTCATCGTGGACCTCGTCTCCACGGGATCGACCTTGCGCGTGAACGGACTGCACGAGGTGGCGACGATCCTCGAGTCGTCGGCCCGGATGATCGTCGCGCCGGGCGTCGCTGCGCCTAACGGAGACGACCGGCGTGCGCTCGAGGAGCTGGTGGGTGCCCTGCAGTCGGTGCTGCGTGCGCGCGGACAGCGATACCTCATGGCCAACGTGCCGCGCACCCGACTATCGGAGGTGAAGCGCGTGCTGCCGGGGCTCAACGGCCCAACGGTGATCGACATCATGAACAGCGGCGAGCACGTCGCGGTCCACGCGGTGGTGCCGGCGTCGCGGGTCTATCGAACCGTCGCCGAGCTCAAGGCGCTCGACGCCCAAGGCATTCTCGTCACACGCATCGAGAGGCTCATGCCATGAGCGCGGCGTCGACCGTGACGTTCCGGTACAGCGGGCGCATCCGCGATCTCGATTCATCGGCCTATCGGCAGCTGTGCGACCGATCCACGTCGAGCGACCGGGCGATTCGCGATCGCGTCGCCGCCATCATCACCGATGTCCGCGCGCGGGGCGACGCTGCCTTACGAGACCTCGCCCAACGCTACGACGGCGCGTCGCTCGAGTCGCTCGAAGTACCGCGCCGCCACTGGATGCACGCCCTGGACAACCTCGACGATAATTTGCGTCGCGCGATGGAGCGGTCGGCACGCAACATCGCGTGTGTGCACTCCGCGTCACGCCCCGTGCCATTCGAATGCGAGCCGGAACCAGGCATCACCGTTGGGCGCCGACCCGATCCGCTCGGACGCGTCGGCGTGTATGCGCCCGGCGGCAGCGCGGCGTACCCGAGCAGCGTCCTGATGGGCGCAGTGCCGGCGCGCGCCGCGGGCGTCGGTGAAATCGTGCTCTGCTCGCCGGCGCGCGACACTGGGCCGTCGCCGATCGTACTCGCGGCTGCCGCAATCGCGCAAGTGGACCGCGTATTCGCTGCCGGCGGCGCAGGGGCAATTGCCGCGATGGCGTACGGCACCGAGTCGATTCCGCGCGCGGACCGGATCGTTGGGCCGGGGAATGCGTACGTCGCCGAGGCGAAGCTGCAGGTGACGGGCGCAGTGGCCATCGATTCGCCCGCCGGGCCGAGCGAGCTGCTCGTGCTCGCGGACGACGCGTGCGATCCGACCGCAGTCGCCATGGAGCTCGTGGCCCAGGCCGAGCACGATCCGCGGGCATGCGTCGTGGCAGTCGCCGTGGGCGACGACACGACCTGCCGGCTAACGGATGCGCTCTTTGCGATCGTACCGGCGCAGCCGCGCCGCGACATCGTCGCGAGCGCATTCGCGCACCACGGCGGCGTGCTCTCGGCAGCGTCGATCGACGAAGCGATTGCCTTCGCCAACGACTACGCACCCGAGCATCTGTTGCTCGCGCTCGCCGAACCCGACGCCGCACTGGCGAGGATTCGCAGTGCGGGTACGGTGTTGGTGGGTGCTTCGGCGTCCGTGTCGTTCGGCGACTACATGACGGGTGCGAACCACGTGCTCCCCACGGGTGGATTGGCGCGCTCGTATTCGGGCCTCTCGCCGCTCGACTTCGTGCGCTGGAGCACGTACCAGCGCGTGTCGCCTAACGCGGCAGCGACCCTCGCGGAAGACGTGGCCGTATTCGCGCGCGGCGAAGGGCTGCCCGGGCACGCCGCCGCCGCACTCCGCGCCGGAGGCCTAACGTGACCACGCAGACCACCGGCCCCCGCGCGCGGGCGGGCTACGCCGAGCTGTCCCTGTACGCGCCCGACCGGCGTCCGTGCGCCGTCGACTTGAGCGACAACACCAACCTCTGGGGCGTGCCGCCCGCCGCCGAGCGCGCGATGCGTGAGGCCGCGAGCGACGCGATGGCCCGCTACCCGGAGCTGTATGCGCAGTCGCTCAAGCAGTCGTTGGCGAGCTACGCCGGAGTCGACGCGTCCTCGATCGTGACCGGCTGTGGCTCGGACGACGTGCTCGACTCGGCGATCCGTGCGTTCGCGGAGCCGGGCGATCGCATCGCCCTGCCCGACCCCACGTTTCCGATGATTCCGGTGTTCGCGCGCATGAACGGGCTCACGCCGGTTCCGGTCCCGC
Source organism: Gemmatimonadaceae bacterium (assembly GCA_035496295.1). Taxonomy (GTDB): domain Bacteria; phylum Gemmatimonadota; class Gemmatimonadetes; order Gemmatimonadales; family Gemmatimonadaceae; genus JADGGM01. The sequence goes on from DATJET010000190.1 coordinate 7,641, forward strand.
TGACGCCGGCATACGACGCGGATGTCGATGCCGTGCTCGCGACAGATCCGGCGATCGTGTATCTCTGCTCGCCGAACAACCCGACGGGTACGACGATCACCGGCGCGACGATCGACGCCATCGTCGCGCAGGCGAACGGTCTGGTGATCATCGACGAGGCGTACGCCGAGTTCGCGGGATGCAGTTTGGTGGATGTGGCGATGCAGAGCGATCGCGTGTTGGTCACGCGCACGATGTCGAAAGCGTTCGGGCTGGCCGGGCTCCGCATCGGCTACGC